>JAZBPC010000131.1:0-10255 GCA_036351455.1 Desulfuromusa sp.
AAGACCGGTAAGGATCCGATTGCTTTCGATCACGATTGTCGTGAAGGTATCTGCGGCATGTGTTCACAGGTCATCAATGGGCGGCCTCATGGAAAACAGGAGGAGACCACTGTTTGCCAGTTGCATATGCGTCAGTACAACGATGGCGATGAAATCTTTATCGAGCCATGGAGAGCCAAAGCTTTCCCGGTTCAAAAAGACTTGATTGTTGATCGTTCCTCTCTTGACGTAATTATGCAGGCTGGTGGCTATGTTTCTTGCCACACCGGTGGTGTTGCTGATGCCAATGCCTTATTGGTTCCCAAGCCTACCGCAGATTATGCTATGGATGCTGCTGAATGTATCGGTTGTGGTGCTTGTATTGCAGCATGTCCAAATAGCTCAGCAATGCTCTTTACCAGTGCTAAAGTTGCCCAGTTGGCTGCTTTGCCACAAGGGAAGCCGGAAGCAAGAAAGCGTGTTCAGGCTATGACGCAGGCAATTCTTGATGAGGGTTTTGGTAACTGTACCAACCACTATGAGTGTGAGGCAGCATGTCCAAAAGGTATTAGTGTTAAGTTTATTGCCAAACTTAACCGCGAGTACCTGAAGTCATTGGTGCCAAGCTCCACGGATGCATAAATGTCTGGTCTGAAATTTTGATAATTTGTTATAAAGGGTGGATCATTTTGATCCACCCTTTTTTTGTTATGAGTTGAGAGATGACAAATTGGTTTGCCAGACTTGTTGGTCACACGGATAAGCAAATTCCCGAAAAAGATGTTATTAAGGCGTTACCGTTTTATCTGGTGAAAAATAGTGAACTGCTTTCTGATGATCGCCTGCATGTCGTCCACAAGTTCTGCGAAGGTGTTAATAATCAGCTCCATATATTACAATCTGCCCTAGGAGCAACCTCTGTTGTCCTTTTTTGGTCGGGTCCCGGGAGTGAAGAAATATCGATCTATGCGATATCCACTCATGTCAACGATTGTGTCAAAAACACTTTTCCACTTGGCTCAGGGGTCATCGGGGCACTGAAGGAGTGCACAGAAATTTCGTTGGCACCATATCAACCCAACTCCCCAGCCATCCCTTACTACTCACGCTCTACCCCTGTAGGAAGCTTTTTTGCTTGCACTTTGCCCGGAGGGACGATTGGGCAGAACAAAACTGGAGATTACGGGATTTTGTGTATTGATCGTCTTTCTACAGAAACTTGGTCCCCAGCAGAGAGAACACTGATCTCAGCGTGTGGTGATCAAATTATGAGAACTTTGGCCCTTTCACGTGATCTCCTTTTTACTGATGTTGAACGGAAAACTCTACAGCTTGTTTTTGAAGGGCTTAGAACATTAAATTCCGCACTCGATCTTGAATCGGTCTATAGAGCAGCTAATCAGGCTTTAGGTCTGATTGTTTCTATGGATGTTTTTGCTGTAAGTTTAATTCATGATGAGCATCATGAACTCTGTTACCTTTCCGGGGACGACCCGATTAAAAAAACAAATAGACTTTTTTTATTGGAGGATTCACTGGTCGGCCAGGTTGTTAAGTACCGAAGAATTCTGCCTGAAAACACTTCTTATAATAGTCGTGCTCCAATCATTAATGGTCTGAAATTGTTTGATCGGTATAAGTCTGTTCTGGTTGTCCCTTTACTACAAGAGGATAGCCCTGTTTCTGGAGTTTTGATTCTTGCTGCAGAAGATAAGAATCTGCTGACACGAAATTATCGTGAGATGATAGAAATGATCGCTGCACAGGTGGCAATCAAGATTGACCTGGCCCGTTCCCATGAAAAAATTCAGTTACTCGCGATAACTGATCCTCTCACTGGAATAGCTAACCGTCGTGCTTTTAATCGTGCATTTACCTCCATGTATGAACGTGCATGCCGTCGCAACGGATCATTCAGTCTGGTTATTTGTGATATCGATCTTTTTAAGCAAGTCAACGATATTTATGGTCATCCTTTTGGAGATAAGGTTATTCAACAGGTCGCAAAACAACTCAAAGATTTCGTCCGAAGCGGGGATCTCGCTGCCAGGATCGGCGGGGAGGAATTTGCAATATTATTGGAAGATACCGGGCGGCAGGGTGCTTTTGATGTTGCAGAGCGGATCCGTGAAAGTGTGCAGCATCTTGGTCTTTCTTCTCAGGGAAAAAATGTTTCAGTGACGATTTCAGCAGGGGTAGCAGCATTTCCCCAGGACACAGACAACAAGGAAAAACTATTTAATTATGCAGATCAGGCTCTTTATCGAGCTAAAGAAAAGGGACGTAATCAAACGATTTTCTGGCACGATATCAACTAATTTGCAACCGGAAACCAACTAACTTTTTTGCATTAATATGGTACTGAATTCAGTCAGTAATTGATTTTTGATCAATTTACAGCCAAGCTTCTGATATTTTTGCCGCACATCGAAATTATATTCCCAGAGTATCCCGGAGAGGAGCAATAGCGCCCCTGATTCTGCCTTATTGACCAGATCTTCCGCGACATCCAGGAGAATATCACCATAAATATTGGCAAGAATAAGGTTGAAATTATTTTCTTGCAGATGATCCAGAGTTCCGCAGATATGGGTGATATTTTCATCAACTCCGTTGTATTCGGAGTTCCTTTTTCCGCTGTCGACAGCACACTGTTCAATATCAATGCACCATGCATGACCTGAGTTCAATAAGAGTGTCGCAATGGTTAAAATCGCTGTACCACTTCCAAGGTCAAGAATTTTCAGATTGTCTCTTGCAGGAAGAGTTTCCAGGATTTCCAGACAACTTTGAGTGGTTTCATGTTCTCCTGATCCGAATGCACCTCGATCCATAATCAGTGGGATTCGATTTTTTGAAACGGGAACATTGGCTGCAGGGACAACGGTAAACCGACTCCCGATATCAAAAGGGGTATAATGATCTCTCATGCTGGTGCCTGCATTTCCAGGACTATAACAGTCCGGAACTTTTAAAGATGAGTAGGATAATTGTATAACTGAAGGCCGATGCCAAAGTGGACAACATTACGATTGATCCAGCCAGGTCGGCATCCCCTTTCATTTGTTGAGCCATGATATAAGTTGCTGTTGCTGCGGGTGTTCCTGCTATTAAAATCCCAATCCCGAGATCTGCGCCTGTGACACCCAGTGGAACAAGTAAGGTCAGGGCAAATAAAGGGAGCAACACAAGCTTTACAAGAGTTGCTGCTCCTGCGAGCTTCAGGTCACCCTTGAGCCGTTCCAGTGAAAAACTTCCGCCGATGGCCAGAAGGGCCAAAGGTAAAGCTAATCCAGCTGTAATCTTTAGAGAACGGTCAATGATCAAAGGAACGGGGAGACTCCAGTAACTCCAGATAATCCCAAGAAAAGAAGCAATAATCAGTGGATTAAGAAGAGTTTGTACAAGCAAATTAGGAGTTTCCCCTTCACTTTTACCATGATGAGGTAAAAGTAGTGCCAGAATTGCAAACAGATTCAATACTGGGACTAAAAAGCCCATCAGGATGCCGGCTTTGGTTAATCCCGCTTCCCCGTAGGCATTCAAGCAAATTGCTAATCCAATATAGGCCAGATTCCCCCGGAATGCCCCCTGGCAGAAGCTGCCCCGAATGGCTGCGGGATATTGTCGTTTTCCGGTATAAAAGTAAGTAAGAGAAAAAGCAATAACGATAACAAGAGATGAGCCGATGACCAGTGGGGCATTAAAAAAACTGGAAAAATCAGCTTTGGCAATTTTATAAAAAAGGAGCAAAGGTAGAAAAACAACGTAAACCAGCCGATTAGTCTGCTGAACAAACGCTTCATTGAAAAGTTGAAGCTGTTTCAGTAATGTTCCTAACCCAATGACAATAAATATTGGTAGGACTATTGAGAGGGTTTCAATAAACGGCTGCATGTTGGCTCCAAAAAAGTTCAAGAAGAATAGCCTAGTTATGACTATCTGTCCATTCTATTGACAGTGAATTTTCTCTTTTCCAGAAGGTCATATTACAATTCTTTGGAGTTTGCCGACTTGCTGATTTGAGTTCATGCTGTCGACACCGATGATCGATTTGTGTAGAATATTTATTACGGATATGAAGACGCTGGTTTTTTAAATTTTCATCCTGGGGTCTCCGGCTTTGTGACTTTTTCTGGCTATGAACAACTCTCCAGTCGAAATAAGAATAGCTATTGAAGGGTAAGATGAGATACCTCACGGTTATGCGTCAGATTTTATTTCTATTGATCTTTTTAACTCTCTTTTCTCAGAGCTGTATGGCCGCAGAAAGGCGGACGCCGATCGTTGATGCAGTGGCGAAAGCGCGCGCGGCCGTTGTGAATATCCGTACTGAAAAACTGGTGCAACGGCGTAGCAGTCCCTTCTTTGGTTTTGGGGATTCAATCTTTGAACAGTTTTTTCAGGATATGTTACCTCAACGTAGTTATAAAACCCAATCCCTTGGGTCTGGTGTTATTATCGATGCCGATGGACACATACTGACGAACGCCCATGTCGTCGAGAAAGCTTCTAAAATCTTTATCGCGCTATCGGATAATCAGCCTGAGCTTGAAGCCGAGCTTATCGGTAAAGATAGTCGGATCGATTTAGCCATTTTGAAGATAAGCAAATCGGGGAATTATCCCTTTTTAACTCCAGCCCGATCCGATGATTTGTTGTTGGGGGAAACAATTATCGCTATTGGCAACCCTCTTGGTTTGGGACACTCGATCACGACTGGAATTATCAGCTCTGTGAAACGACGCATTCAGATTGATCAACACAATTCGTCGGTTTTTATTCAGTCAGACGCATTGATTAATCCAGGGAATTCTGGTGGTCCTCTGATCAATATCAATGGTGATTTGATTGGTATCAATACTGCTATTGCTAGACAAGCTCAGGGAATAGGTTTTTCGATTCCAATTGATACGGCTAAACGTGTACTTGGCGATCTGATTGATCATGGTCGGGTTCGACGCGGGTTCCTGGGGGCAGTTGTTGGGAGTGTCAGTTCCTCTTTTGTCAGATCTTATGGTGACGGGGGTGTTTTGGTTGAAGAAGTTCAATTCAAATCGCCAGCTGCAAAATACGGCCTTTTAGTGGCTGATGTTATTTTGAAGATTGATAATATCCCTGTCTCTTCGCCTGAGCAGTATCATTCCTTGTTGCAAACATATACACCAGGAGACAGTCTTGACATTACATTATTGCGTGGCGTGAAACAGCTGACAAAGACACTTGAGTTAGAACCATTGCCCATTGATTACGAGTTGTCTTATACTCGCCGGGTTTTTGGTTTTGAACTCCAGCAGCAGAAATCTGGCGTCTATGTAGGTAAGGTTATTGCCGGATCTGCGGCTGACAAAGTCGGACTGCAACGCGGTGATCAAATTGTTAAAGTTGATGATGTCAACGTTGGAACTCTTGCTGAATATAAACAATCTATAGAGTATCGTCTGGGGCGTCTACCCCTGACCTTTACAGTCGTTAGAGATAGTGTCGGTTATTTGATACAGCTCCCCTAAAGGAATAAAAATGGAACAATTTAAAATATTGAAACTTGGAATTGTGTTACTTCTTATCGTTCTTTTGTTCGCTGGTTGCAATAATTCATCGTCAGAAAAACCGGTCGCCAAAGGGGGACTGGTGGGTCAAACCGCACCGGATTTTACTTTGACAGATATGCAGGGGCAGAACGTGACTCTGTCACAATTTCGGGGGAAAGTGGTTATCCTCAATTTCTGGGCAACCTGGTGTCCTCCTTGCCGCGAAGAGATGCCCTCTATGGAGCAACTCTACCGTGACCTGGAAAGTCAGGGGCTGGTTATGCTGGCGGTTAATGTTGAAGAAAATGGCAAAGAAGCTGTCACTCAATTTCTGCAAAAAAGGTCTTACAGCTTTCCGATACTGCTAGATAGTGAAAATGTTGCCCAGAATACTTATGGCGTTTTTCGCTTCCCGGAAAGCTTTATTATTGATCGCAACGGCGTTGTGATTGAAAAAATTATTGGTGGTCGCAACTGGTTGTCAGGGCCAACTTTTGAAGTTATAAATTTTCTTCTAAAAGGTTGATAACCCCTAGTGTCGCGTCATGCATGGAATGTCGCAAAATTGCGCCGGGATTTTGCGTATCAACAAGGCGTGGCTTTCGGTGCATAGCCATAGCTATACAGCGAAAGTCGCAACGCGGTTGATGTGTGAAAGACCAAGCAAGATGCAACAGTTTATGCATGACACGACACTAGGTATTGATGTGGCCGTTGGAACTGACGTTATCGTCTGGATTGCCTTTTTAGCAGGGCTCCTTTCCTTTTTTTCTCCCTGCGTCCTGCCATTGATTCCATTATATCTGACCTATATTTCTGGACTCTCTTTTGCGCAGTTAAAGCAGGCTGATGCTGGTTCTCAGGCTCGCAGGGCAGTGGTTTTTCATTCGCTGGTATTTATTTCCGGATTCTCTGTCGTCTTTATAGCCCTGGGTGGTCTTGCCGGTTTTTGTACCAATTTTTCCCGTCAACTCTAGACTGATTTTTTTATCTTCTTTTTTTGGTAGAAAATCCTTGATCTTTCCCTTCCCATCTATTAGTTTCTGAATGTCATTTTCAAAATCGCTGATGGAGGCTCCCGGAATGGACAAGATTGCCGTCTTTAATGAATATGTGCGCAGTCAAGGGCTTAAAAATACCAGCCAGAGAATGAGAATTCTTGAAACATTTCTCGGCTCAAAAGCTCACTATTCTACGGAAGAACTTTATCTGAAATTACGTAAAGACCATCCCAAGATTGGTTATGCGACTGTATATCGAACTTTAAAGTTATTTGCTGAATGTGGAATTGCTATCGAGCTTGATTTTGGTGATGGCCAGACGCGTTTTGAACCTTTAAATATTGATCAGCATCATGATCATCTCGTTTGTACAAATTGCGGCTTGATTGTTGAATTCACAGAGCCGCAGATCGAAAAACTTCAGCACCAAGTGGCAGAGCAGTATGAATTTACCATTGTAAGACATCGCCATGAACTCTATGGTCTTTGTTCGAAGTGCGCTATGAAAAGTTCCAATCACTAACACCTTCGCTTATTAAAGGTTTACGGTTTTATGTCAGATACGCAAACTCCTTCTCCTAAAGTGGTTCTGGTCGGTAATCCAAATGTCGGTAAGAGTGTTGTTTTTAATGCTCTCACCGGAGCCTATACCACAGTGTCAAATTATCCGGGAACTTCAGTCGAAGTCTCGCGGGGCCATTGTTCAATCGCGAATCACCGCTTTGAAATACTGGATACCCCGGGTATGTATTCGATGATGCCGATCACAGAAGAGGAGCGGGTGGCGCGTAAAATTCTTCTCACTGAAGATCCTCATGCGGTCATACATGTTATTGATGCCCGGAACCTTGAGCGTATGTTGCCGATGACTTTACAGCTGATTGAAGCCGGCTTGCCGGTTATCCTCGTGGTCAATATTATGGATGAGGCGAGGCGATTGGGAATGGAGATTGATCTCAAACTGCTGCAAAAAAATCTGGGAATTCCGGTCATCGCGGCTGAGATGAAACGAAAAATTGGTCTGGATGCATTGCGTCAGGAAATTTCTGAATATGCCATGGTTCCTTACAAGCCGTTTGTTTATGCTCCAGATCTGGAACAGGATATTTATCAAATTGTTAAGCTTATCAGTGGTGATTATCGTCTTAGCAAGCGGGCGACAAGTATTCTGCTTATGCAGAAGGATGAAGACATTCAACAATTGCTTACAGACAAAGAGCCTGAAAGTAATCATGATCAACTCACCGAAGCCATCCGTGAAATTTCTTTCCGTAGAAGAGCTGATCTACATCTGCAGATTAGTTTAGAGCGGAGAAAAGTCTGTAAAAAGATGCTAAATGGCGTGGTAACACAATTAGTTGATGAAACAGAATCTTTTGCTGAAAAACTTTCTCGCTGGATGATGAATCCCTGGACCGGAGCTCCAATCTTGCTGTTGGTTGTCTATCTTGGTCTCTACAAATTTGTCGGCGGTTTTGGCGCTGGAACTCTGGTTGATTTTCTTGAAGGAAATCTGTTTGAGAATTATGTCAATCCACCGGTTGTTCATTTGGCAGAGAAATATCTGACGGCTCATTGGCTATTTGAACTGGTAGCCGGTGAATACGGTGTTTGGACATTAGGGATTCGATATGCAGTCGCTCTGGTTTTGCCGATAGTTGGCACGTTTTTTCTGGTTTTTTCACTTCTGGAAGATACGGGATATTTTCCCCGTCTGGCTTTGCTGGTTGACCTTTTATTTAAAAAAATTGGCTTGTCGGGTCGTGCCGTTATTCCTATTGTTCTTGGATTTGGTTGCGACACCATGGCGACATTGGTGACCCGAACACTGGAATCAAGACGGGAAAGAATTATAGCGACCATGCTTCTTGCGCTGGCAATACCTTGTAGTGCGCAATTGGGAGTCATCCTGGGGTTGTTGTCAGCAACACCCAATGCGCTACTGGTTTGGACAGTTTTCCTAACGATACTGTTTTTAGTGATAGGTTTTTTAGCAGCAAAAATATTGCCCGGTGAAAGCCCTGTTTTTTACATGGAGATTCCCCCTTTAAGATTACCTCAATTGCGTAATGTTATGGTGAAGACCCTGACCCGGATGCAAAGTTATTTTGTCGAAATTCTCCCGCTGTTTTTATTTGCATCAGTCGTTCTCTGGGCTGGAAAAATGACGGGAACACTGACGGGTGTCATTGATGCCTTCTCTCCAGTGGTGAAAGCCATCGGACTACCCGTGGAGGTCACAACTGCATTTGTGTTTGGTTTTTTCCGTCGTGATTTTGGTGCCGCGGGTCTTTATGATTTACAATCCTCTGGCTTGTTGAGCGTTGCACAATTAACCGTTGCAGCGGTTACCCTAACCCTGTTTGTCCCATGTGTTGCCCAATTTCTGGTGATGATTAAAGAGCGCGGTATCAAGGTTGCTGCCATTATTTTCGTTTTTGTCACGGTGACGGCATTTTCGTCTGGTTGGTTTCTGAACAAGCTTCTTTTAGCCACGGGTTTGTTGTCGTGATCTGCGGGTTTTGTCACAAAGAGATTGATGAAGTTGTCGGAGTCCCCGAAGGTCAAAAAAGTTGTGGTCAGTGTCCGGGCGGCTGTCGCAAGATTCATTGCCCCCATTGTGGTTACACAAATCCTGCTCCCGGAAAATTTTTAGGTCGTTTTTTGCAGAAGAAAGAAAAGGATAAATAGCTATGGATAGGCTTTCAGAAAAAGCGGAAGAAATTCTTGAGTCCCTTTGGGTGATGACTGTTGAGGGCGATAACGTTGGATGTCTGTTGACTTCTCTTAAAGTGGAGCGTGATTCTGAAGAACTACTGGAATTAATCCAACGTTCTTATGTCGAATTCAGGGGTGATCGTGTTTGTTTGCGTAAAGAAGGCCGTCCCGAAGCACAGATGACCGTCCGACGACACCGTTTAGCTGAACGTTTAACCATGGATATCCTTGGTATCGCTGGTGAAGAAGGGAATGATCAAGCATGTGAATTCGAGCATCTGCTGCGTCAGGGTGTTGATACTAAACTCTGCACTTTACTGAATCATCCCACCACCTGTCCCCATGGCAATCCTATTCCTCCCGGTGAATGTTGTATTAAAGCGCGTGAGCAGGGAGAACCAGGTATTGTTGCTTTGACAGAGCTTAAACCCGGGGAATCCGGAGAAATAGCTTATCTGGCTGCAAGCGATGATAAAAAAATGCAGAAGTTGATGAGCATGGGCGTTCTGCCTGGAAGCCAACTGCATTTGGTACAAAAGTTTCCAAGTTATATTTTCAAGGTTGGTAATTCTCAGTTCGCCGTTGATGATTCCCTTGCGCGAGAGATTCATATCCGTCGTCCGGCTGAGTGATGTTGAAAATGGGTGTTATAAGGGATCAATTTTATTAAGATCAAACCTTTATTGACCCTATTAACAAGGAGTTTCAATCGTCTGCATTAACCCTTTATCGATGATTATTTCATCTGCGTGACGATATCGCTGCCACTCCAGATCACCTGTTTTGACCTCTGTGAATTGTTGTAGGTGTTATATATATTCATTCGCGAAAAGCTCATATCCTTCTCCCTTTCTTAATCCTCCCGATAGTGGATAAAATTATTTGACTTTAATAATTATCTGTAGTCGTATGTGAGATCTGATTCTTACTGAAGTAAACTTCTGAAAAAATAGAATAAATTTTATTTCTGCTGTTCTCATGGGAAAAGATTGTGTGTCCGAGGGGTGAAGGGCTCATTTGATGAAA
>JAZBPC010000132.1:0-10941 GCA_036351455.1 Desulfuromusa sp.
AACCTGTGTGGAAAATGTCTGCTATATCAAGGTCACTAATGCCCGTCAAGCCATGGCTGTTGTTGCTGCTGAGTTTTATGGTCATCCGACCGTGGGTGTTCCGGTGATCGGTGTCACAGGAACCAATGGAAAAACGACTACGACCTATTTGCTTGAAGCTATTTTTAAGCAGGCTGGCTATTCGCCTGCAATATTCGGGACAATCGAATGTCGGTTTGGTGATGTGTGCTATGAAGCATCAATAACAACACCTGAATCCCTTGATTTGTTGCGGATGATGGCCGAATTCCGTCAGCAGGGCTCTGATGTCTTGATCCTTGAGGCTTCTTCACATGCACTGGAACAGCATCGCGTCGACGGGATCAAATTTGATGCGGCGATATTTACCAATCTGACTCAGGATCACCTTGATTATCATGAAACCTTTGAGCGTTACTTTGCCAGCAAAAAGCGGCTCTTTACTGAATTGTTAGACACCAGCATTGCGGTTATCAATCGAGAAGATGCCTGGGGTGCTCGGCTGCTGCAGGAAAACCAAAATTGGATTTCATTCGGATTAGATGACCGGGCTGATGTTTACCCCCGAGACATTACGGTTGGTCGCGAACGAATCTATGGAACCTTTGCAACAAAGCACGGCGATGTTGTTATTGAAAGCGGGATGATTGGTGATTTTAATGTTAGTAATCTGCTGGGAGCTGTCGCCACGGCACAGCAGCTTGGGGTCAGCAATGAAGCGATCTCCATAGGGATTTCCAAGGCACCCCAGGTGCCAGGGCGGGTTGAAAAGGTTGAAAACGACAAAGGCGTTTTGGCCCTGGTTGATTATTCCCATACTCCAGGAGCGCTGGAGCAGGCGCTGAAAACATTATCAAAACTCGATCCCAAGCGTCTATTAACTGTGGTTGGCTGCGGTGGCGATCGGGACAAAGGGAAGCGACCGCTGATGGCGGCAGTCGCAGTTGATTATTCCAATCTGTCAATTTTTACCTCAGATAATCCAAGGACCGAAGATCCCCTTGAAATTTTGGAACAGGTCCGTGGTGGTGCTGCAGCTGCTGGTAGCAAAGAACTGAATGAAAATCAGGCTGCAGTTGAAGATGGGTATATTGTGATTCCAGATCGTCGAGCCGCGATCGAGTTTGCTGGTCGTTTGGTCGAGTCTGGAGATGTTTTGTTAGTTGCTGGAAAGGGACATGAAGATTATCAGGTTATCGGGACTAAAAAAATCCACTTTGATGACCGGGAAGAGTTGTTTCGAGTTCTGAACAAAGTCAACGCCCAGGATGGTGCCGGGCGAGACACAGGAGCAGCCGATCATGTTTGATCTGGAACGCATTGCTCGTATTACTGACGGCGATTTTTCTGGAAGAAAAATCAACTGCCAACTCAGTGGAATCTCGACGGACAGTCGTAATCTGATCCCAGGGTCACTATTTGTCCCTTTACGGGGCGAACGTTTTGATGGCCATGACTACCTCAGTCAGGCGGTAAAAAATGGAGCCGCAGCTTGTCTGAGCGAAGAGGTTGTTGCCGGTCTGAGTGTTCCGGTTGTGCGGGTTGCTGATACTCTTCGCGCTCTTGGTGATATCGCTGCAGCTTACCGCTTGCAGCTGAATGGGCCCCTCGTAGCTATTACCGGCTCGGTCGGGAAAACCACGACCAAGGAAATGCTGGCGACCATTCTTTCACGCGTCGCACCAGGATTAAAAACAGCAGGCAACTTTAACAATCTGATTGGTTTACCGTTAACATTATTTCGTCTGGAGAAAGAACATCAGTGGGCGGTTTTGGAAATGGGGACCAGTGCTCTGGGGGAAATCGAACGTCTGACAGAAATTGCTCAACCTACAATTGGGATCATTACCAATATCGGGGCGGCACATTTGGAAACATTGCAGGGGCTCGATGGCGTGTCAAGGGCAAAGGGAGAACTCTACGCCGGTTTGCAGGGAGGCACTGCGATCCTGAATCTTGATGATCCAAGGGTGGCACGATTGCCGGTAGCCAATGGGGTTAAAAAGTTGACCTACGGAGTGTCGACAAAAGCTGAAGTTCGTGCCGAAAACATAGAAGAAAATGCCCTTGGGATTCAGTTTGATCTGTTGTTTTCCGGGCAACGAACTCGAGCGCAACTGTCACTTCCCGGAAGACACAATGTCGCAAATGCTCTGGCTGCCGCTGCAGCAGCGATTGAGTTAAATGTCCCCTTAGCAGAAATTGCTGCCGGGTTGGCTCAATTTATAGCAATTCCTGGGCGAATGAACCTATCCCCTCTTCCTTGTGGTGGCTTGTTACTTGATGACAGCTATAATTCGAACCCCCTTTCAGCATCAGCAGCTCTCGATGTTTTGACAATATTGCCGGGGCAGGGGAGGCGTGTTGCCGTATTGGGTGACATGCTCGAGCTGGGTGAAAAATCGGCAAAAATGCATGAAGACTTGGGAGCTAAAGCTGCCGGTGTTGCCGAGTTGTTGCTTGGCATCGGAAAGTTTTCTGCTGATATTCGCCGTGGGGCAGAAACGGCCGGGATGACTCCTGGACATATGGTTGAATTGGCAGATGCTGCGGCTGCGATTGAATACTTACAGAAGCAACAGCGGCCAGGTGACAAAATTTTGATCAAAGGGTCTCGGGGAGTGCATCTGGAACAATTGGCGGAAGCTTTAAAGGCCACAGCGACAACCCCTTTAAATGGAAAGAAAGGAATCTAGCAGGTGCTATATCACCTCTTATATCCTCTCCATACAGAATATTCGGTATTGTATGTATTTCGCTACATTACTTTCCGTACCATTTACGCGACCATCACCGCCCTGTTGATCTCTTTTATTCTTGGCCCCTGGCTTATAGAGACATTGCAACGGATGCAGATCGGCCAGACAATTCGTAAAGTTGGTCCAGAATCTCATTTCGTGAAAGAGGGCACTCCGACGATGGGCGGAGCTTTGATTCTATTAGCGATCATCCTGCCGACACTCCTTTGGGCTGATTTGACCAACCTTTATATCTGGGTCACTTTGTTGGTGATATTTGGCTACGGTGCTATCGGCTTTATCGATGATTATCTCAAAGTTGTGCGCAAAAACAGCGATGGTATTTCTGCACGGCAGAAGATGTTCTGGCAAATCCTGATTGCTTTAGCTGCATCATTACTGCTCTATCAAAGTGGAGGTTTTGACACCCATCTGAGTTTTCCATTTTTTAAAAACTTTAATCCTGATATTGGGGTTTTTTATATTCCTTTTGCTGTCCTGGTAATGGTGGGCGCGAGTAATGCAGTAAATCTGACCGATGGCCTTGATGGTCTGGCCATCGGACCGATGATTATAGCCGCTGGAACTTTTCTGTTGCTGGCCTATCTGGTCGGAAATGCAAAACTTGCGGATTATTTGCAGATTACCGGGATTCAGGGCGCGGGTGAATTGGCGATCCTTTGTGGCGCAATGGTTGGTGCAGGACTCGGTTTTTTGTGGTTTAACACTTATCCCGCTCAAGTTTTTATGGGAGATGTGGGCAGTTTGTCTCTTGGTGGAGCGCTGGGAACCATTGCTGTGATTACTAAGAATGAATTTGTTCTCGTCATTGTCGGTGGAATATTCGTCATTGAAGCCCTTTCAGTTATTGTCCAGGTTGTTTCATTCCGTTACTGGGGGCGCAGGGTTTTTCGAATGGCTCCGATCCATCACCATTTTGAATTAAAAGGGTGGGCTGAGCCCAAGATTATTGTCCGTTTTTGGATTATCAGTATTGTCCTGGCACTTATTGCCCTATCAACGTTGAAATTGCGATGAAAATTAATTACAGCGATAAAAAAATTGTTGTTATTGGCGCGGGGCAAAGCGGACTGTCACTGGTGCACTATTTTCTTCAGCGAGGGGCGACTGTTGCCTTATCTGATATGCGCAAACGGGAGCAAATCACCCATATTGAGTCGTTAAATGGGTTGCCGTTGCGACTTGACCTGGGCGGACACAATCTGGAGTTGTTCGAACAGGCGGATTTGATTGCGGTCAGTCCCGGTGTTCCTCTCGATTGTGAACCACTGCGGAGGGCGGCATCATGTGGGATTCCCTTGCTTGGGGAAATTGAAATTGCAGCGCGGGAAATTACTGTGCCAATCATAGGTGTCACCGGCACCAACGGAAAATCAACAACAACCAGTCTGATTGGCAGAATTATGCAGGACTGGGGGAAAAACGTTTTTGTTGGGGGCAATCTGGGTACACCTTTAGTGGAAGCCTGTTCAGCTGAAATCGATGGTGTGGTTGTTGAGCTCTCGTCATTTCAATTGGAAACTATCGATCAATTTCATCCTGCAATTGGCATGCTTCTCAATTTGAGCTCCGATCATCTTGATCGTTACCCCGATCTGCAGAGTTATTATCAAGCCAAGATGGAATTGTTTCGAAATATGACAAAAGCAGACTTTGTTGTTCTAAATGCCGATGATGCGGAAGTGTGTCGGCTTACAGCAGATCTGCAAGCTACCAAAGTATGGTTTTCATCTCGGGGACGGTTGGTTGATGGGATGGTACGGCTTGGCGATAAACTGGTCTGGAACTGGGCTGGAGCTGACATTCAATTGCCCTTGTCAGATTTGCAACTTTCAGGTGAGCACAATATTGAAAATGCAATGGCGGCAATGATTCCGGCTCTGCTTCAAGGGTGCCCGGCAGAGTTGGCCTGGAATGCGGTCTGCTCATTTACTGGACTTGAGCACCGGATGCAGCTGGTGCGGCATTTAAACGGAGTGAATTGGTATAACGACTCAAAAGGGACCAATGTCGGCAGTGTAATGAAAAGTCTGGCTGGATTCTCCTCAGGAGTGACTCTGATCGCTGGTGGTAAGGACAAGGGTGGTGATTATTCTATCCTGAGACCTTTGTTGGAACAGAAGGTGGGTTGTCTGGTTTTGATTGGTGAGGCTGCGCCAAAGATGGCAGCTGCTCTGTCAGGAAGCTGCGAAATCCGTATGGCTGCAGACCTGAATGTAGCTGTTCAGCAAGCTTACGCTATTACCAAGCCTGGCGGAAGCGTGTTGCTCTCTCCTGCCTGTTCCAGCTTTGATATGTTCCTGAATTTTCAGGTACGTGGCAATGAGTTTGAACGTCTGGTACAGCAGCTCCCAGAACAAGGGGGCACGCTATGACTCTGCGGAGAAATGTTGATACCACTTTACTACTATTAACGGTTTCACTGGCCTGTATCGGGGTGGTGATGGTCTATTCATCATCGGCGATCATGGCTGCTGAAAGGTTTAACGATGGTTTCTATTTTCTGAAACGGCAGCTGTTTTATACTTTGGTTGGTTTTGTCCTGATGGCTGTTGCCACCTATTTTGATTATATAAACTGGCGCAAGTTAGCTGTGGTGTCCCTACTTGGTAGCATTGTCTTAATGGCATTACTGTTTATTCCTGGCTTAGGTGTTCGAGTCGGTGGTGCCATGCGCTGGTTACGTCTGCCTGGGCTGACAGTCCAACCTGCCGAGTTGGTTAAACTGACTTTGGTCCTTTATCTGGCGCATTCACTGACCCGTAAGAAAGAAAAAGTTCGTTCGCTGCTAAAAGGGTATCTGCCATACATGATCGTCCTTGCCTTGTTGCTGGGGATGTTGTTGAAACAGCCCGACTTGGGTAGCGCGATGATAATCGCAGGAGTCGCTCTTTCGATGTTGATTGTCGCGGGAGTCCGCTGGCGCTATATCCTGCCAACAATCCTGATGACATTGCCGGTCGTTTATTTTCTGGTGATGCAGGTTGACTATCGTCGTCGCCGTATTATGGCTTTTCTCGATCCTTGGGATGACCCCTTCGATACCGGATTTCAGATTATTCAAAGCATGGTTGCTTTTGGCAAAGGTGGGGTGCTGGGGCAAGGATTGGGGATCGGAGAACAAAAGTTGTTTTATCTGCCGGAAGCGCACACCGATTTCATTTTTTCTGTTATCGGTGAAGAGCTTGGTTTGGTTGGAGTTCTCGTTGTCGCTGCCCTATTTCTAATGTTGGTTCTTTGTGGTATTCGCATTGCTTTGCAATGTCCGGAACCTTTCGGACGTAATCTGGCATTTGGATTGAGTTTGCTGCTGGGGTTGGAGGCTTTTGTCAATCTGGCTGTTTGCATGGGTTTGTTGCCGACAAAGGGACTGGCTTTGCCATTTGTCTCTTACGGTGGGACAAGCCTGGTTGTAAGTCTTATTGCTGTGGGAATTCTCCTGAATATTTCCAATGGACAAGGGGCTGCAAAGTGAGGCTGTTGCTGGCCGGTGGTGGAACCGGAGGGCATCTTTTCCCGGCAATTGCGTTGGCGCAATTGTTACTTGAGCAGGATAACGAGGCAGCGGTGCAATTTATCGGAACTGAGCGTGGTCTGGAAAGCCGGTTACTGCCAAAATTAGGGTTGCCCCTGGCAACAGTCGACATGGTTGGAGTTGTTGGGCGGGGATGGCGTGGAAAACTGGAATTGCTGCCTAAATTAATTAAAAGTCTGTTTCAGGCAAATAGAATAATCCGTGATTTTATGCCTGATTTGGTTTTAGGCGTTGGTGGTTATGCCTCAGTCCCAGTGCTTTTGATGGCAAAAATGAGAGGGATCCCTTATCTGATTCATGAGCAGAATGCGATCCCCGGTCTAAGTAATCGGCTTTTGGGGAGGTGGGCTAAATTAATCTGTCTCTCTTTTGCGGACAGTTCCACAGGTTTTAACAGCGCAAAAACTGTCATAACCGGAAACCCATTGCGAAAGGGGCTGGATAGCATTGCTGTAGAGATACTCCAGCCCGGGAAGCTTTTGATCTTTGGCGGCAGTCTTGGCGCCCGGGCGATCAATCAGGCCGTCGTAGAAATGTTGCCATTGATGAATGAATGGACTCAGAAACCGGAAATTCTGCACCAAACCGGAGAGGAAGATTTTGATCAAGTACAGCGCGCTTACCAGGAGTCCGGTTTTGATGTGAATCAGGTTGTCCCTTTTATTGACGATATGTTGACCGCTTACTCGGAGGCGAGTTTGGTGATCTGTCGAGCAGGTGCAACAACCTTGGCAGAGTTGACCGCTTGTGGGAGGGCAGCAATTTTAATCCCTTTTCCCCATGCAGCAGGGGATCACCAGACAGCTAACGCAATGACGCTAAAAAAAGCTGGAGCGGCAAAGCTGTTACCGCAAACTGAATTAACATCAGAGCGTCTTGCAGCGATGGTGAAAGAGTTGCTGGAGAATCGGAAAGCCTTAGAAACCATGGCAGCGCAGAGTCGTTCACTTGGCGCTCCGGGGGCTGCAGGGCGGGTTCTTGACGAGTGCCGTCGATTACTTGGAATGTCACAGATGGAGGGAGCATAAATGTACGGTCGGATCAAAAAAATACATTTTGTTGGCATTGGTGGCATTGGTATGAGTGGCATTGCCGAGCTGCTGTTGAATCTAGGTTACCGGGTTTCTGGCTCAGATTTGCGTGAATCGGATACAACAAAACGACTGGCCGAGCTTGGTGGTGAGATTATCATTGGGCACAGTGCTGAAAATATAACAGAAGTCGATGTGGTGGTGACATCCACGGCGGTTAAAGCCGATAACCCGGAGGTTGTTGAAGCATTGCGCCAGCATGTTGCTGTGATTCCACGGGCAGAAATGTTGGCTGAACTGATGCGGATGAAATATGGGATTGCTATCGCCGGAACGCACGGGAAAACTACAACGACCAGTATGATGTCGGTGGTGTTGCACCATGCCGGAATTGATCCGACGGCAGTGATTGGGGGAAAGCTCGATGCGTTTGGCTCAAATGCAAAATTGGGGCGGGGCAAATTTCTAGTCGCCGAAGCGGATGAGTCTGACGGATCCTTTATGCATCTGTCTCCAACAATTGCTGTGGTCACTAATATCGATGCTGACCACCTCGACTTTTACTCGGGAATTGATGAAATAAAACAAATTTTTATTAACTTTATCAACAAAGTTCCATTTTATGGTCGTGCAGTTCTCTGTCTGGATGATCGAAATATTCAGGATATCCTTCCGGCTGTCAAAAAACGGTTTACGACTTACGGATTCAGTAGCCAGGCCGATTTTTATGCCGAAGATGTTCAGCATCGTCTGGGTCGTACCAGCTTTACCGCATTCTATCAAGGTGAAGAGTTGGGACGGATCTCCTTCAGAATGCCTGGCCGGCACAATGTACTGAATGCTTTGTCGGTGGTTGCCGTTGCTCATGAGCTTGAAATTCCATTTCAGACTATTGTCGGAGGATTTCGAAATTTTGGAGGTCTCCATCGCCGTTTTGAATTACGGGATGAGATCAACAACATCATGATTATTGATGATTATGGCCACCATCCTGCCGAAATCAAGGCAACCTTGGGAGCCGCTAAAAGTGGTTGGAATAAGCGGGTCATTGCAGTTTTTCAGCCCCATCGGTTCAGCCGGACTGCAGCTCTGTTCGAAGATTTTCTAACGGCCTTCTACCAAGCTGATCAGTTGGTCATTACAGATGTATACGCAGCTGGAGAAGACTCCATTGAGGGGGCGACCGGGGAGGCTTTGGCGCAGGGAATCATCGAACATGGACATAAATCAGTGACATATCGTTCAACCCTTGAAGAGGTGACCGAGTTTGTCGCTGGAATCGTTGAGCCAGGCGATATGGTGGTCACTCTGGGAGCGGGTAACATTAATCAGGTTTGTGACTCGCTGGCTGAAAAACTGCGTCAGAAAGTTGTTCAGGGATGAGTTGTATGCAACGGGAAGAGATGTTGACAAAGAGAATTGGGGTTCTGCTGGGTGGTTTGTCAGCTGAACGGGAAGTCTCTTTAAAAACGGGGAAGGCATCTCTGCAAGCTCTACAACAACTTGGTTACGATGCTGTTGCTATTGATGTGACGCAGAATCTGCCGCAACAATTACAGGAAGCTCGCATTGAGGTAGCTTTCATCGCCCTTCATGGCCGTTTTGGTGAAGATGGTCGGGTTCAGGGTTTGTTGGAAATGATGCAAATACCCTATACCGATAGTGGTGTGATGGCATCGAGTATGGCGATTGATAAGGTGATGACTAAACAGTTAATGGAATATCACCAGCTGCCAACTCCCCGATTTGATTTTATGCGCCCAGGTGATTCGACTCATGATCTGCTGCAACGTTGCAAAGATTTACCGCTGGTGATTAAGCCTTCACGCGAAGGCTCAACCATCGGTATTACAATCGCTAAAAGTCTCGATATGTTGAGCTTGGGAATTGAAACAGCTGCCGCGATGGATGGTACCGTTCTTGTTGAAGAATTTATTGATGGCGCTGAGCTCACTGTATCAGTGGTGAATGGTGTGGCTTTGCCCATAATTCAGATTGTTCCCAAGAGTGGATTTTACGATTACCAGGCAAAATATACCTCCGGTTCGACAGAGTATTTATTGCCGGCTCCGATCCCAGCTGAAAGCTATAAGCTGGTACAGAATGCAGCTGTTAAAGTGTGTCGGGCTCTTGGCTGCAGAGGTGCGGCGCGGGTTGATTTCATGTTTCGTGAAGGTGAGTTCTTTTGCATTGAGGTCAATACTGTCCCGGGTATGACAGAAACAAGTTTGTTGCCGAAAGCGGCACAAGCTGCAGGTATCGATTTCCCGCAATTGGTTGAAATGATTTTGCTGGACGCAGATCTGGATAAATAAGAGAGCAGCATGCGTGATTTGAAACAAAAGCAGAAAAATATCAAGAAGACCCGTCAGAACCGACGCAAAAAGCAGCGAAAGCCCATAAGTTGGCGCAAGCTGTTGCACCGGACGTTGCGTATAGGGGTGGCTGTTTTCAGTGCGGGGCTGTTTACTATTGGTGGTTTTTTTGTAACCCAGCTGCTATTGGCTTCTGATCTGTTCCGCGTCAATCAAATAACGGTACAGGGGAATCATCGGCTCTTGGAGCAGCAGGTTGAGGAATTGTCGGATATTGAGATTGGAATCAATACCTTCAGTCTTGATCTGGAATTGATTGGGCACAAGATAGAGGAAAACCCCTGGGTGCAGGAAGCACAGGTGCAGAGAATATTTCCTCGGCAGGTGGTGATCAGTTTGAAGGAGCGGCAACCCGTCGCAATTATTAATCTCGGATACCTCTATTACCTGGATAAGCAAGGGGAGGTGTTCAAGGTTTTAGGGGCTGGAGATAGCCTGGATTTCCCTGTTGTTACTGGATTTAATCATGAGCGAGCTCAGAGTCATGACCAACAATACGCTCAAGATTTAAGACAGATAGTTGGGCTTTTGGAAAATTTGAAGAAGCGTCATCTGTTTACTTTGGAACAGGTTTCAGAAATACACCACGAAGAAAATGGCAGTTTATCGTTATTTACGTTGGCAGGTGGAGTGAAGATCAAGCTTGGCTCCTCAGAATTCAGTAAAAAACTGGATAGATTGGAGCGAATCTATACACAACTGCAGCCGAAGTTGCAGCTACTTGATTATATAGATCTGAATGTTGATGAAAAGGTGATTGTACGAATTGAACGGCTGAATAAAATTGGCCAAAGCTGATACCAAGGGGGTGTCATGAGTAAAAGAACTGAAAATTTAATTGTTGGACTCGATATCGGAACGACAAAAATCTGTTGCATTGTCGGCAATATGACCGAAGAAGGCCTTGATGTTGTTGGTATTGGAACCAGTCCATCAAAGGGGTTGCGCAAAGGGGTTGTGATTAATATTGAAAGCACAGTCTCTGCTATCCAGAAGGCCATCAGAGAAGCCGAATTGATGGCCGGTTGTGAAATTAAATCGGTCTTTGCAGGAATTGCCGGCGGGCACATAAAGGGCTTGAACTCTCAAGGGGTGATAGCGATAAAAAATCGTGAGGTCACCAGTGAAGATTTGCAACGGGTGATTGATGCGGCTAAGGCCATTGCGATCCCGATGGATCGTGAGGTGATGCATATCCTCCCGCAGGAGTTCATCATTGACGA
>JAZBPC010000133.1:0-25837 GCA_036351455.1 Desulfuromusa sp.
CATAAAATGTAGCGAGAAGTCATTTTACTGTGCTATTTTCTAAATTTACTTTCTATTGCCCTATGGAGGGAAAAATTGACTGAACTGCCGACAATCAGCAGCGATTATACTCGGCTGCAGATTGATGATAAAGAGATCGTACTCGTTGGTACTGCGCATATTTCACAGGACTCGGTTGAAACAGTTATTCGCACTATTAACGAGGTTGTCCCAGATTGTGTTTGTGTCGAACTTGACAACCAACGCTACCAATCACTCATCAATCAAAAAGGGTGGGAATCCCTCAACCTTAAAGAGGTGATTAAAAAGAAACAGATCCCTTTTCTACTGACGAACCTCGCTCTCTCGTCCTACCAGAAAAGAATGGGCCTACATACCGGGGTTAAACCAGGGGCAGAACTGGCAGCCGCAGCCCAGACAGCAGAAGAACGCGGGATGGAAGTCGAGTTAGTGGATCGGAATATCCGTACCACACTGCTTCGAGTCTGGAGGAAAACCGGTCTCTGGAACAAGATGAAAGTCATGGCTTCCCTGTTTGGTAGCCTTTTCGAAAAACAGGAGTTAAACGAAGAGGAACTTGCGAAATTACGCGAAAACGATACCCTCTCAAGTATGCTTGATGAAATGGGCAAATTATTGCCATCAGTCAAGCAGATTCTTGTTGATGAACGTGACATCTACATGGCCTACCACATCCGCAATGCACCGGGTGAAAAAATCCTCGCAGTTGTTGGAGCTGCACACCTTCCAGGAATTATCCGAAAACTACAAGGTGATGAAATCAGTCCCGAAACTATTGCTGAAATATCCATTGTTCCTCCCAAAACAACTTTTTCAAAAATAATTCCCTGGTTGATTCCCGGGATTGTTGTCGCATTGTTCATTGGGGGATTTTTTTTCGGCAATCGTGATCAACTCGCTAATGCAGCAACCGCCTGGGTTCTTGCCAATGGCCTTTTTTCCGCATTTGGAACCTTACTCGCCTTGGGGCATCCAATCACCATTTTCAGTGCTTTTGTAGCTGCCCCCCTGACCTCACTTAATCCAACCATTGGTGCCGGATTTGTCACAGGGCTGGTTCAATCTTTTGTCGCTGCACCAACTGTTAGGGATATGGAGCATGTCGGTGAAGATTTAATGACATTCAAGGGATGGTGGCAAAACCGTTTAGCAAGAGTTCTGCTGGTCTTTCTCTTTTCCTCTATAGGTTCGTCAATTGGGACCTTTGTTGCCCTCGGATGGCTAAAAGAGTTATTCTGATCCTTGACTTTATCCTCACTTTAACAGGAGCTTCACCGTGAATGCCCAATATCGCCGCCAGCAGTTTTTTCTAAAATCATCACTGCGCGGAAACTCTCTCGTACAAATCCTTATTTATGCCAATCTCATTCTTTTCACCCTGATGGTTCTTCATGGCACTGTTCTTGGTCTTGGCATGCAAGCCATTTTGCACCCATCTCCACGACTGCTGGTTCACTGGGGGGCACAATATTGGCCACTGGTTCTGGACAGTGGTGAATGGTGGCGTTGTATCACCTATGCCTTTACTCACGGGGGGCTGATTCACTTGGGTTTTAATATGGTTGTCCTTTACCAGGTCGGTCCGCTTCTGGAATCTGAGATTGGTTCTTCCCGCTTGCTGACTGTGTATATTTTCACAGCCCTTGTTGCCACCTTGGCGGGTTTGCTTTGGCACCCTGTGACCGTTGTTGTTGGTGCATCTGGTTCCATCTTTGGCTTGATTGGTTTTTCTATCAGCTATTATCATCGCGTTGGTGGTGGGATAGGTATTCAGCGCCGAAATTTCATGTTTCAGTGGGCAGTGATGGCTTTTATTTTCGGTTTTATTGTCGGTGCAGATAATGCTGCCCATCTTGGTGGCGCAATCGCTGGTGCGGCATTGGGTTGGTTCATGCCTGTCAGTATTCGCAACCAACGTAAAACAGAAAAACTCTTTAAAGGAATTGCTATTTTCTGTACCCTGATAACAATTGTCAGTATCGCTTTCATTCCTATTTCCTGGGTGATCCACTAAAGAGGACTTCCTATGGCTAGAGATAAAGTCCCGGCAACTCCGGCAATAAGACTGCTAAAACAACATAAAGTTAAATTCATTCCCCGCCCCTATAAATATGAAGATAAAGGGGGGACGCGAACCAGTGCCCGTGAATTGCAGGTTGATGAGCATATTGTGATCAAAACACTGGTCATGGAAGATGAGCAACAAAGCCCTCTCATTGTCCTGATGCATGGAGACTGTGAAGTCTCTCTCAAACATTTAGCACGGCAACTCAAAGTAAAAAAAATCTCTCCCTGCAAAGTTGACAAGGCCGATTCCTTAACGGGATATCAAACCGGAGGGATCTCCCCCTTTGGCACCCGTCAACCCTTGCCAATATATATGGAAGAAACCATTGGCAGTCTGGAAAAAATCATTATCAATGGAGGTCGTCGCGGACTCCTGATAGAACTCTCCCCTCGAGATCTGATTGCCATCCTTAATCCGACACTTGTTTCTGTCGCCATTTGAACCTGGAGGCTCATCATGACCCAACCCCGCACCGCCGAAGCTGCTGAGGCTATCCGCAATGCCAAAACTCTGGTCATTACCGCTGGAGCAGGGATGGGAGTTGATTCTGGTCTCCCCGATTTTCGTGGCAATCAGGGGTTCTGGAACTCTTACCCCATGTATGAACGTTTAGGGCTCAGTTTTGTTCAGGCTGCTAATCCCGAACACTTTGAAGATGATCCCCATTTTGGTTGGGGGTTTTATGGTCATCGTACCAATCTTTACCGAAAGACTCTCCCCCACCCAGGGTTTACAATGTTGCAGGATTGGATTGATGAATTTCAACTCGACTATTTCATTGCCACTTCAAATGTTGATGGACAGTTTCAAAAAGCCGGCTTTTCTGACGATAAAATCCTTGAAGTTCATGGTTCAATCCACTATCTGCAATGCACCGTTCCCTGTAGTCGTCATATCTGGCCAAATGATGCCGAATACTGCATTGACGAAACAACTATGCGGTCATTAGATGTCCCTCGATGCCCACAGTGCCAGCGGGTGGCAAGACCTAATATTCTGATGTTTGGAGATTATTCGTGGCTATCGAAGCGCTCTGCCATTCAGGAAGAAAATTTTGACGATTTTTTACAGTTCAATAGAAACAAACCAATGGTCGTTATTGAAATGGGTGCCGGATCGGCTATTCCCACAATCCGCCATCTCAGTGAAAAACTTGGACAGCAGCAAAAAACACACGTCATAAGGATAAACCCCCGCGAACCTCAAATCAGGGCACCACATTTTTCATTTTCTGGGGGGGCTGTTGAAGTCTTAAGTCAAATCAAAGACGCTCTTTATTCATAGAAGTTACCGCTTCTATTTATCAATTGACACACCCTGCGGTGACACATCCAAAGCACTGTTGAGATGACTCGAAAGTCTCTGAAGTGCAATCAATCCAGCAAATTCAACAATTCCATCTTCGCCAAACCACTCTTTCGGATTTCAGTATTTTTTATCAACAGACCATTCATTATTGACAAAAGAGAAGCATAATGTGACAATATCAATAAGTTTTTGTTTATGTGGGTGTTTTTTTCAATTTTAAACCTTTCGTCTAAGAGAGAACCAATAATGGCCAGAAAAAAAATGGGAGAAATTCTAATTGAAAATGAGGTGATCTCTCAAAGCGATTTAGATCAGGCACTCATCAGGCAAAAAGGAAGCGGAAAGCAAATTGGAAAAATCCTTGAAGATATGCAAGTTATCCTTGAAGAGGATATAGCCAAAGCTCTATCTACACAGTTTGGATTCCCCTACGTCAAAAGATTTTCACGGCATCGGTTCCCACAACAAGTTCTCGAAAAAATTGACACCGAAACAGCACTGACTCATCTGGTTTTCCCTTTAAAGATAGATAAAAAAACTCTCTATTTGGCAATGTCAAACCCCCTTGATATGTCACTTCAAAGTGATCTCTCTTTTAAATTGGCAATGCGTATTTCTCCGTGCGTATCAACGCCCGATGAGATCAAGACAGCCATCAAAAAACACTATTTAACCGATGTTCCTACCGATAAAGAGGACCGGACCCTGAATATACTGCTGGTGGATAATCAGGAGATCGTTCTAAATGCCGCTGAAGCAGCTTTACAAAAAGAAGGGTATACGATTTACAAAGCTAAAAATGGAGCTGAAGGACTTAAGATTGCCACTCAGTTGCATCCCCATTTAATTATCACAGATATTGTCATGCCACGAATGGATGGGGTTGAAATGTTCAAAGCTTTAGCAGCTAACGGAGAGATTGAGCAGATTCCAGTCATTGCCCTTTCAGCAAAAACCACAGCAGAAGACGAATCAAATTTACTAGATATGGGTTTTTTTGATTTCATTGCCAAACCCATTAACCCGATACGCCTGGTGGCGAGGGTGAAACGGGCTCTTAGAGCATATGACAATAAGCAAGGTTAACTTTTTATAAGCCGTTTCAACGAGAACAAACCCTCGCCAGAATACTTCGCTATTATTAGCGTTTATTCGCCTCTTCTTCTCAACTCCAGCAGCACCAACTTTAACGTTCAGAGTGAACTGAGGACCACTTTCTCTTTTAAATTTGTTCACTCAAACTTACACTTCTCTGGTTGCTTCAACAGTTCAAGGTCAAAAATCGTTAAGGGAAAAATGGCTTTATTCAAGCATAAAAAGTATGAAATTCACGATTCATTTAAGTCAATATAACGACACGAAAAAGGTGTTTCCAGGACTCAAATAATTGCTTATTTTTTATGCAAAGAGGAAAAACCATGTCATTATGGGAGCTGTTTTTTAACAAAATACAAGTTTTACACAGTGCTATCCACAGCAGCTGTTTATAGCCTGAATCATCCAGAAACAAAGCTAATTTTAGTTTTTAATTTCAAACACTTAGGAAAAAAGAATAGTTCCCGTCAAGCATCAGTAGCAGCACAATCAGCAGGATCTCCTTTTATTTTTGCCAAAGCATGGGGCAAAACTGGCAGCAGCACTTCAAAATTTTCCTTAACCGCTTTAGGACTCCCCGGAAGGTTTACGATCAACGTACGTTGGCGCACACCAACCAGGGCCCGTGATAGCATTGCCCGCGAAGTTTTTTTCAAGCTGGAAGCACGCATGGCTTCGGCCATACCGGGGACCTGATAATCAAGCACAGCTGCAGTTGCCTGAGGTGTTACATCTCGTGGACTCAGTCCAGTTCCTCCCGTTGTCAATATCAAATCAAGGGCCAGGTCATCGACCCAGCTTTTTAACATCATGACAATCTTGTCCTTATCATCGGCAATGACCTGATATCTATGGACACTCCCCAATCCTGAAACCAACTCTGTTAGAAGAGCACCACTTTCGTCTTCACGTTCACCACAAGCACCTTTATCTGAAAGGGTTAAAATTCCAACCCGGTAAGTAACTTCTGTCATCAGTTTCTCCTTGATCCAAATATATTTTCACCGTTTTTTTGTCATTAACATCCGTCTGGCATTATTAACAATTGCTTGCCCGACCTCACGGCTTTTGGCAAGATCTCTAACATCCTTTTCGGACAAAAAAGTCATGTATCGCATAGCCGTCTGTAATGGTGTTCTTGGATGCACAACCAATGCTTTTTTCATATCATATAGCTTCACCCAATCACGATTGAGTAAGATGATTCGGATCAGCTCATCGCTGCTGCTGCGGTTTTTTGCTATTGTTATAACTTCCCCTTCAGTGATTCGGGGATTTTTCAATACTGCTGTATTGACCTGTTTATTAGACTCACGAATCAATAACGTGCGCCACTCTTTATCTCCGGTCAATGCCATCTTAATTTTATCAGCAACAGACATCTCCTGCAGTTGCTGATATTTAGGAAGATCTTCCTCCTCAAGGTCTTCTTCATCTGCAGTGTCATCATCGCCACTGCTTTCCCCAACATCAGTTTCAGCCTGCGCCTCAACTGTTGTCTCGGGTTCAGGTTCAGGTTCACGCTCAGGCTCAGGCGTGGGTTCAACCCAACCAAGGCGCTGCTTTGTGACTTTATCTGCGTGAATATTGTTGATAATCGCTGTTCTTAGAACTTCTGTCTTGCGTAGAATCTCATCGTTGTGAGAGAGCATATCAAGAACATCACCGGAACTATTTTCAGCCAGGAACAAAAGGCTTTTTATCCCGATCATCCGATGCTGCAGTGCCGATTGCATAACAACAGCATCCTGATAACGTAATTTGACAATCAAATCTATGATAGAAGGGTGCAGTGTAGGCTGATTAAGGGCTCCCAACAAAATTTGTGCTGGTAAAGTTTTTAAGGTACTTAAGGCTTCTTCTCTCAGCTCCTGATTTTCACCATGATAAAAAACGAATAAAACAGTGACCAGATTATGACCAGCCATTGGCAAGGCACCACGAGCCGCAGCCAAGCGAACGCTGTGCCCACCCCATTTACTCATAATTTTGGCAACTTCTGCCGGTATGACAATCTGGACTTTTTCTTTATTTTGATCTCTCTTGGTCAAACCAACCTCACTTCGTTTTTAACACTTGCGCTTGCAGACCAAAACCAGTGATGTGCATAGCAACCTCACGGGCTGTTTTTTCATCAGCTTGGAGTGCTATTAACATTGTGCTATTCATGGGAATTTCACTATCAACAAGAGTGACGTCGACATTTTTGAGCGCTAAACTATCCTGCATTCGCTTTGCCCGCTCTTGCTGATGAAAAGAACCCGCATAGACAGCCAACTTATCCCCTTCAGGTAATAGAAAAGCTGACTTAGTGACCTTTTTCAAGCTATCCAGATGATGCCGTGCTTCTTCTTCCGGATAAACCCCTAGCAACAGGCGAATCATCACAACCTGACCACGCCCTTTTTTTTCTTGCGGCGTTAATCCGATATCTCGTAATTGGTTGGTCGCTTGATCGACCTCATTACTATTAATAAGAGGCCCAACCATGACAGTAAAAAGTGACAGGTCCTCCTTTGCAACTGGTTCAGTCGCAAGAAGGTTTTTCTTTGGCTGTGAAGCAGGTAAATTTTCAGCAACCGTTGGTACAGGAAGATCTATTACAGGCCTGGCAGGAACTGGCAACCGTGGTGAAGCATAGAGAGGCTTGTGACTTGGCAGTGTTTTAGATGTTTCAGGTTTCAGCAGGTAATAATATCCGGCTCCGAGAAGGAGAACGCAGAAGAGCAACAAACCTATCAATAGACTTAAACGTCCTTCGGTGCGATCTCTGACAACTTTAACCTCCTGTGTAGAAATATGCTCAAAAGCTTGCCCATGCTCTGGTCCATCAAGGAGAAGAGATTCTAACCTTTTTTGCTTATTTTCAACTGTTGTCACACGATCAGCGGTCCCTTCAGTCGTTTCATTGACCGATGCTGGTACATCTTCTCCATCCACAGCCATAATCCAGACTCCTGCTTCAACTTAAGAACCGGGACACCAATATATGGTGTCCCGGAACAATGACTTATTCTTTTTCCATTTCTTCAAGAATCTTGGCCGTCTGGTGCGTTGGTACTTCTTCGTATTTGCTGAACTCCATTGAGAACATTCCACGATCTGATGTCATCGAACGTAACTCAGGAGCATATCTGAGAACCTCAGCCATCGGCACTTCAGCACGGATCACCTGACTGTTTGCCTGCGGCTCCACCCCGACAACTTTACCGCGTCTGGAGTTAAGGTCACCAATGACATCGCCCATACAATCATCCGGCACTGTGATTTCAATCGCCATAATGGGTTCAAGAAGAACCGGCTTACAAACCTCCATCGCCTTTTTAAAAGCCATAGAGCCTGCAACCTTAAAGGCCATTTCAGATGAATCAACTGAGTGATGGGAACCATCATATAAGGTGACTTGAATATCCACGACCTGACTCTTTGTCAAAGGTCCTGTCCTCATCGCTTCGCTGATACCTTTGTCAACCGCAGGAATATAGTTTCGTGGAATAACCCCACCGACGACTTTATCAACAAATTCATAACCACTGCCGCGAGGCAGAGGCTTGACCTCGATCCAGACATCACCAAACTGCCCTTTCCCACCAGATTGCTTCTTATACTTACCCTGAACCTGTGTAGAAAGTTTGATAGTTTCACGATAAGGGACTTTGGGTTCCTTGAGAACGACTTCAGCACCATATTTACGCTTGAGGCGCTCTACTGCCACTTCAAGATGAATCTGTCCCATTCCGGAGAGAACCATCTCCTTGGTCTCTTCATCCCGGGTTATCCGCAAGGTTGGATCTTCTTCCATTAGCCGTTGCAAGCCAGTATAAACCTTATCTTCATCGCCCTTATTTTTCCCTTCCAGCGCAAAGGAAATCACTGGTTTGAGGGGAACAAGAGGTTCGTACATGACCTGATTTTTTAAATCACAAAGGGTGTCCCCCGTTGATGTCACCTTGAGCTTGGGAACTGCGATAATATCTCCAGCAGCGGCCAAATCAATCGGGCTTTGCTTTTTCCCTTCAAGTTTAAAGATATTACTGATTCGTTCTTTTTCATCCTTGTTTGGATTGTAGACAACGGTATCTCCCGACAGAGTCCCCGAATAAAGACGCATGAGCGATAACTTACCAGCATAAGGGTCATTGATCGTTTTAAACACCATCGCTGAAAAAGGTTCTTCTTCACTGGGCTGACGCTCAACAGGCTCATCGGTAAAAGGCTTAACGCCAACCTGTGTTCCTTTGTCAACCGGCGAAGGCAGACAGGCCACGACATAATTAAGCAGCTGACGGACCCCGATATTAGCAGTCGCACTGCCGCATAAAACCGCGGTGAAAACCCCTGTCAAAGTGCCTTCGCGAAGACCTGACAAAATTTCCTCTTCAGTTAGAGCTTCCCCTTCAAGATATTTTTCCATCAAGTCGTCATCAGCTTCAGCAACCGCCTCAAGAAGTTGCTCCCGAAGACGTTCTGCCTCATCCTGATACTCGGCCGGGATATCAGTCTCTTCAAAAGTTCCCTTACCGTCGAATGTGTATATTTTAGCTTTCATCCGCACCAAATCAATGATCCCCTTAAAGTTCTCCTCTGCACCAATAGGCATGGTCACAACCACAGCACGGGCACCAAGAGATTTTTCCATATCATCGACGGCTTTGAGGAAATCAGCCCGCTCTTTATCCATTTTGTTTACGAAAGCAATCCGTGGAACCTCAAAAGTATCGCACCACTTCCAAATCTGCACAGTTTGCGATTTGACTCCGGAAATTGCAGAAACGATCACAACCGCACCACCAAGTACCCGCAAACAACGACGAGTATCATGCAAAAAATTGCTGACCCCGGGAGTGTCCACAATATGCAAGCTATGATCGTTCCACAGGCAATGGTTCAAACTGGCACTGAGCGTGGCTTTACGTTTTATTTCCTCTTCTTCAAAGTCCATTGAAGAGGTGCCATTATCGACCTTGCCCAGATTATCAGTCATACCGGTATTGAATAAAATCGCTTCAACCAACGAAGTTTTACCGGCGCTGTTATGCGCCACAATTCCAAGATTTCTCAGTTTTGTTGTGTCGTACTTACCCATGAATCGCTCCTTTTCAAGAAAAAGCCTGCTACGGACTCCCGCAACAGCAGCCCTCCATTTCATCGACGTCAATACGTCCAGATAACAGGGTCTGAAGGTTAATTCCGGTTCCTTTCGTAGAGTATTCGTAACCCTTCCAATGTTAAAAATGGTTCTACCAGATCAATACAACTTGTTGCCGCTGAGATAGGAGCAGCCAAGCCACCTGTTGCTATCACTTTAGGTTTTTCCATCAACTCTTTTTTCATCCGGCTGACAATCCCCTCAACCAAACCTACATATCCAAAAAAAATACCAGCTTGCATACTGTTCACTGTGTTTTTTGCAATAATCTGATCTGGCCGTGAAAATCCGACACGGGGTAATTTACTTGCCCGTTCAAACAGGGCATCAGCAGAAATCCTAACCCCTGGAGAAATGGCACCTCCTTGATAACTGCCCTCTGGAGAGATGACATCAAAGGTCGTTGCAGTGCCAAAATCGACGACAATCAATCCACACTTATGTTTTTCATAAGCAGCTATTGCATTAACAATGCGGTCAGCGCCGACCTCACGGGGATTATCATACTGAATCGGCATACCCGTCTTCATCCCCGGACCAACAACATAGGGCGTCAATTGAAAATATTTACTGCACAGACCATCAATCGTATCCAACATCGGAGGGACAACACTGGAGACAATCACATCGTCCAGATCAGAAAACTGCAACTTTGACAAATGGAATAAATCATTGATCAACATTGCATATTCATCAACGGTACGATATTTATCCGTCCCAACCCGCCAGTCTTTGACAAGATTCTGGCCATCGTAAATTCCGAGAACAGTATTACTATTCCCAACATCTATCACCAACAGCATGTATTTTTTACTCCTGCTTCATTATTTAATCAGACGGACATCACCAGTCAGGATGTTTTTGATCTGGTCATCCTCAAGCTGCAAACGCAGAGCTCCTTCCGCATCAAGCCCGACAACTGTACCACGAATTTTTCCAGAGCCCTGATCAACCTCAACCTGAAGGTTCATGATATTACAAAGTTTCTCCCAGCGACGGCGAATCGGGATAAATCCCTCCTGAATAAATTCAGAATAATAACCGTCCAGATACTGTATGAAAGTCTGCAGGAACTTCTGCCGGTCAATTGTGTTCCCAGTTTCAATCAATGCCGATGTGGCCGGATAATTAAGTTCTTCCGGAAATTGATCTGCAGTCATATTCAGATTAATACCAATGCCAAGTATCACAAAATGAATTTTTTCTGTTTCCGCACTCATTTCATTGAGCAGCCCGGAAATTTTGGCACCATTAACAAGAATATCATTGGGCCACTTAACTTCAGCAGATAAATGACAAATTGAATTCAGCGTCTCGGCAACTGCAACAGCTGAAAGAAAGGTTAACTGGGGAGCTTGATGAACAGGGATTTCTGGTCGTAAGATAACTGAGCAGTAAAGATTTACACCCAAAGGAGATTCCCAGCACCGACCAAGGCGACCTCGCCCGGCGCTTTGTCGGTCAGCGATAACCACCGTCCCTTCGAGCGCACCATCTTCGGCCAACCGCCGTGCCTGGACATTAGTAGAATCTGTTTCAGGAAAAGAAACAACACTCTTTCCAATCAATTGGCAATTCAGCTCATTCTCAACTTCGGCAGCCAACAAAACATCAGGAGCAGACAGTAGCCGGTACCCCTGAGAATGCTTAGACTCAATTTCGAAGCCCAACTCCCGTAATACTTTAATCTGCTTCCATACCGCCGCCCGAGATACATGCAAAACAGTACTGATTTCCTGACCCGAGATATATTCATCGGAAGAAGCACGCAACAAACTCAGAATTTTTCCATATGATGCCAAGAGGTTTCCAGTCGGTTAGAATGTTTTCTCAACCTTAACGATGCGATGTTACCAGCATCAATTAAATAACATTGAAATATCTGCGGCGACAACGGAATGGGTCAATGCACCGACAGAAATAATATCAACTCCCGTTTCTGCAATTTCTCGGACGCTTTCCAGATTAACCCCCCCAGAAGCTTCAACAAGAGCTTTTCCAGCAATCAGTTCAACTCCCTGCCGCATCTCTTCCAAACTCATATTATCAAGCATGATAATATCAGCGCCTGCCTTTAATGCCACCTCAACCTCGGACAAATCACGAGTTTCAACTTCGACTTTAAGGGTATGAGGTAGTTTTTGTTTAGCTCGCTCAATGGCCGCAGCAATACCGCCAGCGGCAGCAATATGATTTTCTTTAATCAAAACACCATCAAAAAGACCGATGCGGTGGTTACGCCCGCCACCCATCCGTACCGAGTATTTATCCAAGGCTCTCAAGCCAGGAACTGTTTTGCGGGTATCAACGATAGTCGCACCGGTGCCTTGCACCTCAGAAACGTATCGAGCTGTCAAGCTGGCTATGCCGCTCATCCGCTGCAGTAAATTCAGTGCAACCCGCTCTCCTTGCAATAACACTGTAGCCTTACCTTTCAACCAGGCAATCACTTCCCCCTTGCGAACAGATTGGCCGTCTGCAAAAATCTTTTCAAATTTGACATCAGGATCGAGCAGACGAAAAACCTCAGCGGCAACATCAAGTCCAGCGAGGGTGAAATCCTCCTTGGCAACCAGTTCGGCACGAGCAGAGGCGTCAATTGGTACGGTAACTTCCGTTGTCACATCACCAAGGCCTATATCTTCAATCAATGCTGTACGTATAATTCTCTCAATTTCAAACTGCATCCGACAAAGCTCCAAAAGGGTAAACCCCGCAAAAACATTGGGTTGATTAGAAAAAATAAGCTCAATTTATAGCATAACGGTTATTCCTGCCGCAACTGAAAACACCTCCCTTACCAGTGCAAATCTCCTTTACATTTCCACAACTTGTGGTAAGAATAACACTTTCATGAAAGCGAAATGATCACTATTTTCATAAGGAGAAGCAAATGAAAAGACTTTTTATAATTCTGTTGCTTGGGCTACCCTTGGCATTAGGTGCTTGCGTCAGTAAAAATACTTTTCAACAAAAAGTAAATGAAAACGACTTGCTGACTCGTGACGTAACAACCTTATCAGTCAGTAATGATGAATTACGCCAAGACAAAAAGGACCTTCAGGAAAACCTGTCTAAACTCAATGCTCGACTGGTAGAAGCTCTGCAGCAAAACTCCAAACTCCAACGTGATCTGTTGGCCGCATATGCCAATCAGGAACGGCAAGAAGGCGACCTGACTCAGCATCAACAACAAATTGAAGCCATGAATGATCAACTCAACGATATGCAGCAGACAAATGAACAGTTACTTGCCACAATCGAAGAATTAAACCGGGCCCTTGATAAAGAGAAAATAGCTAGAGAAGCACGGCTGGCAAAGGTTAAAAATACCTATGACCAGCTGGTTGGTGCTTTGGAAGAAGAGATAAAGCGGGGTGAATTGACAATCTCGAACTTGGAAGGACAACTCTCTGTCAATCTACTCAATAAGATCCTTTTCGATTCCGGAAAAACAGTCATTAAAAAAGAAGGGTTAAAAGTCCTACAGAGTTTGGGGGATGTCTTGAGTAAGTTCCCTGACAAAGCTTTGCAAGTTGCTGGTCACACAGACAATGTCCAGATCAGTGAAAGACTGAAAGATCGCTTCCCATCCAACTGGGAATTGTCAACAGCCCGAGCCACCAGCGTAGTTCACTTTTTGCAAGACAAAATTGGACTCCCAGGTGAACGTATTATTGCTGCCGGCTATGGAGAGTATCACCCTGTCGCCAGTAACGATGATGCCGAAGGACGTGCCTTGAATCGGCGTATTCAGATCCTACTGGTGCCATATGAGCCTTTGCAGCAGCTGAGCAATTAAAACTATTTCACAATAAGACAAGAACAACACAAAGCCCGGAAATTTAGAAATTCTCCGGGCTTTGTCGATTCAAAGATAGTTTCAACGAAAGACAACCAATCCCCTTCACGGGGTCAGGAGATGAAACACAGAGAGCAATCACAGTTCTGTGTATTCGACAACCCGATTTCGCCCCCCTTGCTTGGCCTGAAAAAGAGCATTATCTACGCGCATTATAAGATTATCCATACTTTCACCCTCTCGAAGCTGCGCAACACCTAGACTGATAGTGATCCTCCCAACTTCTGGGAAACTCTCCTGTTCAACTTCTAAACGAATCCGTTCTGCAAATGGTCCTGCTTCTTTAATCCCTGTTCCGGGCAAAAGGAGAACAAATTCTTCCCCACCCCAGCGAATAAACAAATCCCCCTGTCGACTCAACCCACGAATTAAGCGACAAAGCCGTACAAGAACCTGATCACCGCGACTATGTCCAAACTTATCGTTAACCTTTTTAAAGTGGTCAATATCTAACATAATTATTGAGAATGGAGACTTATGTGGCCCCTGACATCCTCCCTCTTCAGCCATAACTTCATCAAATTTACGGCGGTTATAACTATCGGTTAAACAGTCTGTTACTGCCAGACTTTTGATCTGCTGGAGACTCGCATTTAATTGTACTGCCAGATCTCCAACTTCAAACAAGGCTCGGTTCAGCTCACGAGTACGCTCTTCAACTCTAACTTCCAGCTCTTCTTTGGCCTTTTTAGTTTCACTCTCAGCATGAAGGCGCTGCAGGTTCTCAGCTCCAATCCGGGTTAAGAGATTGAAAAAGCTGGCAAAAAAGCGCATCAAATAGTCAACCCTCTGTCTGGAAACAATTGGAATACTGTCCAAAGATTTCAAATAGGGATCAATATCAAAACCATATGCAATTGCCTGGCGACGGAAGTAATCCTGATCAGGGGACTGGTGAAGAAATTGCCCCAAAAAAAAGAACCCGAGAATGGTATCATTGATTTGAATTGGAAATGCCACCTCTATCAAACCATTGGGACACAAATACTCCAGAAAATCATTGTTGCCTAGATATTCGGTAATCCGCTTTTCACAGAGCAAACAGTTTTCGCGACTGTCAGGATTAACGCGATGAAAATCGGTACAAATAGGCTGCCAGCCTATAGCAACTATCCAGTTTTGCTCTGCATCCATAACCCCGACTGAAATCCCTGCGGCTTCATAAAAAAAAAGCATCAGCTCTCGCAGTTCTTCCAGGTCGATTATTTCCCGCAAATGGAGACCCATGTTACTCCCCCGAACGAGCACAAAGACAAATTCTTTCTCCTCGAGATTAACTAATTACTAACAATTTAGCAGGTTTTTACCTTTATTCAACATCGCCCTCTGAGTTTTTAAAATCTTGAAACCACGGTAATCAAGCACAATTTTGAAACAGAAAATCCGATCAGACTTATTGCAGTTGTCGCAACAATGTCGTACTCTTTTTATTTTTATTCCAAGTCAGAAGATGACCACTGATGCTCGGGAGGTTAGCATGCCTGTTGTCCCATACAAACCTGCAGAAATTTCGGAACCACGAGATCTGGTTGCGGCGATCCGTTCACGTAGAGGGGGCAATCTTTTGAATCTCGATCGGATGCTGCTGCACAGCCCGGCCTTTGCAGCAGGCTGGAATCAATTTCTTGGAACCGTCAGAAATGACCTTGAAATTCCCGCTAAATTAAGAGAGTTGTCAATCTGCACGGTAGCAATACTCAACCAGGCTGATTACGAATTCATCCAACATTCTCCGGAATTTTTAAAGGCAGGAGGAACCAAACGACAACTTATTGCGTTGCAACAGCTTGAGGGAGCCAAGATTCAAACTGCTCATTTCGACACAACAGAGCAAGCAGTAATTCAACTCAGTATTGAGATGACACAATCTATACGGGTCAGCCAAAAGACGATGGACACTGCCAGGGAAATGCTGACAAATGATCAGCATTTGGTCGAACTGATTGGTGTTATTGCTACCTACAACATGGTCTCCCGTTATTTGGTTGCTCTGGGGATCGAACCTGAATAATCGAAGAACAAGGAGCAGCAGACATGTACAACGACAACAACACTCATCAGAAAGCCATTGGCTATATTCTCTGGATTTTTGGCTTTACCGGATCACATCGCTTTTATTATGGGAAACCTCTCTCAGGAACGATCTACTTCTTCACTCTTGGGCTGCTCGGCATCGGCTGGGTTATCGACCTCTTTCTGATTCCCAGGATGGATCGAGACGCCAATATGCGCTTCGCCAAAGGCCCTTACGACTATACCGTGACCTGGATTCTTCTGACCTTCCTTGGACTGTTTGGACTTCATCGGATGTACCTGGGGAAATGGATCAGTGGGATTATTTATCTGTTAACCGGCGGAATTTTCGGCCTGGGATATCTGTATGATTTCTGGACCATGAATGAGCAGGTGTCGCAACTTAACAGCTACTGACCATCCGGGAGCGGGGCCTCTCTCGCTCCCAAATTTTCTAGAAAAACGACCCATCCTGAACGCTCAGAATGCAATTAAATAACGATATCATCATAATTTCCTTGACCGGACACCCCTTATTCCTTACGTTAACGTAATCCCCACACAAAACACTGTTTCCATTTATCAGGAGAAGACACATGCCCTATAAAAACCTGCTGGTTGAAATCGAAGATAAGGTTGCTCTTATCACCCTGAATCGCCCCAAAGCCATGAACGCACTCAACCAAGAGACCCTGTTAGAGCTGCAAAACGTTTTTATCGATTTTGCCACGAACCCTTTAGTTCAAGTCATTATTATCACTGGCAATGGAGAAAAAGCCTTTGTTGCCGGAGCTGATATTTCTGCCATGCAACCGCTAACAGCACTGGAAGCCAGACAATTTGCCAAACTGGGGCATCAGGTCATGCGCCATATCGAAGCTTGCCCCAAACCGGTCATAGCTGCCGTCAACGGTTTTGCTTTAGGTGGAGGATGTGAACTGGCTCTTGGATGTGATATCCGCATTGCTTCAGAAAATGCCCGTTTTGGACAGCCAGAAGTCAATCTTGGTGTCATTCCCGGGTTTGGTGGCACACAGCGATTGGCCAGGCTTATCGGTAAGGGAAGAGCCATGGAACTGATTATGACTGGCGACATGATCGATGCTGCTGAAACTTACCGAATTGGGCTGGTAAACAAGGTTGTTCCCCTTGAACAACTTCTCGAAACCGCTAAAAAAATGGCTGCAACCATTACCAGCAAGGGCTCTTACGCTGTATCCCTGGCGAAAGAAGCGGTCCGCAATGGTTTAGAACTTGATCTTGATCGTGCCAACCAATATGAAGCCGAACTTTTTGGACTCTGCTTTGCTACGACTGATCAAAAAGAAGGAATGCAAGCTTTCCTGGAAAAGCGACCAGCAGAGTTCACGGGAAAATAATTTATTTTATGAACAAGAAGAAACAAGGAGAATAACATGCATTTTGACTTGACTGATGAGCACAATCTGATGCGCCAGATGGTTCGAGAATTCGCTGAAAAAGAGATCACCCCAGGGATTCAGGAACGAGATGAAACCGAACATTTTGATCGTGCGATCATGTTTGATCGACTTGCAGAGCTTGGTCTGACCGGCATTGTTTTCCCGGAGCAATACGGTGGAGCAGAAGCAGATTACATCAGCTATGCCATTGCAGTCGAAGAACTTTCAAGAGTTTGCGCTTCTACCGGGGTCACTCTCTCTGCCCACCTCTCTCTCGGTGCTAACCCGATTTACATGTTTGGAACTGAAGAACAAAAGCAACAATATCTGAAACCTCTGGCTGAGGGGAGCAAGCTTGGTGCGTTTGCTTTGACGGAAAATTCAGCGGGTTCAGATGCTGGTGGCACAAAAACCACTGCGACTCGCGATGGCAACGAATGGGTTCTCAATGGCAGCAAAATCTTCACCACCAATGGCGGCGATGCAGACACCTATATTGTCTTCGCGCGCAGTGATAAAGAAGCCCAGAAGCACCACGGTATCAGCGCCTTCATTGTTGAAAAAGATACTCCCGGATTCAGCTTTGGCAAAAAAGAATCAAAACTCGGTATCCGTGCATCCTCAACACGCGAACTGGTTTTTGAAAACTGCAGAATCCCGGCTGAAAATCTTCTCGGTAAAGAAAATGAAGGTTTTAAGATTGGCATGATAACATTGGACGGAGGTCGAATTGGCATTGCAGCTCAAGCTCTTGGCATCGCCCAGGGTGCGTTTGATGTCGCCCTCGATTACATGAAAGAGCGAACCCAGTTTAATAAACCCTTGAGCGCCTTTCAAGGTCTGCAGTTTAAAATCGCAGATATGGCCACCGAAATTGAAGCAGCCCGCTTGCTGATCTACCAATCTGCCTACAAAGCCACCCAAAAGCAACCGTTTGGCAAGGAATCAGCCATGGCCAAGATGTATGCATCGGACGTAGCTATGAAGGTAACAACAGAAGCGGTACAGATTTTCGGTGGTTACGGGTTTACTCGCGACTTCCCGGTCGAACGAATGTTCCGCGATGCTAAAATTACCCAGATCTATGAAGGAACTAACGAGATCCAGCGCGTTGTCATCAGCAGTGCCCTACTCCGCTAAAAAACTTAGGGGGCGGAGTTGCGTTCCGCCCCACCCTTTCATATCCCAGCAGAAATCTCCTTATTTATCTGGACAGACTCTTCCAAAAAGTTTTAAATCTCACTAAAATCAAATATCTGGAGGCCTATGATGTTTCAAAAACAATCCCAACAGGGATATAAAACTGCCATCGACAAAATTGAAATGAAAACCCTCGTTCACGGCGAGAAAACCTTGATGGTTGAATTTCAGATGAAAAAAGGAGCCCTGCTTCCCCGCCACAGCCATCCCCATGAGCAGACCGGTTACCTGGTCTCGGGGAGAATGGATTTAACTATTGATGCAGAAACGTTTTCGGTGAATCCCGGCGACAGTTGGTGCATCGCCGCAGATGTTGAACACAATGCGGTGATCCTGGAAGATACTATTGCTGTTGAAGTGTTCTCTCCAGTTCGTGCTGACTATCTGCCTTCGTAGTCATAAGGTCTATTATGGACCTGATAAGGGGAAAATATGCCTAAAATCTTCGGACACCGTTTTACTATCCCGATTGAAGCCAATGATGAAAACGGTCATGTGAATAATGTTGCTTATGTCCAATGGATGCAGGATGTTGCTACCATGCACTCCGATGCTCAGGGCTGCACGCGTGAACTGTATCACAGCCTTAACAGTAGCTGGATTGTCCGTTCTCATCAAATCGAATATTTAAGACCGGCATTTGCAGGGGATGAAATTGAGATACTGACATGGGTCTGCAACCTGAAATCTGCCAGATCACTGCGCCGCTACCGTTTTCTGGATGCAACCAAAAAAACGATCTTAGCTCAGGCTGAAACAGAATGGGTCTATGTTAATGCCCAGACAGGCCGACCTCGGCGGATCGACCCTCAGGTCAGTGAATTATTCATCCTCGTTGCTGAAGAGGAAGAACCATGACCCTGTTATCAACATTGAGCTTTACAGTTGCAATGTTACTCCTGGCTGCCAGCCCAGGGCCCGGGGTATTTGCGACGGTATCCCGCTCCCTTTCCTCTGGTTTTCGCCCTGCACTCATCGTTATTGCAGGAATCATTCTGGGAGATATTATTTTTCTGCTATTCGCAATTTTTGGCCTGGCCATTCTAGCTCAAACCCTTGGAAAGTTCTTTGTTTTCATCAAACTTCTGGGCGGTGGATACCTGATCTGGCAGGGGATAAAAATTTTCTGCAGTAGTACCAGCACAACCAGAAACAATACAAAAGAAACTACGTCTGTTCCGGGAAACTTCGCCTCCGGGTTGTTCATCACTCTGGGCAATCCCAAAGTTATCCTTTTTTATTGTGGCTTTTTACCCACGTTTGTTTCCCTGTCGGCGTTAACTCTGGCAGATATTTTCATTATTATAACTGTCATTGTGGCCGTATTATTCACGGTTCTCGGCACTTATGCATGGCTTGCAAGCTCAGCCCGGAAGCTTCTGAATACTTCACGCCAGACAAAACGACTCAATCAAATCGCCGGGACAACCATGGCAACAGCCGGGGTTGTTATTGCCAGTCGCTCATAATGGAGAAAAAACAGATGAATCTAGTTAATCTTGAAGATAAATTTTCGCAATTTGACGGTCATTGGCAACCCAAAATCGTCGGTGAACTGAACGGTCAATATGTTAAACTGGCCAAACTTAAAGGAGAATTTGTCTGGCATCAGCATGAAAATGAAGATGAAATGTTCATGGTGATCAAAGGGGAACTACTGATCAAATTACGTGATCGCGATGTCACTCTGAATCCTGGTGAGTTTTTCATCATTCCTCGCGGTGTTGAACACATCCCGATAGCAGAAAAAGAGGTTCAGGTGATGCTTTTTGAACCGAAATCTGCTGTAAATACAGGCGATATTCAAAACGAAAGAACCCTGGATACTTCTGAATTTCTCTAGTACCCTGTAACCCATAGGATTTCGGAAGATTGCGCAGGAATTTTTCGTGACAGCAAGGCATGATGTTTGCTGCCTAGCCATAGCTAAACAGCGAACATCAAAACGCAGCTGACGCGAAAAATAACCAGCAAGTTAGGAAAGATTATGGGTTACTGGGTACTACGTTTAAATATCGAATTAAAGAAAGGGCAGGATCTGGCTCCTGCCCATTTTCTATAAGAATTTCAACCCTCCAGATTTCATTTTAACTTCATTTCACCTTGATCTCGATGGACTTCGGTTTTTCAACCTCCTTCTTGGGTATAGTCAAGGTCAGCAGACCATCCTTAAAAACGGCTTCAATGTCTTCTTCATTAACATTCTCAGGCAAGGAAAAACTACGGCTGAAACTGCCATAATACCGTTCAACACGGTGAAACTTTTTCCCCTTTTCCTCTTTCTCCTGCTTGTTCTCACCACTGATGCTCAATACATGATTCTCCAGATTGATTTTCACATCCTCACGCTTGATTCCAGGGACCTCAACCTTGACGCTAAAATTGTCATCCGTTTCACAGATATCTGCTCGCGGAGCCCAATCTGCACCACTGACATTCAAATTTCGACCACCCCGGAATGGCCAATCCGATGATTTTGCATACGGATCTAACATCGCTTCCATCTCTCTGAATGGATCCCATTTTGCCAGTTTCATAATAATCCTCCTCTACCGGAATGCGGGATGACAATCATCTGACAAACCTCCCGCGCGCAGTCCGTCAGACGTCAAAAAGCAAAACTTGATATCCATTGAAGGCCCAAAAAACATCTAAGCTTCTTATCTTAATGTTATCTCTTTTTCACTATCTTTCAAGTGGTTACAAGCATCATCATGAAACTAAAATTAAAAAACCATTTTTTCATTGTAGAAAATGTGCTAAGCCACAATAATCTCAGCAGGCTATGAACTTAACCTTGAGGAGAAACCGATGAGCCATCTATTTACGCCGTTAAAACTTCGTGAACTCGTTATTCCCAATCGGATTTTTGTTTCACCCATGTGTCAATATTCCAGCCCGGATGGCAAACCTCACAACTGGCACCTGGTTCACTACGGAGGTCGCGCAGTCGGCGGTAGCGGACTGGTCATCACTGAAGCTACGGCTGTCGTCCCTGAGGGGAGAATCAGCCCGGATGACCTGGGGATCTGGAGTGATGAACATGCCGAAGCTTTTATTCCTGTTGTCGATTTTATCAAAGCACAGGGCTCTATTGCCGGGATTCAAATTGCCCATGCAGGACGAAAAGCATCCGTCGCCGCTCCATGGTTAGGAGGGACCCCGTTGTCCACAGACGATCGAGGGTGGCAGCCTCTGGCCCCAAGTTCAATTCCTTTTGCAGCAGGCCATCAAACTCCCAGAGAAGCGACTATTGAGGATCTGGAGGACATCGATAAACAATTTGCAGAAGCAACGCGTCGAGCACTGCAAGCAGGTTTTCAAGTTGTAGAATTACATGTTGCCCATGGTTATTTGCTGCATCAATTTCTATCGCCATTAAGCAACCGTCGAAACGATGATTACGGAGGTGCGTTGGAGAATCGGATGCGCTTCCCGTTGCGTATCGCAAAAACCGTCCGCGAGAACTGGCCCAAAAACCTGCCGATGTTTGTACGAATTTCTGCGACAGACTGGGTCGAAGGGGGCTGGGATCTGCAACAGTCACTTGAATTCTGTCGTCAACTGAAAAATATAGGTATTGATCTGATTGATTGCTCATCAGGTGGGATAGTTGCTGATGCTGTCATTCCAGCTGGACCGGGCTTTCAGACGGCATTTGCGACGGAAATCAAAAACAGGATCGAAATGAATTCAGCAACCGTTGGTTTGATCACCGAAGCAGCACAAGCCGAACAGATTATCGCTACAGGGCTTGCTGATGCGGTGTTACTTGGTCGGGAGCTGTTGCGCGATCCCTACTGGCCTTTACATGCAGCGCAGGCTTTAAAAGCCGAAATATCTTGGCCGGCACAATACCAACGGGCAAAGCTCTGATATAAGATATTCACCAATAGAGACCATCATTTTATACAAAAGGTCGGCCCATATCCGGGTCGACCTCAGTTTTATCCTGCAATAATCAATAGAGATTCGGAGTGATCCTTATTTGGTTTTTTTCTCCATCTTTTTCCGCTCGTTGACATCCAGATAGCGCTTACGTAAACGAATCGATTGGGGCGTTACTTCCACCAACTCATCATCAGCAATGTATTCCAGCGCCTGCTCCAGAGTCAAAATCCTGGGGGGGATGATCCGTACCGCTTCATCGCTGCCAGAAGCACGAACATTGGTTAGCTTCTTCCCTCGGCAGGAGTTGACAACCAGATCATTGTCCTTGGCGTGTTGCCCGATAATCATCCCTTCGTAAACTTTAACATTAGGACCAACGAACAAAATTCCGCGATCCTGCAGGTTAAACAGGGAATAAGCCACCGTTTCTCCTGATTCCATAGCGATCAGAACTCCATTTTTACGCCCTTCAATGGGCCCTTTGTAGGGAGAATAATCATGAAAGCTATGATTCATCACACCGGTACCGCGAGTATCTGTCATAAATTCAGTTCTAAAACCAATCAATCCACGCGCTGGAATTAAGAACTCAATCCGGTTTGTCCCTTCCATCGCCTGCATGGAGGTCATTTCAGCTTTACGCTTGCCAAGCTTCTCAATCACCGTTCCCTGGTATTCTTCAGGAACATCAATAGACAGATACTCGATAGGCTCACAACGCTGTCCATCAATTTCACGGTAGATAACTTCCGGTTTCGACACCGAAAGCTCAAAACCTTCGCGACGCATATTTTCAATCAGAATCGAAAGATGTAACTCTCCTCGACCTGAGACCTTAAATGTATCGGTATTATCAGTATCTTCGACACGCAGAGAGACATTGGTGCGCAACTCTTTGGTTAACCGTTCACGGATGTTCCGGGAGGTCACCCACTTCCCTTCGAGTCCGGCAAAAGGAGAGTTATTGACAATAAAGTTCATCGATAGGGTTGGCTCATCAATCGCAACATAGGGAAGAGCAACTGGATTTTCGACATCCGCAAGAGTTTCACTGATCCCTAGCTCATCAAATCCTGCAATGGTGATAATATCACCAGCATAAGCTTCTTGCAGTTCGACTTGCTGCAGGCCCTGGTAACCAAGAAGTTTGGTGATACGTCCAGTTTTTATTTTTCCCTCGTGGTCAATCCTGGCAACAGTTTCACCAGCCTTCACTGTCCCGTTAGCTATTTTCCCGGTTGCCGTGCGACCGATAAATTTATTGTAATCGATATTGGTCACCAGCATCTGAAATGGGGCTGAGGCATCTCCAGCCGGAGGATCAACCCGTTCACCAATCATCTCAAACAATGGTTCCAGGTTATCCGATTCATCTTCCAGATGGCGCTTGGCAATCCCGAATTTTGCGCTGGCATAGACGATTGGGAAATCAAGTTGATCTTCATTAGCACTCAATTCGCAGAACAGGTCGAAAACCATATCGACAACCGTTTCGGGCCGTGCCCCCGGACGGTCAATTTTATTAATAACAACTATGGGCTTAATCCCCAGATCAAGAGACTTCTTCAACACAAAGCGGGTCTGCGGCATCGGGCCATCAAAAGCATCGACCAGCAATAAAACGGAGTCGACCATTTTCAAGATCCGCTCGACTTCACCACCAAAATCAGCATGTCCCGGGGTATCAACAATATTGATCTTCAGTCCACCATGTTGTACCGACAAATTCTTGGAGAGGATGGTAATGCCCCGTTCTTTCTCCAGATCGTTGCTATCCATGACCCGCTCGGTAATTTCCTGATGTTCACGGTACACGCCTGATTGAACCAGCATGGCATCAACCAGAGTGGTTTTTCCGTGGTCAACGTGAGCGATAATGGCGATATTTCTTATCTTTTTAGACATCGTAAGTCCTTTATTCATATGATTTTTTCCAAAAGAGCGGGATTATGGCAGAAAGAGCTCAGAATGCCAAGGAAATAAGCTTAAAAATTCACAACTTGACACCACAAACCCAATTTCATATCTTTTCTCACACACAATCCAAGCCAAGAAAAACAAATTCAAAACATTTGTTGCACACAAAGCCACCAAGTCACAAAGAAAGATGGAGACTTTTATAATTTCTTAGCAGCTTTGTGGCTTGAGTAAGTGCCAGTGAACGGGCATGAAATGATCAGGACTTTATGGACGTAAAGCGAGGCCACATGTCCCAACCAAATATTATCCTGACAGGCTTTATGGGAACCGGAAAAAGCACTTTGGGCCGCTTACTCGCGCAAAAGATCGGTTACGATTTTGTCGATACCGACACTGAGATTGAAAAACAGACAGGTCAAAGCATAGCCAATTTGTTCCAAACTCAAGGAGAAACAGCATTCCGTAAACTGGAATCAGAGTTGGTCGCAAAACTTGCACAACAAGAGGGGTTGGTTATCGCAACTGGCGGCGGATTGGTTCTGAATCCCAAAAACGTTGCGGCATTGAGTAAAACGGGAAGAATTGTCTGCCTCACTGCATCACCCGAGGAGATACTCGCCAGAGTGTCAAAACAGCCAGAGACCCGTCCTCTGCTGCTGGAAAAAGATCCACTCGCAAAAATCATCGAGTTGTTACGCCAACGTGAGGCGGTTTATAAACAGTTTCCTCAGCTATCAACTTCCGCACTCTCCCCCGAAAAACTGGTTGATGAGATACTCACCCTGACAAAGACGTTCAGGCTGGAAGACTGAAGGGGGATTAGACTGAAGGCTGCCCTACCGCCTTCAACCTTCAACCTTCAACCTTACAAACCTACCCATGCACCACTGTTGCCGGATGAGGGATCACTTTTGCGAGGGGCTTATTCTTTGCGGGAGAATATTCTGGAACCAGCTGATGGAGCATTTCTTTGACAGTAGGAAGATCCAGAGCCTTGGAAGCATCCAATAAGCATTCAATCATGACCAATAACTCGGCGTATTCTCGCGTTGTTGACTGGGCAATACAAATTTTATTGTGAGGTGTTGGCAGCACCCCCTCATCATCCAGAAGCAATTCTTCGTATAATTTTTCACCAGGACGCAAACCCGTGTAGACAATTTCAATATCTTCATGAGGTTTCAACCCAGACAGCCTGATGAGTTCCTCGGCAAGAAACTGAATCTTGACCGCTTCCCCCATATCAAACAAGTAAATCTCGCCACCACTGCCCATACTTCCAGCCTGCAAAACAAGTTGTGTGGCCTCAGGGATTGTCATGAAAAATCGTGTAACTTCAGGATCGGTCACCGTCACCGGTCCACCTTTGGCGATCTGTTCCTTAAATGTTGGGATGACACTGCCGTTGCTCCCCAGAACATTGCCAAACCGGGTGGTCACAAAATTGGTTTTACTTTTCTTGTTGAGTGCCTGAACATACATTTCAGCAACACGTTTTGTGGTTCCCATAATATTGGTAGGCCGTACCGCCTTATCGGTAGACACCATGACAAACTTTTCAACTCCAATAGAATCCGCCGCATTAGCCAGTAAAAGTGTTCCATGGACATTATTATTAACAGCTTCAGCAGGATTATTTTCCATCATCGGCACATGCTTATAAGCGGCAGCATGGAACACAACCTGGGGCATCTGTTCATCAAATATGACATTAACGCGCGAACGGTTACGGACATCGCCAATAATTGGAACAATTGCCAAGTTAGGAAAATTCTTAATCAGTTCTTGTTCAATCAAAAATAGCGGAGTTTCAGCATTTTCGAACAAAATTAATTTCTGTGGTTTAAACCTGGCAACCTGACGGCATATTTCTCTGCCGATACTTCCAC
>JAZBPC010000134.1:0-2136 GCA_036351455.1 Desulfuromusa sp.
ACTGCTTTGCGGCTGATTGAAATGGGGACAGAAGGGTATGTGGTTGCAAGCTCTTTGCGTGCTGTCCTCGCACAGCGTCTGGTGAGAAGAATTTGCGATAGCTGTCACTGTGCTGATTCTCTTGACCCCAACACAATGAGCTGGCTCAAGAATTATAAAGGGCGGATTAGCAGCCCGCTTGAAGTCGCTGAATTCAAGAAGGGGAGAGGTTGTCCTGCATGTAACAACACTGGCTATAGCGGTCGGATCGGTATTTTTGAACTTTTAGAAATCAATTTTGATCTTGCTGATGCCCTGCGGCGTGATGATAGTGCAGAATTTGCAGCCATAGCCAAAGGATTGCCTAGTTTTGTCAGCCTCTCGGACAGTGCTCTGCGGTTGGCTTTAGAAGGTGTTACCAGTATGGAAGAAGTGCTGCGAGTGTCTGGTCAAATTGACGAGAGTCAGGTTATTTTGCCGGCAGAACCAGAATTGACCCATGCTCACGATCAGGCTTCAGAGCCCGACAAGAGCTAATGGAATAAGCGATGCCACTATTTCAATACAAAGCGAGAGATGCTGCAGGGAATTTATTGGAGGGACAGGCGGAAGCTTTTTCTGCCGAAGCACTTGCAAACCAATTTCAAGCGAGTAATACGATTCCGATCAGCATTTCTGTTATCGATCAAAAAGAGACGTTTGATCTCAGCCGTTATCTGAATTTCCGGCGTAAAACAAAAGTCGGGCTGGATGATCTCATCCTCTTTTGTCGGCAGATGTACACCCTGAATTCATCGGGTGTTCCATTGGTCAGAGCTTTGCGTGGACTGGTTGAAACCTCTCGGAACCCCACCTTGGGCGAAGCCTTAGGCAAGGTCGTTGAAGATTTGGAATCGGGGATGGAGCTTTCTGGTGCTTTTAGTCGCCATACCAGCGTTTTCCCCGCGTTACTCTGTCGCATGGTTCAGGTTGGCGAAGTGACAGGTAAGTTGGATGAGGTTTTTATTCAACTGGCTGTTTATTTCGAGCGTGAAAAAGATACCATCAACAAGGTGAAATCTGCGATGCGTTATCCCTCTTTTGTTCTGGCCGCCATTGCCATGGCAATTGTTTTTATCAGTCTTTTTGTTATCCCTGCATTTGAGAAAGTTTTTGCCAGTGCTGGAGCAGATTTGCCTTTGCCGACGCGGATTCTCATGGGAATTTCATCTTTTATGCAAAGTTACTGGTATGTCCTATTCGGGGTTTTTATTCTTTTCGTTATAGCTGTAAAGCAAGCCTTGAAGACGGAGAAGGGGCGCTATACATGGGATCGCTACAAGCTGAAAATCCCGTTGGTCGGCGATATTATCCTGCGGTCGACACTGGTCCGTTTTTCCCGTGGTTTCAATATGAGTTATACCGCAGGAATTCCACTATCACAGGCGCTGGGGTTTACGGCCAGGGCGGTCAGTAATTCTTATGTTGGTGAAAAGATAGAAGCGATCCGTAACGGCATTGAGCGGGGTGATACTCTGACCCGTAGCGCCACCCAGACCGGGATGTTTACTCCGCTGGTTTTACAGATGCTGGCAGTGGGTGAAGAGTCTGGTTCCGTTGATATCATGTTGGAAGATGTTGCCGAATTCTACGAACGTGAAGTTGATTATGATCTGAAGAATCTGTCCAGTGCCATTGAGCCAATCATGATTGTGATTATCGGCGTAATGGTATTGGTGTTGGCCTTGGGTGTTTTTCTGCCGATGTGGAATTTGGCGAGTATTGCGCGTTAAGCTGTCAATACGTGAATTATGGCAGATATTAAGTATTTTGCCCTTGATTAATTAGCAAGAATAAGGAATACTTTATAAGTGACAATTAATTATAGCCGATATGTTGATAAATCAGGTCAACGTGGCTTCACCTTTTTAGAGCTTGTTGTTGTCATAACGATTATTAGTGTTCTTGGTTTTTTTGCTCTCAATCGTTATTACAAACTACTGGTTGATGTTGAACGAACATCAATGCAGCATGACCTCGGCGTCATACGCAGTGCTATCAGCATGCAGGTTGCTGGACATTATGTCGCTGGTAATATGATTGGTTTAAAAAAACTGGTTGACAGTAACCCGATGGACCTACTGGCAGAAACGCCAAATAACTATCTGGGGGTTATCA
>JAZBPC010000135.1:0-2059 GCA_036351455.1 Desulfuromusa sp.
CTGTTCTATCAAAGTGCGCATTATTTCCGGATGGCAGTGCCCCTGATTGACTGCTGAATAGGCTGCCAGGCAGTCCAGATACTTGTTGCCTTCCACGTCCCAGACCCAAACCCCCTCACCCCGCTGCAAAACCACATCCAGAGGATTGTAATTGTGGGCACCTAATTCCTCTTCCAATTTTATGTAATACTGCTGATCCATTGTTACTCCTCCTTTTCTTTACCCTAACCCGGACAAGCCGGAACCATAAAGGGTAAAGCTTCAAGCACTTTGATTGACATGAATTTCATCAGGTTATAATACCATGAGGACAACCAGCATTTATGGAGGTTCTCATCATGACAAGTTTTATCGACAGACATTCAGATAATATCCTCGGCCAGCTGTCTTGTTTTGACCGAATAATCATCCAAGGAACTTTGCCTGATATTTGTTATCCGGGAGCTATCACGAGTTTCTTCTATCGATCCAATATCAGGATTTTTGAATTTAAGCATTGGGCGTCTCCCATGCGAGATGTGATTAATGAAAGCACCAGGTCCTTGGCCAGTGACAATGGAATCGAAATCGAGTTCATCCTCAAAAGAAACTTCCGGAAGGAAGAGCGGATTGAAGAAATCATCGGGGAACGTGGCGATCACCCCGGACTCGTCCATATTTTTTCCGCCATGGAGACATGTACTGCCTTCAAACCGTGGCACGACAAGAAAACGCACAAAACTTTTTTTAAATATGACTCGGGGCGCTGCCTCCATTACTATTTCTATTTTATCGACAAGGAGTATGGCCTCTGCTATCTGCGTGTGCCAACCTGGGCCCCGTTCCGTCTCCAGTTCTATTGCAATGCTCACAATTGGCTATCACGCCAATTTGACAAGAGAAATATCGGCTACGAACAAATAGAAAATGCTTTCTTTCGAATCGACAATTTTGAAAAAGCACAAAGAATTTCCGACTCGTTCTCGGTTAAGAAACTTCACAAGATGCTGGTACGTTACGCCCTCCAGTTCTGTCCTGTCATCAGTCAATTCAACTCGGGTCTTCATTGGAGCGTAATGCAAGCGGAATATGCTACCGATATCGTGTTCAAGAACCGAAAAGCCCTTGCGCCGGTTTACGAGGAACTCGTGCGTACCCTCTCTCATGCAGTCAAGCCGGATAACATTGCTATGTTTCTGGGTAAACGTCTTGACCCCCGCTATGACGGTGAACTCGGTGGTAAGTTTTCCACGCGCATTGAGGGTCATTCGATCCGACATTTTATGGGTAAGAACGGAATCAAGATGTATGACAAGTTCGGTCAAATCCTTCGGATCGAGTCGTTTAGCAACGATATCTCCTTTTTCAAACACCACCGACGGGTGGAACATCGCGATGGCAGCAGCAGTTACCAAGTTGCCAATATGCGTAAAACCATATATAGCCTCTCCGATTTGATGGGTGTCATGTTCGGCTGCAATCGGAGATATATCGAGTTTTTATCGGCAATTGATGATCCGACCAACGGTATCAAAAAGGTGAACAAAATCAGTCACCCTGTGAGAGAAAACGGCCGCAGCTTTCGCGGGTTCAACCTGTTCAACGAAGCAGACGAAGCAGTACTTCATGCCATAGCGCAAGGCGGAACACAAGGCTTCGGCATCCGCAATTTCACCTTACGCAAGGCGTTGAGCAAAACAACCGGGCAGATCTCACATATCCTCAAACGTCTTCGAAATCATGGTCTGATCAAAAAAGTGTCAAAGAGCTATAAGTACTATTTGACATCCCTTGGCCGTGAAGTTACGGCAACTTCACTTAAACTCAAAGAGATGGTTGTAATCCCTATTTTGAGGGGTAAAATGACTTTTTCATGATATTTCTTGTGTTTTTTACACAAGATCTAATTGGTAACTGTCTAACGTTGCATAAACCTTTGGTCCAAAAATGCTACGCTCGCGCTATATCAGGCCATCAAGAAACGTTGGTCCATCTTCAAGATCTCACCGTATGTTTAATACGCTTTTACCCTTGAAAATGGCCCAACGCCCCTTTCTGACCTAATCTAAAGTGTTTTGAA
>JAZBPC010000136.1:0-3305 GCA_036351455.1 Desulfuromusa sp.
CTGGTTAACGGCGTTACCGAACCTTTGGGTGAAAGCAAACTCCCGGCCGGTGACTATACCCAAATGCGTCTCATTATTGGTGCTTCTGCGGATAACGGCAGCAACCTTAACGGCAACCCGCACCCGCATGCCAACTATCTGCTCATGGCGGATAACAGCACTAATGAGCTTAAAATTCCGAGTGGCCCACAGACTGGCATCAAACTTGTCAACGGATTCACCATCAACCAAGACCAGACAACCGAGCTCCTCCTTGATTTTGATGCCAAGCGTTCCGTTGTCAAGGCCGGGAAGAGTGGTCTTTACCTTCTCAAACCCACGATCAAGGTTCTTAACGTTGCCGATCATACTAGCGTACAAGGGAAGGTCACAACCACAGCTAACCTTGTGACATCACCGTTGCCTGGAGCCTTTGTCAGTGCCCAGGCAGGCGAACCCTTACAAATCCAAGCCGGCACCGTTACGGGTTATCAAGGGGGGTACAAGTTGTTCCTGATGCCCGGCAGCTATACCCTGGTGGCTGCAGCGGAAGGATATCTGCCAGCATGCGATACACTGACTCTTGCAACTGGCGATCAATTGATGATTGATTTTGACCTGGCACCCGCAGCCGAAGAAACAACCTTCAATCTCAGCGGTACAGTGACTGTCGCAGAGGCTGCTGAGGATCAAAGCGTGATCCTAACTTTATATCAGGATCTTAACTGTAACGATTCCACCGTCGCAACGGTGGTGATCAGGGAGCTTAACATCGCTGCTGGTGGCGATTATGACATCAGCCTGCCCGAAGGTGATTACGACATCGTGGCAACCACTGAAGATGAGATAGCGTCACTGAGTATCATCCTTGACGCCGATACAGTTCAGGACTTCAGCTTCTAATTCAGAATAAGCCGATCATCCGTCTATCGCATCTATTCTGAAAACTGCCAACCCTTGTCCTGAAATTGGCGCAATATTGGAATACCCCGCCTGGCCACACTGGCGGGGTATTCGTGTTCAAAAAGTGGTGGGTCGTGAGAATTAATGTTTTCCACTATATCCTGATACATTCATAATCGCACGACTTAGGTTTTCAATCTCACCCGTATTTTGAAAATAAGACCTTCCCGTTTTACTATCCAAAACCCATTCGATATAGGTTGCTTGCCCATTTCCAGAACTTGTCACATTGGCATAATAGGCATCAGGATTATAAGCAAAGGTTATCTGCTCTAGGCGAATTCCGTAGCGGGTCAGCTTGTCAATGATTGTCTTGATACTGTTGAGATGATTCGCGACAACTATGAACTTGAGGTTGCCTAAATCTTTCAGATAAATGTCGTTATGCTTTATCCGTCCGACAAGGTCTTTGATTTGATTGGTCAGATTAGCTAGCCCATAGATTTTGTCAAACGGACTTATATGTGCTAGGTAGGCAAAATGCTCAGGGTACTCCACCACAACGGCAGTGCATGCCGACACACCGCGTGTCTGCAGGATGGTCCCTTCCTCGGCTTTTTTTGATTCATCAATATCAACTTTCTTAACTTTACCTGTTTTAGAAACTTGCCTGTCATTTTCTTGGTTTTGGCTGGCAAGCCTCTCAAATAAGGGCGCATCCAGGACGTCTCTATTTTGAAGGTAGTAATTCGTGATAATCTCCTCTTCTTCAATTGACGCGATAATCGCCCATTGTGCCCCCCACAAAGAAAATTTTTCGAAAGAGGTAAAGACCTTTGTTCCATGATAACCATTTATAAGTTTATGTCCCTGACCTATGAGAAAAGCACTTTTAACTGCATCGGTCTCGACACGCAATTTCAGACTGGAATCACCGGCCTTGAAGCGAGAGTTCGTTAGAAGTAAATGATCCTGATTGACGAGATAAACTTCACCGCTGTTTCCGAGTTCTCGATAGTCAACCATTAACATGTTGAGTTTATTGATTGCGTATTGCATCAGAATCCAGCCTTCATGAACGCCTTCGCGAACCATCGGGACTATAAAAAAGGCCGCAGGTTCATCAGCCGGTGAATAATACTGATAATCAACAAAAAAGGTATTCGGGTTCTCAATCAATTGCTGGGCGACGCGAGTAGATGACAGATGTGATGAGTAAATGTTTTGGCGAAAATCATCTTCCTTTCTGATCGTATAAAATATATCACCACTCTTGTTGACCAGAAGAATGTCATAAAATTCGAGGTAGTTTTGCAGATAAAATTGATCAATGGAGCGACTATAATCGTCTATGAGTTCCTTCAGTGCAGGCGGGACGCCTTGGATCTGCTCAAATACTCCTTGATTGTTGAGCTTATTCATAAAGAAGAAAAAATTATTCATAATCTCATCGTTCTTCATGTGATCTGCCTTTTTTTGAACGTGGTCAAACAGTTCGAGAAGCTGTCCCTTTTTTTGTTTGAGGACTTGGTCTAGACGGACATAGGTATCCCTTGCGATGTTACTTTCAGCGTTGCTGACATCGGGGGGGCTCAGGCAAAGAAGCAGGCAAAAAATTGAAAAGAACCACTTCATTTTGGTAGTCTTCAAGCAAAGCAAGAGTGAGAAGGCTGGCGTCTTGAATATCAAGAGTTGTCGGAATCGGTGTTCGCTCTTTGCTAGGACTGCAGTTAACTTTTCACGCTGGAAACGGGTAGCCAACAGCCATCCGAGAACAATGGTTGCTATCGGATAGACCATAGCAATAGGGGTGGGGATCAACCCGAAGAACAGCCCGGACAGGGACAGAAGTACCGAGCGCGTATCGAAGATGATGCCCGTTTCGAGCGGGAACGCCACAATCATCAGGCTGATACAGAGTGCGCCGATGATTACACCCGCCAGTGCCTGACTCCAGCGTGGTCCGGTCACCGATTCCCGACTGGTAACGATATCGGAAACTACCATCATCGCCAGTAGCAGGGCAGCATTGTTAGTCAGGGTAACCAGCACGTGAGTCATTGTACTACCTCTATTGAAACGGGGCGTCTTCGAGCACCTTCACCCGGCTTTTCCCGTTGCCTGAAAACCAGCGGCAACCCGATTGTACTGCCAGTAGCCTGAATAAGACAGACCGCGACCTATGTAAAGTGATTTTATAACAATTCAATTAACATTTTATTGTGGGGGGGTTCCGTTCGATCCTGGCTTGACTTACCGACTTGGATATGAACTTAAGACATTAGGACTATCAGAGAGATCTCTTTTGCCATTTATTTGTCTCCTTTACTGATTGCTGCGGCATCAGCCAGTACTTTTTTGCTGTCAAATGATTCAACCAGGGTGCCGACATCGAGAATCAGGCTGACCCCGCCATCGCCAAG
>JAZBPC010000137.1:0-21410 GCA_036351455.1 Desulfuromusa sp.
CAATGCCATGCTTTCTGCCAGATCAACCTTAACCTTGTCTGCAAAGTCTGCTAATGGTGATAACTCAGCATGCCCGTAAGGAGGCTCACCATAGTATAAATTGGCTTTTTCGCTGATCGCTGCACCGAAGTTGATAACAGAACTCATCGGAGGAATCCCGGCCAACGTTCCAAAAAACACGACCAGAGTGACAATCAATGAAACGTTGAAATCCGGAGTGAAAATCCGCAATTGTTTTGATTTGTTTTTCATATAACTGATCATCGGAGTCCAATTGTAATAAACATGCAGCAGGATCGAGATCAACAAAAGGACACCAAGGTTGATGTGGACAGCACCCCAGTCTTCCTTACTAAGGGACCAAAGTCTATAGTCCGACCAGTAAGCGACTCGCCCGGCGGGGACAATATAGAGAATGATACTGGTCACCATTAACAGGACAAAAGAAATCAACGCCGTCAGTGACGTAATTTTACGCATATTCATTATTTTAATAACTCCTTTAGAAGTAATATTTTCATCGAACATAGCAAATATTGAATATTTATTGGGTTAAGTTTTGTAAAATAGCTGTGCGATCTTGTTAAGCTGAGAATCTTTTAAACACTTTCCATATAGAAAACAACTGTTCATAAAAAGTTATCGTTCAATTAGCATAAACAGCTTACTTGATGAACCTATATTGTTTTCAATCTTCCTCCACACTGCTGATGTGTATAGGTTCCATTCCGGTTCAAACGCCTGACCCGATGAAACTCAGCACCACATTTCTGACAGACGGCCACCAGCTTCAATCGTTGTTGATGGAGATCTCTTACCGCCTCACTCTCACCACAACTTTGTGGCGAAATGCCCAAAGCTTTAGCCCAAGATTTCCAGGATAACCCATGTGCCCGCCGGTAAGACCTGTGCCACCCCTTCCGACTTAAATGATCACAAGCATGAGCAACTTCATGGAGGAAGGTCTGTTTCAAATTGTCAGGTTCCTGAGCAAATTGAAGCCGGATACAAACGGGATCCCCTCCCCTGGAAACATAAGCGCCCAATCGGCGCGTTGCCCGACTCTTCTGCACCGGGATGGAAGCAATTTTCTCCAACAATGCAGATGGTATCCGCGGCGGGGAGATCATCCCTTCTACCGCTAATTCTATGCGTTGCCAAAGATCTAACTCATCGGCATATTGTTTAACAGTCATATTAATTCCATTGAGAAAATAGAAAATATATTTTTGCCACAGATCCACACAGACAAAAGCGGACGTAGAGAACGTATAAACATAAAAAGCACAAACGAACTCTCGCCCGTTCGCTACACTCACTCAAGACGCAAAGACCACAGAAAAAACAATATTTCTAAAATGTTAAACATAGAACCTTGTCTTTGCTTATGACTTTCTTTGTGACCTTTGTGTGAAAAGTACTTTTTAGGTCTTGTCCCGCCTCTGTCCGTGTGCGTCCGTGGCTAATAACAGATTTTGACAGTACCGTTCTGGAGAAATATCTGTAATTATAATAACTATGCTTGAACAAAAAAACATCGAAATTGAACAGCTGAACTGGGTTCCAATTCCATCAACCCTTAAAGATGGTTTGGCTGAACAGCCGATATCAAAGCGTCAACTGAAAAACTGGACACTGGTTTTGCAAGCACGGCAGATCCCTTGCCGCAGTGAGAAGCTTGATAACTCATGGCAGTTGCTCGTTCCAGCAAATCAATATCAAAACGCCTGTCAGGAATTGATTCAATATGAAACAGAAAACCAGAACTGGCCACCACCACCGCCGGTCGAACGAAAGCTACACGAAAACACAGCCTCTACAATCTGGATTCTAATTCTTCTGGCAATTTTCCACAATGTCACCCAACACAAAATCAACCTGTTTGGACATCATCCTGTCAATTGGTTCGAACTGGGCAATGCCCATGCGGGAAAGATTCTGGATGGAGAATGGTGGCGATTGATCACCGCATTGACCTTACATTCAGGCTTTCTCCATCTGTTCAGCAACATTGCCTTAGGTGGCATTTTCATGGTGCGCCTGTGCCGACTACTGGGATCTGGTCGGGCCTGGTTTTTAGTTCTCTGTGCTGGCAGTCTGGGGAATTTTCTCAATGCGCTGGTCCAATCTCCGGATCACCGCTCTATTGGGGCATCAACAGCCGTCTTTGGCGCTGTTGGGCTACTTGCTACCATCAATATGCTCCATTTCCGCAGCAGTCTTCGCAAGAGTTGGCCGATGCCAATCGCTGCGGCACTGGGATTGTTGGCGCTGTTGGGGGCAAGTGGTGAGAATACTGACATTGGGGCGCATTTGTTCGGGTTTATCGCGGGGATTGGGTTGGGGTTTGTGTCGGAATATTCAATACAAAAGATAAAATTGCCCTGGAAAGGAAGCGACCTAGGATTAGCTCTTCTGTCCACTATTTCAGTCTTTGCGGCTTGGTGGCTGGGATTAAATTAAAACAAGATTCTATGCAAACGGCAACTCCATCTGCGGCGATTCAACAATGCAGATATCGGTAGTCAGATGTGAAATTGTCACCCCCAATAGCCTCACAGCGCGATCCCCGGCATCGGTCTTCTGCAGTAAACTTTCAGCTATCCGCAAAATATCCTTCGCTGTTTCAATCGGTTTTTCCTGGCTGAAGCTGCGGGTCACAATCTGAAAATCTGCGTACTTCACTTTCAAGGTTAGAGTCATCCCAGAAGTTTGTTTATTTTCTAGCAGAGCAGCAACCTTCTCAGACAAAGAACCAATTATTGTCAGCATCTGTCCGACATCAGTAATATCTTCACTGAGTGTGGTTTCTTTACCAATCGACTTACGTATTCTGTTCGGCATCACAGGCCGCAAGTCAACACCACGTGCGATATTGAAATAGTATTGCCCTGCTTTACCAAAGTTTTTACTCAATTCAACCAAAGAATGCTGGCGTAAGTCAGCACCTGTAAGTATTCCCAATGTCTGCATTTTCTTTTCTGTCACTCGCCCCACCCCATGAAAACGCCGGATCGGCAATTGAGCAATGAATTGTTCCGCGTGTTCCGGGGTGACAACGGTCAATCCATCGGGTTTCTTTACATCTGAAGCTATTTTAGCGAGGAATTTATTATAAGACACCCCCGCAGAAGCAGTCAGGTTGGTTTTCTGACGGATGTCTTTACGAATATTTTGTGCTATCCAGGTTGCAGATTGGATATCCGGTTTATTAATGGTGACATCAAGATAGGCTTCATCTAACGAAAGAGGCTCAACAAGATCGGTATAGTTTGAAAAGATTTCCCTGATCTGTTGCGAAACCTTTTGATAGGCATCAAAACGGGGACGGACAAAAATAGCTTGCGGGCAAAGACGATAGGCCCGGGCACAGGACATGGCCGAATGAATACCGAATCTACGAGCTTCATAAGAGCAAGTCGCGACAACGCCACGACTATCGGGGTTACCACCGACAACAATTGGCTTTCCATGCAACTGGGGATTATCACGTTGCTCGACTGAGGCATAGAAAGCATCCATGTCAATATGGATAATTTTTCGAAGTCCTGAAGACATTTACCCTCAAAATAAAAAACCACAGGAGCATCAAGACTGGGAGAAAACCCCGTGCCTCAGTGCCCTGTGGTTTCTAAATCCAGCGGACCCTTCCAGTTATTCAGTTATTTCAACAACCTCAAGGTCAAAATTAAGAGCCTTTCCCGCCATCGGATGATTGGCATCAAGAATAACCTTGCCATCGTCCACTGATTTAACTGTGAGCAACAAAGGAGTCCCATCTGCCATCTCAGTTTGAAACTGCTGTCCCACCTCTGGAGTCAAACCTTCCTCAAATTGATTGGGATCGGCATCAAAAACCATTTCTTGATTGTAAGGGCCATAGGCCTCTTCTTCCGGTAAGTGCACCTGCTTTTGCTCTCCTACCTTCATCCCGATAACGGCATTGTCAAACCCTGGAATAACTTGCCCCGAACCAACTTCAAACTCTAAGGGGGCCGCTTCACGTGACGAATCAAAGACTTCGCCATCATCAAAGGTCCCGGTGTAATGAATCTTAACTTTTTTACCTGCAACCACTTCTGACATTATTTCTCCTGCTAGAATGAATGAAACTTTTGAATCAAGAAAACTTATTATGGTGAATTTTTTTATCCAATAAGGACTCACGGGGATGCCCTGAGATATCCTCTTCAGGATAACCAATGGCTATCACCATTGCAACCTCCAACCCTGCGGGAAGATCGACCAGGTGACGAACAAAATCTGATGCTCGGGTATAATCATCATGCGCACGTAAACGCAGTTGCGCCCAACAACTTTTCAGGCCAATCTCCTCTGCTGCCAATTGAACAATAATAGCAGCAATGGCGCTATCTTCTACCCAAACATCAGAGATGTCCGGATTGGCTGCAATAACCACAGCCAGCGGGGCTGAAGTGAAAAAGGAGGTGCCATGTTTCTTTGCTGTAGCCAATTGATTCAATATCTGAGGATCGTCCACGAGAATAAACTCACAGGGCTGTTGGTTCCTGGAGGTCGGAGCCCGCAACAGAGCTTCACTCAGCTGGGCGATTTTTTCGGCCTCTACCGGACGTTGTTTAAATTTTCGCACACTGCGTCGTTGTCTCAATAAATCAATCATCTAAATAATCCAATACGATAGTTAAGAAATACTCTCTGTTTCGCGGGTCGAAACTCTACCAATGAGCTGATAAACTCTTTCGAGCATTGCTGGGATTGAACAGTCGGGCTGCTGAACAACTCCTAGCAAATACTTGTCGATGGGAAAAACGTAAAAGTTCTGCATATTGAGTCGACTAAAACAGATGTAACGGCAGTAGCTGAAACCTACATTACTCATAATTTCACCAGACAAGCCCGATGCAACTTGCAGCAAAGTGGTATAAACTTCTGGATCATCGATTGTTTTCCCGAGCAACGCCCCGTCACCCTTCACCAGCAAGCAACCGGCAATCCCTTCGACCTCGCTAATCCGTTTGACAAAATCTGTTGCGCTAGCCATAACCTTCTAACCTTTCTGAAAATCTTTGAGCATTGGAGAAATAAGCTGGCGATATTTTTCAATCTTATCCTCCTCTGAAATCTCCTGATTGACCGATTCAATCAACGCATCAATGCGATTAATATCAATGGGGCCCTGTTGCAACCACTCCTCAACAGCTTCATCAAAGATAAAAATTGCCATCGGCCCCAGAACCTTACTGAGATTTTCTTTCAGCTCAGAGAGAAGCCCCTGTAGGGATGCATCGATTTTCTGTTCAGTTGGTATTGATGGATCTGATTCTTTAACTTCAGGAATAGCTTCAATTTCGGCTGTTGCATCAGAAAAATTACCACTCTTATATTCTTCATGGAGCAAATTAAAAGACATTGTCAAAAGGTTTTGATTAAAAGTAGGGTCACAAATCGCAAAAAGGAGCGTCCCTTTCTTCAACTCCCGTGCCACGACAACCGATTCATCAAAATTCAAAGTCAGATCACTTAAGTCATCAAAACTCATTCTCCCGACAGAATAGAGTTTCAACAAATGTTTACCAACCGCAGTTAAACGTTCTGGCTTAAAAATGGATGGAAAATTTGCCACTTTAAGCCCTTCACTGGAACTGACGATACTCGCTCCGATAACCCCTGGAATCACTTTAAGCTCATCAATTAAATTTATCATCCCTAGTCCTTGTCCATAATTTAGCGATTAAGAGAACCTTCGACTTCCGTAATGACTTGCTTTGGCTGACCACCAGGCTTTATTTTTGCCAAGACTCTGTGCTTCAAGCTTTCGAACAGCAGATAACGATATCGATTAGCACCATTAAAAGTCACAAAACGGTAGGGCCCAAAATGGAGATCTTCCGTAAGATTATCGAGCAAAGGTTCAAAAACGGCTGGATCAATTCCCATCAGCGAGCAATTTTCTGAGCTTTTACCCACCAGATTCTTTTCATCATCAAAGATCAGATATTCCTGTACCGTAGATAAACGGGTTAAAATTTTCCCCAGCGATCGGCATGCAACATTTTCAGGCTTTTTGGCAGGAGCTTCCGTTTCAGAAAATTGATCCTGAAATCCACTGACACGGCTATCAACATTCTCCGAGTCAGATTTTTCCAATTCAGCAGCCTCATCTTTACGCTTAAAGGCTTCAATCAACAAATGCTCCATTGGCAACTGAATGACATCCTCCTGGCGCCTGCATATTCCATCCATTTCGATTTCTGCATCACTCCAGCCAACAATTTCCAGAGCAGCGTCCAAACCCGTCTTGTCATCTAATTCAGCATCAATCAACTCTCCTCGAAACACATATAAATAAGCAGATTGCTCGGGATTCGAAACCTTGAGGGTACAATTTTTCTTCTCAACTTTCATCAGCTGCAGAAATGTCGCCAGAGTAATCCCACGGATAAAGCTTTTCCCACCGGCATTTAACCCATTGAAAATACCTTCTTCAAGCATCTGAATATCAAGGGGCTTATCCAAAAACTGTAATGTATCCATCTTTGCCAAACGGGCTTCAATCTCTGGAGTCCCGAAGGCAGACATTACGATCACTGGTAATTGTGGTTGATGTCGACTTGTCCATGCTAACAATTCAAAACCATTCATTACAGGTAGTTTTAAATCTGTGACCAACAAATCGATAGGCATAGTACGCAATACATCAACAGCGTCACGACCATTTTCGGCTGTCACAATTTGAAACTTATCTTTATGTACGCTTAAGCCATCTTTTAAAGAGAGAAGAAACGATTTTTCGTCATCAACAATAAGTATTTTTTTCACAATTTGACCTGTCTCAGTTAAAAGAAACCTTCAACTACTGAAGTCCATCCGTGACAATTGGCAACCTGATGGTCACCTGAGTTCCAACCCCTGGCTGGCTGACGATATTGATATCGCTATCCATCATTGCCAGCAGTTTTCGGGTAATCACCAAACCCAACCCATTTCCATTAAGTTTACTCGTATTAAAGGGCTGAAAAAGATGTTTCAATTGTTCAGGAAAAATCCCGCAACCATTATCCGCTATCGTCAACCACATTAATCGATCACGAACTTCAGCGCGAATACTGATTTCTGGTTCTTTTTGGTCTTTCAGGGCATCAGCTGCGTTGTTAAATACGTTCAGCAATGACTGGTGTAGCGCCCTTTCGTCAATTCTAACCCAGGCAAGATCAAGAGGGATCTCAGTTTTTAGTCGGATACCATAAGAATGAAAGTCACGCTCAATGAGCGATATAAATTTACCCATAAATTCGACCAAGTGAAGGTCTTTAAGCTCAACACTATCGTACATATTGAATGTTTTCAGTGATTTCAGCAGGTATTCCATCCGCCCGATATCAGCCAGGCCACGGTCAATATATTCTTTCAACATCTTTGGAGATGTTGTTTCCGAACTCTGCTTCAGTACACTCAAAGCCATTTTTAACGAATTCAACGGATTGCCAATCTCGTGTCGAATTCCAGAAAAGATAAAACCGATATTATCCATTGCATTGGCGGCTTGCGCAATAGATTCAAGGCGGCTCTTTTCAGTAATATCGCGAATAAAAACACAGCGATAATTAGATGCCGCCTTATAAACTGAGTGGCCAAACAACCGCCCCTGATGGGTGATTTGATGGGCGACGCGACCGGCAAGCTTGAAATCATCCAGAGCTTCAATATTCTTGACAAAGAGATCATACAACCGTTGATAATCACGACTGAGTTTCTCGTCTTGCAGCACTTCGAAGAAAGCAGCGTTGCAGTAGTCTATTGCATGTTGGTTGACATCAAGAACAAGTATTCCGACATCTATATGCTCAAGGAGCTGAGCAAAACCCCAAGTGTTTTTAAAACTGTCATCCAACTGCGTGGCGGTATCCCCGACCATCATGGCTGGTCCTTCAATGACAACGTTGATATAAACAAGAAGCTGCAAGCACTTCTGGTCGACTTCTGAGAGGCGAGCATTATAACAACTAGCAGGAAAAATTCAAGAAAACTAATATACAATATAATAGTGTTCTATTGAACTGCCTCAGTGACAGAATCGCAGAGTTCAACCAATCTAGCGCCAGTCAGTTGCTTCAGCTGAGAAACCGTGATGGGAACGGCAGAATGATTGTTACCGGCAGCCGCGTACACAACTGAAAATCGTTGCAGAGAGGCATCAAGAAAAACAGGTAAATTTTCTGGAAGCAAAAATGGGCAGACCCCACCGGGGACATATCCTGTATAATTTAAAACTTCGTCAGCTTGAGGTAATTTGACTTTTCCAGATAAACCGGAAGCTTGTTTAAGGCGAGAACTCTTCACCTTCATGTCACCACAAGTCACTACAGCAACGGCTTTACCACCAACCAGAAACAACAGTGTTTTAGCAATTTCTGCAACCCCACAACCAACTGCATTTGCAGCAGCCTGAGCTGTCGCTGTCGGTTCAGGATACTCCCACACTTCAATATTGTGGTCAGCCAGGTAGTTTTTCACTTCATCAAGACTAGCCATGATATTTAGCCAGCAATTGCTCTGCTTCTTCGGCCAGATCAGGTTCCAGTCGGGGATCATTAACCACCTTGCGCAATAACTTCAATCCGTCCTTAACCCAGTTCCTGGCAATATATGTCTGCGCAGCCCTTAATTGCCAACGTGGATTTCCTGGGTCTTCTCGGCACGCAGCATTAAAAGTATCAAGGATATTGGCAAGTTCCCGATTATGGCGAAGCCAGAATTCAGCCAAGGGCAAACTCACACTCCCTTGGCATCCAGTGGCTGGTAACATTTTCAACACTTTCTCAGCATCCCCCAACGCTTCAATATGTTCAAAAACTGATGCGGCCAGTAGCATAAACCTTGAATCAGAATTGCCTGCATCAAGAGCTTTACGTGCATAATCTGCAGCATTAGAAAACTGCTGTTGTTGTACGTAGAGTGTCGTTAACTGTGCATAGCAGAAAGATGGATCAATGCCACGCTGTAGAAACTGATGCAATCTTTCCTCTGCCAGATGATAGTCCCCCGTAGCAACCAGAGTGGGAATCAAAGCTTCAATCGCCAGCAACAATTCAGGGTTATGCTCTAAAGCCAATTCCAGCTTTACCCGTGCCTGTGCCAAATCACCCGTTCGCGCAAAAAGGGATCCAAGTTCGAACCAGTAGAGATCGTCCTGATCTGATGGTTCCACCTGCTGCCAAAGCGGCAGAGCCTGGTCATCCTGACCAGCATGAGACAACAAAAAGGCCTGCTTGAAAGTGTCATTTTTTGCGCCATAGCGTGCAGCTAAATCTGCAGGGTATGAAGTAAGAATCAGTTCCAACTGAGTTTCAGCATCACCAATAAAAGCGTCTTCATCAGTCAATAATGATGTCGGTTGAGTCGAACAACTGGCACAAGACTTTGAGGACTCTGCTTCTGCTGCGTAAATCTCAGCCTCCAGAGGCTCTGAAGCCATTGCTTGCTCTATCTTTTCACGCAGATCAGAGCTACAAACCTGCCCTTGTGCTAAATGCAAATGTTCTGCCGCCTGAGAATAATCTCCACGGCATTGCAATCCTAAAGCTTCTTCTAAATTTAGTTTTGCAAGTCCGTCTCCAGAAACGATGCGCAATTCTTCAACTTCTGCCTCATCGTCTGCACTCAAAACCTGTCCGGCCAGTTGCTCAACTAAATATCTGGCATCAACATATCGTTGTTGTGCCACCGCCTTGCGCAAGCCCTCAACTGAGGCCTCTCCACCACCAAAAATCTTTTTCAAAAAACCCATAAATCATTTGTCCTCTAACCTGGATCACTTGTGACTCGCCCCAGATTTAAAATAGTGAATCTATCAGCGTGAAATCGAGTTCACTCTCAGCTAACTGTTGTATAAGAGCAATTTTTTCCTCATCAGCAGCCCCAATTTTTGCAACATCTTCCTGGATTGTCGTATAAATATTTGCCATACAGTCAGCTGTCCTCATATAGGGGATTTGTGCATTATCGATGATCCGCTGGACAATATCCGACACGGGAAGAACACCATTTATGACCAAGCCTGCAATTTCATTTTTGAATTCAGGGAGATTATAAAGGGTTGTTAACGTCACCAGCACTTCACTCCGACTGCTGGGAACGATCAACAGAGTCGACTCTTGCAACAGGTCAATAACTCTCTGGGTAGAAGCCGCGCCAAGTTGGACATGATGGACAATTTGACTTGCCTGCTCATCATTTCCATGAAGTTCAACTTGCAACAATTCAGACAGATACCTCATTGTTGGATTTGCCAGTATCGGGGAATAATTAAATCCACCAACAACCTGAATCGGAGAATTTTTGAAGGCCAATTGCAGATATTTCAGGGTATTCTCACGCTTAACCTTGATCAGCTTATTCAGTAAAATCATCCGGACTTCAGCGCCCGTTTCACGAAATAGCGCCAGATTCAACTGCAGCGCATCAATCACATTACCTACCCCACCACCGCCAACTATTAAAACTGGAGCATCAAGCTGCCGCGCTAACTGCGCGTTATTAAGCCCCATAACAGACCCAACTCCGGAATGCCCAGCCCCCTCAATAATAAGAAAATCGCACTGTTTTTCTAACTCTTCCGTAGCTTGACGGATTTGCTGTAAATAATTCTGAGGGTTATCTTTCCCCTCCAGAACATTACGAGTCGTGTATGCATCAAGAACCACAGGAGACATCAATGACAACTGATCTTCCATGCCATAAACATGGGCAATTAAAGCCGCGTCGATATCAACAAATTGCCCCAGATAGTTGGTTCTTTTTGGCCCAAACGGCTTAATGAAACCGACACGATCATATTTTTTACGGGCGAGATGAAGCAAAGACAGGCTGGTTGTCGTTTTGCCACAGTGTTGACCCGTTGCAGCGACAAAGATCTTTTTACACATATACCAGCTCCTGGAATAACAAAACAAAATGATTTCGAGGGATAATCAGGAAAGAAACAGGTTCCGTTCTTTGATAAATAATGGATAAAATTTCTCAATCAAATCTTCAACAATCATTGGATTTGATTCAAGGGCTAAAGCTCCTCGACTGAGAGACAAATCAATTTCTGTTGCCTCAGCAAAACCAATCCCAAAGCGGTGGCAAAAATCACTTGCCAGATTAAGGACAGCACAAAGTTTAAATATTTCCGGCTTTTCAGCACGGAGCTTGTCAAAATTGTAATGGTAAAGAGTAGCCTCAACGATAGCTTTGGGATAGTTCCAATAGTCTAGAAGAGCCGCTCCAACCACTTCGTGTGAATAGGCAAACAGACCTCTTTCGATATCTCTAAGCTGACCCTGACCCGATTCGACAGCCTGCAGCACCTGCTTATAAAGATCTTTATCTCGATTCACCATCACCACTTTACCGATGTGATGTTGCAACCCGGCAAGATAGGCTTCGTCTTTGTCAATATCCGTCAAACGATCAGCCAACATCCGACTGGCTACAGCACATCCAATCGAATGTTCCCACATTTTACGCTCCATGACACCAAAAGTTTTACTGGTGGATCGCAAACTATATTCCAGCGCAAGGTTTTTGAGAACATCCTCGCCGACAACAATAATTGCCCGATCAACGGTACTGACCTGTTTGACCAGTTGATAAAAAGCAGAGTTAGCTATGCGTAACAGACGGGCCGAAATAACCGGGTCAAGAGAAACAGCATTGGCTAATTCTTTGATTTTCAAATCCGGTTTACGTAATAACTCAAGCAGCTTTGTCGCGACGATAGGGGACGCTGGCAGCTCCCCCATATTTTTGATAATGGATTCAAAATCCAAAAACATACTCATCAGACGTGCATCCATTCCTTTACAAAAGTCGACGAATATCGACAAAAACTTTTCAAATCACCACAATCTCAGTGATCATGGTATCCCAGAACAACCAGTACACAGCTGCCATCTGCTATCACATTAAGGCCCTGTTCTTCACAATATTTGACTGCTGCAGGACTTTCGGAACCAATTTGCATCCAGATATTCTTGATCCCCCGAGCTGCCGCTTGTTCAACAACTTTCTCTGTGATTTGTGGCGGGGTAATGATCGAAATACTCTGCACATCTGCTGGCAAAGCCGCAACTGAAGCCACACAACCCAAACCTTCAATTTTTTGCTCTGTGGGATGAACAGGAATGGCCTGAAGATTATTCATCTGATAGCAACGTAAAACCTTGTTACCATATTTATCCCGGTTGGTCGAAGCACCAACGACGCCAAAAACCGGGGAAGCTAAAAATTGTTCAATTTTTTTATCGATAGTCATCACTTCTTTCCTTCCTGGAAAACTAAACCTTTAGATATTACCAGAAGCTTTCAAAATCTCCAAACGCGCTAATTCATCACAGCGCTCATTTTCCGCATGTCCCGCATGCCCTTTGACCCAAACCCAATCGATCTGATGAATATTTGCGAGTTCCAGCAACCGTTCCCACAGGTCACGATTAGCGACCTCCTCTTTTTTCGAATTTTTCCACCCTTTTCTCTGCCACCCTTCGATCCACTCCGTCATCCCTTTAACCAGATACTGGGAATCGGTTGTCAAACAAACGTGACAAGGGTGCTTCAACGCTTCCAGACCCGCAATAGCGCCAAGCATCTCCATGCGGTTATTGGTTGTCTCCGCAGCATATCCCGAAAGTTCTTTCTCATATGCGCCGTGACGTAAAATTGTCCCATAACCGCCGGGTCCCGGATTGCCGGAACAAGCCCCGTCAGAGTAAATTTCCACGGTTTTTTTTTGTTGCTTCATCAATTATATCCTTTAGATTCAAGCAGAATAACACAGTTGCTATAAACACAAAATGCAAACAGACAAAACAAGACTACCCAGGCAGGACATTACCTGTTGTTGACTTAACATCATAATTGCGTTGGGCACTGACTCGTCTACGACAGAGCAGCAGCACATTACTCGTATTTCGACAATTTCTGGCAAGAACAGAAGCTAATTGACCAGAATCTTTCTATGGCCACCTTCAAAGACTATGCACCTTGCAGGTGCAGGGGGATTCGCCCACTTCGTCAGTCGCTTCACGCTCCTTCCTGCGTCGGCTCCCCTCCGCTCGCTGACGCGGCCATCCCTGGCCGCTCTTCTGACATTCAGTCAGCGCTCGCTTCGCTTCGAATCCCCTACAACATAAAAATAAGAAAAGCCCTCCCACTTGCGTGAAAGGGCTTTTCTTATTTTGGCGTCCCCAGGGGGATTCGAACCCCCGTCGCCGCCGTGAAAGGGCGGTGTCCTGGGCCAGGCTAGACGATAGGGACTTAATATCTTAAGTCCCTGCGGAAAATGAATCCGCAGGTGTTACGTAGTGGGAGTTAATACCTTAAACTCCGATAAATTTGCAAGTAGAAAATTTGATCCCGGATTCAGCACAAATTGTTTTCCAGCCCTGATACTATTCAAATAGCAAGAATCGGGTTGGCCCATCTGGCTACAAATGGTAATTTCTGGACAAGCTTTCTAGGAGATACCTATGCAAGACGATTATCAGCGCATTGCTCAAGCCATTCATTTTCTCAAAAGGGCTGCGCCAGAACAACCATCATTAGAGGAGGCCGCCGCACAAGTAGGATTGAGCCCTTATCATTTCCAGCGATTATTTCGCCGTTTCGCCGGAGTCAGCCCCAAACGGTTTCTACAGCACCTGACAACTGAACATGCCAAGCAATTATTGCAACAATCAACCTCAATCCTGGATACAAGTTTCAGTGTTGGTCTCAGTGGTCCTGGCCGACTTCATGATTTGCTGGTCACTGTTGAAGCAGTCACTCCGGGAGAATTCAAATCCGGTGGAACTAACCTGCAAATTGAATACGCTTTTCATCCCACCCCTTTTGGAGAATGCTTCATAGCTGTCACCGAGCGTGGAATTTGCCGACTGGAATTCATTGATTCTGTCAAAGAGACAATGACGGTACAAAGGCTGAGAAAAGCATGGCCAAAAGCCCTGTTAAAAGAGGAGACAGTCAAAACTGAAAAGATCATTCAGCAGATCTTCAGCAGCAGCCATAACCCGGCAAAAAAGCCATTACTGTTACTACTTGAAGGTACAAATTTCCAACTCAAAGTTTGGCAGGCATTACTGAAAATTCCTCAGGGTTGCGTCGCCTCCTATGGCTATCTGGCCGAAAAGCTGGGGCAACCAAATGCCAGCCGTGCCGTCGGAACCGCAATCGGCAACAATCCAATCAGCTATTTGATCCCCTGCCATCGAGTATTACGTGGAGACGGTGGTATCGGTGGCTATCGTTGGGGAATCGACCGGAAACTGGCCATTTTAGGCAAAGAGCTCTGTGAAACAAAAAGCTGAAACCTACTTTTCAATTTGAAAAATAAACTGATAGGTGGTTACATAAGCAGCTTGCAAATACCGCTATACCCCGCTAGGAGCAATAAAAACAGATGACAGCATCCGTAACTGTCACTATCTATAAAGACATCAGGTGAGATCCGATGAAAACATTTTTACTCGTTATTATTGTTTGGTTATTGTCCTTTCCCGCAGCAGCGGCTGATCCGTTGAAAATTGGTCTGTTGCTCATCGAGGATTCTATCCCTTTCTGGGTTGCCGAGCAGGAGAGATATTTTCAGAAGCAAGGGGTTGAAGTGCAGTTGATTCCATTCCTCAGTGCTTTAGAACGAGATTCTGCCCTTGCCGCAAACGCAATTGACGCTGCCATCAGTGACCCGGTCGGGGCAATTCTGTTTGATAAAGGGACCGGCAGATTGAAAATAACCTCTCTTGGCCTTGGTAAAACTCCGGCCGAGGGTGTTTTCGCCATCCTCGCCTCAGCAAAATCGAACATCACCACAATTGAACAGCTTAAAGGGGTTGAAATTGCTGTATCCAATTCAACCATCATTGAATATGTCACCGATAAACTCTTAGAGGATCAGGGGTTCCTCCCCAGCGAAATCAGCAAAATTGAGGTCAAGAAAATGCCGATCAGGATGCAGATGCTGCTCTCAAATTCGGTGGCGGCGGCAACCCTGCCGGAGCCTTTGGCATCCATTGCTGAGGCAAAAGGAGCCAAAGTGCTGTTGAAAGACAGCAGTGCACTTCAAAGCCTCTCGCAAACAGTTATCATTTTTCGCTCCGAGGTTCTGGAGAAGAAAAAAGCTGCGGTACAAAGTTTTTTTGCCGCTTATGGTGATGCAGTAAAAAGCATCAACTCATCTCCCGAAAAATTCAGACCATTGTTTCTGGAGAAGGGACGGATTCCTGCTTTCATGGCTGATAGCTACCCCATCCCTGTCTATCCCGAACCCGAACCTTTCAGCGTCGATCTGTACCAACCGGTTATCAAATGGCTTGTGACAAAAGGGCTCGTCGACGAGATCGCTTATGAAGAGATGGTTTCCCAAGATTTTATGAGTGCGCAGTAACATGATGATCGATGTCCGTTCGGTGAATCTTTCCTATGGGATGGAGAGAGAGAAAAAGGATGTACTGAAGGATATTTCGTTCGCAGTGAAGCCGCACAGCGTCTGTGCTATCATCGGTCCATCCGGTTGCGGCAAGTCTTCGCTCCTCTTCCTCCTCGCCGGCCTCAGACAGCCCGACACAGGGAAAATAGTGATTGAGGGAAATCCCCGTCGCGGAACAATCCTGCAAAACTATGGCCTCTTCCCCTGGAAAACGGTGGCGCAGAATATCAGTCTGGGATTGACCCTTCGCGATGTCAGCAAAAAGCAGATTGCAGAGAAAGTCGCAGTATTGATAGATGAGATGGGACTGACGGGGTTTGACGATTATTTCCCCTCGCAGCTCTCGGGGGGGATGCAACAGCGGGTCGCTTTGGCCCGTTCCCTGGCGATAGAACCCGAAATTTTGCTGATGGACGAACCTCTTTCTTCTCTAGATGCGTTAACCAGAGAAAGGCTGCAAAACCTGTTTTCACAGATCCACAAAAAGAAACAGATGACCTCGGTTATCGTCACCCACTCCATTGAGGAAGCGGTATTTCTGGGCAACACCATTGTCGTCTTGAGTGAACGACCCGCCCGGGTTTTACAGGTTGTCGAAAACCCGCAGGCCGGAGACCTCTCCTACCGCGAACAGGAAGGCTTTTATACCCGCTGCAACATGCTGCGCAATCTCCTCAGGGAGGATGACAATGGGCAGGAAGCGTGACATTTTTTTTGCGGCCATTATTCTGTTCCTGACCTGGGAAGCTGCCGCACTACTGCTCCATTCCATGGCCTTACCGCAGCCCTGGGAAGTGCTTGCCGATTTCCTGGTAAAAATAGCTGACGGCCGCTTGGTCGATGATTTCTTCATCAGTGCCCTGCGGGCGGTATCAGGGATATTTCTTGCCTTTGTGGCCGCAGTCCCTCTGGGACTAGTCGTCGGCGCAGCGCCATCCTGGAGAAAACGGGTCTCCCCTTTTATCTACCTCCTCTACCCCATACCCCATGTTGTCCTGCTACCCCTGGTGATTATCCTGTTTGGTATCGGCGAGCTTTCAAAGATCTTTCTGATTGCCCTGATCGTCTTCTTTCAGGTACTGGTGACAACCAGAGATGGCGCAAAAAATATCCATCAGAACTATTTTTATTCCATGCAAACCCTTGGTGCGACCCCGTTTCAGATCTATCGCCATCTGGTTCTGCCGGCAACCTTGCCGAAAATACTCACCGCCATGCGGATTTCCATCGGTACTGCCGTTGCCATCCTCTTCTTCGTCGAATCCTTTGCCACTTCAAAGGGGTTAGGCTACATCATCATGGATTCATGGGGCCAATCGGATTATATCTCCCTCTACACGGGAATCTTTTCCATGGCCATATTGGGCTTTATACTCTATATGGTTCTCGACCGGATGGAACGATGGATCTGTCGCTGGATGGTTGTCAGGTAACGAGACCGTTAAAAACAGCCTTTTTCTTCCTCAAAATCTGTTAAAATCAACCCATGATCAAATCATGCCGAGTTATCCTTATTGTCGCAATTGTTCTATCAATGCTACTTTCCTGCATATCTGACCCGGAACATTCCTTTGTTCAGGATCAGGCAGAGCTGCTTTCGGCAGCACAGGAACAACGCTTGAGTGAATTCCAACATCTGTTGCTGAAAGAACGGGACGTTCACCTTTTCATCGCGACTCTGAATCAACCGGCGGGCAATCTTGACCAAATGGCACTTGAGTTGTTCGAGAAAAAATCCCTGGGTGAGCAGACCAACGGGGCACGCGGGTTGCTGCTGGTCATCGACCCACATCAACAACAGGTCAGAATTGAAGTCGGCTATGATCTTGAGGGAGTTTTCCCGGACGGTTTTATTGCCGGATTGGAATACGACCAGATGCTCCCATTTTTTCAGCAGAATCGCATCGGCCACGGGATCGAAGCCCTGACAGAATTGCTGGTCACCCGACTGACTCGCAATGATATTCCGAAGTCCAAATCATCACCGGCAACAGATCATCGTAGCGGCGGCGCGGGAGCGAAAATCCGGATCACACAAAAAGCCCCTGTCACAACAGACAACTCTCTGGCAGACGGAGGGGCTTTTCTGCCACAAGCAACCCCCATAGCCACTCTCGAAAGTTATCGTGACAGTTTATCAGCGTTCAATAAAAACCCTAATCTTGCTATCTATACCCCGGAGAGCAGAAATTTTTTCAGTCGCTGGTTGGTGACCGATGGCCAACAGCAAAATGCTTTGAGAACTCTGGAAGAGAGCCTTCCAGCAGCTGAAGTAGTCAAGCAGAACAATCTGGCTGTGATCCGCTTTCCGGTCATGAACCGTCAGGCATCCCCTTATTTTCTGCGCAATTCACCTGCCGGCTGGCAACTCGACTTTATCACCATGAACCAGACCATCGGTTTCAATCACCGCAATCAATGGCACTTCCGCGTTCAGGAGCATCCTTACAGCTTCGCTTTCAAGGATTGGCACATTGACGCCAATGGTTTTCCCCATTAAGGAGGCGAAGTTATGCAGATAGTATCTCTTTATGATACACAGGGTGATATCGCCCACCTGGCTCAAGAGCTTGCTACAATTCTGGGCATCACCCCCTATGAAGCCCGCTCAAGGGTTAACATACCGGGTGGCGGACCGGCTATTGTTGCCAGCTTTGCCAACCATGGTCCGGCCACATCCTGTGTTGATGCATTGCATGGTGTCGGGTTTAAAACCATTTGTGTCGACTCAACTGCGCTGGAAAATGACCAGAACCGTTTTATTGTTCAACGGCTGAGTTTCAGCCCAGAAGGGCTGCAACTGTGGGATCAGGGTGGTGAGCTGCTTAAAGTCAACTACGCGGACATAGTATTGCTGCTGCGTGGTGCCGGAATTATCCATAGCGTTAAATCCGAGACGACCACAAAGAAAAAATTTGCCGTCGGTCGGGCACTGGCCACCGGAGGCCTGGTCATGCGCAAAAAGGTGACCAGTACAACCACAAGTGTCAACTCCGAGCGTCAGCCCTTCTGCCATATCTATTTACCACACTTGCCCGCCATAGTGCTGCGTCAGGATATGCTTGACTATACTGCCCTCGGTTCCGAATGCAAATTGAGTCGTGAAGCAAATTTCAGTTGGATCTGCACTGAACTGCGGCGTTTGTGTCGTTCCGCTCGCTGGGATGAACGTCTGCAGACCCGACCCGGTTTAGCTCAGTTGCTGGGGCCGGTATTTAATCCGGAAACGGATCTCGATCTGGCAATAACCATTCTCGTTAAAAGTATTCTATCCACAGGATAAGTCACAATTCTTCTTCACTTTGTGGCCAAGGAGTTTCGGTATCTGGCCAATAATTTCCGGTGAACCTATTACCGTTTGCTGTACAAAAATGATATCATTGTCGCACACACTAACCCATCCATTCGGAGGTCATATGTCAGAGCCCATCAATACCGACTGTAAAGATCCGGCAGGTCACTGGAAGCATCTGTGTGAATTAAGAAAACAGGGGAAAGAGCAGGAAGTCAAAGATCTGATGGCAGATCCTGGTCATAGATGTTTTAACTGCAATGCTGTCGCTAAACATGCTCAGAACCTCTGTAATCCGAGCCCATTTAGTAAATTTTAAAGAGCTGTTTAAATAACCAGTTTGCAACCAGCCCCCAAAGCACTCCTCGATATCGTCGATATGTTAAGAGGACCACTTGTCATTGTAAACAGTTGTGTGTTGTGCAAGTGATTCATACTTGATCATTCTGTATCCCCTCACGTGATTAGGCGTTTTCAAATCTTGCCGAGAAAAGCTGCAACCGATTTAAGTCGCCATTTTTTGCTTCTACTGAGCCTTAAAATAAAAAAAAAAGTGCATTCACTCGTTGCAGCAATTGCAACTGAAAAAGCAGGGCGATGATCTTGGAATGGCGGTCAATATGTCCGGCCATCAATTTGACAAACCAAATTTTGTCGACCAGGTTTTGTCGATTATTGACGAAACGGGAATTAAAGCCTGCCAGTTGGAAATTGAATTGACCGAAAGTTCCTTGATGAGACATCCGGAAAAAGTGGCTTCGATTCTGGAGCAGTTACGCCGCATAGGCTGCAATATCGCTGTCGACGATTTCGGAACCGGTTATTCATCACTCAGCTATCTAAAAACTTTTCCCTTGATGGTTCTCAAGATTGATCGATCTTTCGTTCGGGACATCCCCCATGACTCTCGTGACATCTCGATTTCCAACTCTATCATCAGTCTTGCTAAAAACTTGCACATGGAAACAGTTGCTGAAGGGATCGAAGAAATGGAACAGTTTTCCACGTTACAGCGACTAGACTGCACTTACGGACAAGGTTTTCTATTCTCACGTCCGGTTCCTGCGGAGCAGTTACAAGAAGTCCTTGCCGACTTGAATCGTCAGGCTTGGATGAACGAACCCTCCTGATTAAAAATGACTTTAATCCAGAGTTCAACACCTCACGTCTTGCAATTAGTATTCTGAGGACACCATAGTTAATTTCTTCAGAGTAAGACCATCGCGGCAACAGCAACCAGCTCGTGTGAACAACCAGGGGTTTGGATTAAATAAGATAAGGCCACAAGACTCATCCCCAATTGCACAAAAACAATCAGTACAGAGTTTTATGCATACACATCAATATTTTGTCCTATATCAGGATCGATAGGCAAAACAGCGGATTCTATCAGTTTGAGTGCAGCCTGCCCATCCTGCTTCTGCTGGTTCAAGCTTCCTCGTACGCCTGACATTGCCGGGGATACTGCAAGCGGTGGATACAATCCGTGCTGAACTGATATTCCTGCTAAGCCTGAAGACATCATACATCCTTGCACAAATAGTTATTTGCTATGAATCTAATGTCCAATTGTAACAGTTTTTGGGGAAAGCTGCTTCTCTTTTACGAATTAGGGTACTGGCATTTACTGTGAAGAACCACACTCCTCCTCAATTGCGCACCCCACAAACCTTAATTTAAAAACGTTTGACTTTATATTCACATGTAGATATCTTAGAAAGAGCGAACGTTCTTTTTGACAAAAGATTTTCCCTACCCTTCAAGGAGCTGAACATGAAAAGAAAATTCTTGCCGTTCACATTAGTCACATTGATAATTATTCTTTTTCTTTCTGCACAATCTGTCTTTGCTGGTCCCACAATTGAAGAAGTTCAAAAAAACGTTGTTAATCTCTGGAAACCGATAAAGGAAAGTCAACCTCATGTCACAGCGGTCGAGTTTAAAAAAATTCTTGATAGTGGAAAAGAACTCGTCCTGATCGATGTCAGAACCGAAGAGGAGTACAAAGCAGCCCACCTCCCGGGAGCTATTAATATTTCCAGAGGACTCATCGAATGGGTGACTCCAAGAACAATCGAGAATACGGATATTCCGATCTATACTTATTGCAGAACCGGTGCCAGATCTGCTTTTGCGGCCCAACGTTTAACCGAGATGGGCTATACAAAAGTCACTAATATTTACGATGCTTTTAAAGGCTGGGTGGAAGCCGGATATGGTGTCTATAATCGCCATGGAGAATTTACAATGGTCGAGGGAGCATTTGAAAAGAAAGAGTAAATCATTCTCCCTGATTGTCTCAGAAATACAGAAAAGCCCGGTGATTCTTCAAAGATTCCCGGGCTTTTCTATTTGCGCAAAGTCGAAGAATGGATGTGCAAATGAAAAGGAGATCTGATTCGCTGTCACGATCAAAGGGAAAGGAGTCGTCCCCCTCTGTTTTGTCTTCTTTTGTCTCATCTTAATATAGGTCGCCTAAAAGTTTATCTAACAAGACTTTCTTCATTGCGTGTTTGACCTAGAAGACCACCGCCGAGGTCAAGAATTGTTGAGGACTCTGGGACTGGGGCACAAGTTGACCGTCTCTGAAATGACCCGTCGTAACATCATTCGTTATAGTAAACAAAAAAAGTCCACTTTTTATGTGGATTTATTGACAAGGCTTATTGG
>JAZBPC010000138.1:0-16753 GCA_036351455.1 Desulfuromusa sp.
CCGAAAGGGTTTAACCTGGATCAGTGGGTGGGCGGTAGAAAAGAAGTGCAAGTGCTTGTTGTGAATAATATTCTCAAAAAATGTGAGTCGCACTCATAGGTTCGATGGCCATTTTTTGAAAGCTTAGGCACGGCAATGACTTGTGCTTATATCTGTCGATCCACTCACTGATTCAGGGTTAGGTTAATTTTTCATGATATTTCGAATCAATTTAATCTCTGGTAACCGATGATGCAGTATAGCCAGAAACACCTGAAGAGCCACCAAAGCTCACCCGTTGGAAGTCAGGATAGGCTTCCATACCGATTTCGCAGGCATCGCAACCCAGCATCTCTTCTTCTTCACTCACCCGGATACCGATGGTGTACTTCAGTGCCAACCAGACAATTGAACTTGTAATGATGACAAATGCTCCGGTTGCAATAACACCAATGAACTGGGTGACGAAACTGGCTTCACCATCAGTTATCGGAACAGCCAGGGTTCCCCAGATGCCACACACCAGGTGAACAGAGAGGGCACCAACAACATCGTCAATCTTGAGTTTATCAAAGAATGGAACGGCCAGCACTGCCAGGATACCACCGACGCCACCGATGAGGGTAGCAGCACCGAGTGATGGCGTTGCCGGACCGGCGGTAATGGAGACCAGACCCGCCAAAGCGCCGTTGAGGGCCATGGTGACGTCGACTTTTTTGTAGAGGACCTGAACCATGATCATGGCAGCAATCATTCCACCACAGGCAGCCATGTTGGTATTGACCATGACGTTGGACATTTCGATAGCAGAAGCGGCATCACCCAGAGCTAAAACGGAGCCACCATTAAAACCGTACCATCCCATCCACAGGATGAACGTTCCCAGAGTGGCTAAGGGGATATTGGAACCGGGCAGTGGATTGACTTGACCTGATTTGCTGTACTTTCCTTTACGGGCACCTAGAATGATCGCACCGGTTAAAGCAGCCCAGCCACCGACGGAGTGGACGATTGTCGAACCCGCGTAATCAGAAAAACCCATCTCTGATAACCAACCGCCGCCCCAGCCCCAGGAACCCTGGATTGGATAGATGATTCCGCAAAGGACAACACAGAAAGCCAGGAATGACCAGAGCTTGATCCGCTCAGCAACACAACCGGAGACAACAGAACAGGCGGCACCGCAAAAGACCATTTGGAAAAACCAGTCGGAACCAGCGGAGTAACCGGCCGAGTAATCTCCGGCTGCAGCGGCGGCATCATCAGCACCCCAGAGACCGAAACTGCCCATGAAACCACCGTCAACACCAGCGTACATCAGATTGTAACCCACCAGGTAGAAGAGGATTCCGGCGATTCCGAACAGTGAGATGTTTTTCAGGCAGATGGTGGCAACATTTTTGGAACGGACCAGACCAGATTCAAGCATGCCGAATCCGGCAGCCATCCACATGACCAGGATACCCATCACCAGGAAGGAAAAGGTGTTAAGGACATAGGATATCTCTGAAACAGGAGCATCTTCTGCCAAGGCCAGTGTGGGTAAAAGCAATAACCCAGCTAATAAAATCGTAAACTTTTTCATCTTAAATCTCCTTTTATCTAACTGAAACTGTGATAACTGCTGGATTAATAACTAAAGAGAATCTTCTCCGGATTCACCGGTACGGATCCGAATAGACTGTTCGATGGCGCTGACAAAAATCTTGCCATCACCGATTCGTCCAGTGCTTGCTTCGCGTTGGACCGCCGAGACAACGGCCTCGACCTGCTCTGCAGAAACCACCAGCTCAACTTTTATCTTAGGGATAAAATCGATCTGATACTCAGCCCCACGATACAGTTCAGTATGCCCTTTCTGCCGCCCGAATCCACGGACTTCACTGACTGTCATTCCGCTGATCCCCATTTCCGTCATCGCTGTTTTGACATCATCCAGTTTGAACGGTTTGATAATGCATTCAACTTTCTTCATCCTGAGATTCTCCTATGAGAGTAGTTATGAAAAAAGGCGCACCAACTCCAGTGAGGGAGTCAGGAGCGCCTTTGCTCGTTGCAATCCTTATAAAGTATCTCCGTCTTAATCACGGAGTTTTGAAACTATTTTCCCTTCATTGCAGCCATCATACCAAGATCGAGAAAACAGCTTTTCCGGGAGGTGTTTCTGATTTTTGAATGTCCATATGTCTTTTTTTTATACAAAAATGGTAGACAGTGAACAAAAAATAGGCAGTTTAGAGGTTACGGCACAATGTTCTTTGCGCTCAGTTTGACTTCGAAGCAGCTTCCACCACCGGGGGCATTGGCTACGCTCAGAGATCCACCATATTCTGCAATAATCTTACGACATAAATAGAGTCCCAGACCGGTACCTTGACCATCTTTACGGGAGGTGAAAAAGGGCTCAAAAATTCTTTGTTTCAGCATGTCCGGTATGCCAGGACCATTATCACGGAAGTGAATTGAGATGCTTTTGTCATTGTTTGTTATGGTGGATATCTGAATCTTTCCGCCTGAATTCATTGCTTGAACAGCATTGAGAATAAGATTGATAAAGATTTGTTTGAACCTGTTTTTGTCGATATTCAGCAGGGGGAGTTCAGTTAAATTTACGTCCGAGCCAATTTGCTTTTTTTTCAATTCATAGCGCATTAAGGTCAGGACTTCTTCCACTGTAGCGTTGATATCGGTTGGCTTACGTTTTTCCTCCTGGGTGCCGGCAGAATACGAGAGTAACTCTGTACTCAGACCCTGAAGGCGTTCAACTTCGTTATCGATACGTTGTAGAAGATCGCGCTGGTCAGGAGTATAGGTGCCATTTTCGAGCAGGATCTGATTGGCGTAGCTGATGACTGCCAGGGGATTATTGATTTCATGAGCAATGCCTGCACTCATGCGCCCGACTTCGGCCAGTTTTTCCGATTGGATGGTTTGTGCCAGTAGTTGTTCGAATTCAGTGATGTCTTCAACAACAACGACAACTCCATGAGTTTTTCCATTCTCTTTCAAAGGAGCCAAACGTCTTTTTTGCAAACGGTTTTCCCCGGCCTGTCCACGGTGCAACAAGCGTAGTTCAACCGCTTCCCCTGTTTCTAAAACCCGTCGTAGGCGCTCGGCTATCCCTTCTTTCTCCAGAGTAGGGAAAGTCTCCAGCAGTTTGCGACCCAGAGCTTTTTCTGCAGGGATATGGGTCATCTTGGCCATACTGTCATTCCATGAAGTGATCCTCATTTTCCTGTCTACCGTATATAAACCGAGGCTGATGCTGGATAAAATCTTGTCATTGAGGTGGTTAAGATTATTCCTTTCCCGCGACACGCGACATAAGTCCTGATAAAGATTTGCATTGTCGATTGCAATAGCAGCTTGGCCGGCAAGCAGAGAAAGGGCATCGCAATCATTTGCAGTAAAGGCTTCAGGTTGTTGATTTTCAACGTTGAAAACACCGATGACCCGGTCTCGGGCAATCAAGGGAACAGCCAGTTCTGAACTGGCAGCTTCGATACCTGGAATATAATCATCTGCGTGGCTGACATTGTTAATCAGGTAGGGTTGGCCGTACTGTGCCGCCTTGCCCATGATCCCTTGTCCCAGAGAGATTGGTTTCTCGACGGCTTCCTGACTGTAACCGAAAGAGGCAACTGTTTCCAGCGCCTTACCGTCATGACTAAGCAGACGAATAATGGCATTATCAAAGAGAAAAACTTCTCGGGAAATCTCAAGAATACGCGGTAGTAGAACATCAAGATCAGTTATGGTGGCAAGTTCCCTACCAACATCAATAAGCGCCCTGAATAGTTTCTGTTTTTTGTCGGCCATAATCGGTGATCGACTCCTATAGCGAAAGTTTTAGACAAATATGGAGAGTAAGCTAAGCAGGAAAAATGCCAAAAAGTGGCTTGGCACCATGAACTAGGAGAGGAGTATCAAGCGGATGAAAGCGCAATTCCCATTTGAAAATAAATTGTCAACCTTTTGTTCAGGTAAACGTTAATCTTAATAATGGGCATTTTTTTTCATTGCTATGGAATTAATTGTTTTGCATATATCAATTCAATAATCTCATAAATTTCAAGAGGTTATGCGTTTTTTTATTTAGGAATTTCCCGACTTCTTGTGCTATTTTCTATATTCTTTTTCACCGTAAATTAATTGTAAATCAAGCAAATTTTTATAGTGCCGAGATCCTGAAGTATCAACCTTAATTTTCGTAAAGGGCTGCCGAAAATGAAAGTAATTGTTTCCGCAATTTTGAGTACCGCACTATTGATGACTTTTTTAATCGGGGTTTCAACGCAACAGAGTCATGCTGCAGTCATAAAAAGCTATGAGTACGGTGATGTCACAATGCAAAGTCCTGATGCAGAATCTGAAAGCGGTACAGTTATTTTTCGGCATTGGACCCACCGAGGTAAATATACCTGTCGTCTTTGTCATGTGGATCTGGAGTTTTCCCAGATTGCTGGTGAGACGGAAATAATTGAAGAAGATAATCAGGCTGGTCGATATTGTGGTGCCTGCCACGATGGGAAAGAGGCTTTTACCATAAAGTCCTGCACGAATTGTCATGCCAAGGATGCAGCTCATTTAGCACAAACAAAGAAGGCAGCAAAAAAAGCATTTTACGCTTTTCAGAAGACGATGCCGCGCGCCAAATACGGCAACAAAATAGATTGGATGCAGGCTGAAGCAGAAGGTCTTATTAAGCTGAAAGATGAGCTTCCCGGAATTTCCATGACCCAGGAAAATTTTGTTACCAATCAACGAGATGAGCCTCTTGAGCCCAGTCTTTCTGGTCTGCCGGGTATTATCTTTTCGCACAGTAAGCATGTCGCCTGGAGCGGGTGTGGTATGTGTCACCCAGAACCGTTTAAATTGAAAAACGGTACGACTGAGATAAACATGCAAAAAATTATTGATGGTCATCTATGTGGGCGTTGTCATCGCACGGTGGCTTTCCAGATTAATGACTGCGCCTTGTGTCATTCCAAGCCGGTCAGTTTGTAGAATGAGCGGTAGCAAGAACATACAGAAAAGGAGATGGTGGTTTGTTGGTCTTTCTTTTCTGCTTGTTAGTGCCTGTACAAGTTTGCCTCTAACGAACTCAAGCGAACCGATTGAACCTGTTCAGCGCAACAACATTATTAAAAAAAGCTATGCAAACGCACCACTCAGCAGATTTGACCTGGGGAGATTGATTGATATGATTTCCTATAATGGCAAGCCTGAATACTACGGAGATATTATTCTTGATCGCCGGGCAAAAAAATATGGGAGTAGGCCCGTGGTATTTTCTCATCAAACTCATAGGCGCCATTTTACCTGCAACGTCTGCCACTCTGAATTAGAGTTCAGTCTGTCTAAAGGGCAAACAGAAATTACCCGCGAGGATTATCTTGATGGGCGCTATTGCGGTGCATGCCATAATGGCACAATTGCTTTCTCAACAGAATTTGCCTGTGACGCTTGTCACCAGGATATTAACCCTAATGAACGTACATATCCTCCACATAAAGTGCGGGAAGATAATGTTCCCCTCCCTCACACGGCATATGGAGATCGTATCAACTGGGTTGAAGCCATCGGGCAGGATATGGTCACGCCGCAGAGATCTCTTCCCGGTGAAGATGTGATGCCCGGCATGCCTTTACCCAGTCATCTCGAACAACCCATGTACTGGACTACGGCATTACCCAGCGTTATCGTTCGCTTCCCCCATGCAGAACACATGAAGTGGCTGGATTGTTCCAACTGTCACCCCGATCTGTTTTCTATTAAGCAGGCAGGAACCGTTGCATTTGATAAAGAATCGAATCTTTATGGTCAATTTTGCGGTGCTTGTCATATGAATGTTGCTTTTCCAATGAATGGCTGTAGTCGTTGCCACCCAAGAACCAAAGATTATTGCAGGAAGGCTAGGGTTAATTAAATGAAAGTTGGTCGAGTTTTAATTGTAGATGATGAAAATCTGGTTTGCTGGTCGTTGACTAAAATGCTCAAGCGAATTGGTGGTGTTGCTGAGATTGCAAATACCGGTGCAGAAGCTCGCCTTAAATTTAAAAGTTTTTTGCCTGATCTCGTTATTCTGGATGCCGCTCTTCCAGACATTGAAGGACTACAACTTCTGCAAGAATTCAAGTCAGAAAATAAGGATTTGCCCGTTGTCATTATGACATCAAACTACCATTCGGATCTGGCATTTAAAGCGTTTAGCCTGGGAGCAGAGGATTACATAGGAAAACCTTTCAATATCGATATGGTCGAGAGGGCGGTACAGAAGATATTTGTTAAAAAAGATCTCAGCAAAGAGATCAAGCCTGAAGAACAAAAACTCAGAAAAAAATATGAGCAGGATCAGTTGGTTGGGAACTGTCCTTCCATGGTGGAACTGTTTAAGACCATTAACATCTGTGCACGAAATGATTGTAAGACGATACTCATCCTGGGCGAAAGTGGCACGGGAAAAGAACTGGTCACCCACGCCATCCACTCCCAGAGCGCCCGGAAGAATGCCCCTCTGGTCGAATTAAACTGTGCCTCTATCCCCGAAAAATTGCTGGAAAATGAACTGTTTGGTCATGAAAAAGGGGCTTATACCGATGCTGCCAGCCGGGAAGTGGGTATCTTTGAGCAGGCGGAAGGGGGTACCGTTTTTCTTGATGAAATTGGTGATATGCCTTTAAGCATGCAGGCAAAAATCCTTAAAGTCATTGAAAACAGGAAATTTCGACGCTTGGGTGGTCAAGAAGATATTGAAACGAATATCCGTATTATTGCCGCCACAAATCAAGACTTGGCGACCATGGTTAAAGAAGGAACCTTCCGTAGCGATTTGTTCTATCGGCTCAATATGATGTCTATCGTTTTGAAGCCATTACGTGAGCGAAAAAAATGTATTCCGAGCATGGTGGAATATTTTATCGATCGGCTGAATAACGAGTATGGGCGCTCAGTTCAGGGCATTTCAAGCGATGCTTTAAAGGTTTTGATGGCTCATGACTGGCCAGGGAATGTTCGAGAATTACGCAATGCTCTTGAGCGCGCAATGATGTTGGAGCAGGGGCAAATTTTGTCGACAGATAATTTTTGTGTGTTCCCCGGCAGTGAACACCTGCGTGATGAGGGTTGTCTCTTTGGTTGTTCTGTTCCTGCAGAATCAACGATCTTGCTGCCACCGGAAGGGATCAATATTGAAGAGGTTGAGAAAGAATATATTAAGCAGGCTCTCTCTCGTTACGATGGTAATCAGACCAAGGCCGCTAAATGTTTGGGAATGAGTCTCGATACACTTCGCTATCGGCGGAAAAAATTCGGGCTGGAAAAATATCCAGCTCAGCCTGCCGTTATTCCAGTACCTGCGAATGAAGACAGAGACGGGGGGGCTAATAGAGTTGCTCCTGGAAGAGAAAACTCAAATAGGTGTTAAAAATGAGATGTTTATCTGCCGCTGGTAAAATCATTTTTCTGAGTTGTTTGATGTTGCTGATTTTCATTGTGGATGGTTCTGCTGAGACGTGTTCAACCGCGGACTGTCACGCAGAACTGATGCAACTGACTTATAGCCATGCTCCTGTAGCTGAGGGAGAATGTTTCAGTTGCCATGAGCAAACTCAGGAACAACACCCCATCGTTGCAGGAAAAAGTTTTCGCCTGGTGGAAAGTGGTGCCAGGCTCTGTTACCAATGTCATGATAAATTTGGCAGAAAGCTTACGGTACATTCTCCAGTCGCTGAAGGAGAATGTCTTGAGTGTCACAATCCACATGGCTCAAATGTTGGAGCTGCCCTGCTACCGGTTGATCATAACTTGACACCACTTTGTACCAATTGCCACGATGCGGATCTTTTCACTGCAGCCTATGGTCACGGGCCAGCAGTTGCTGGCGCCTGTACCCAATGCCATAATCCCCATGAAAGCAATCAACCAGGATTGTTGCAAAAAACACCTCAAAAACTCTGTAGCAGTTGCCATGTGGATATTGCTGAAGGGATGATGAATTCACCAGTGATTCATCCAGTGGTCAAGGATTCAAGCTGTACAGCCTGCCACAATCCCCACAGTGCCCCGGCTGCCAAGTTGTTGAGTCAGGATATCGAATCTCTGTGTATGGATTGCCATAGTGATATCGGGGAAAAAGCTCACAAAGTCAAAGTAAAACATGCGGCACTCTATCGCCCTGAGAAATGCAGTGGTTGCCATTCTGCACATTTTTCGCAGTACCCGGCTTTGTTATCTTTACCTGAAAAAGATGTTTGCCTCTCCTGCCATGGGCAGGATGATTACAGTAAATCCAATCCCCTGAACAATATCGCGAAAGAGATTGAAGGGAAGAATCAGCTTCATGGGCCATTAGTTGATGGTGAATGTTCCGCTTGCCATAATCCGCATGGGTCAGATTACACGCGTATGCTCTTAGGAGCTTATCCCGAGAGTTTCTATCACCCCTACACCACCGGAAGTTATGATTTTTGTCTCCAATGTCACGATAAAAATCTCCTCCGATTTGCTGAAACTACGATCTATACAGATTTCCGTAATGGGAAGCAGAATCTTCACTACCTCCATGTTGCTGATAAATACAAAGGACGTAGCTGCCGTGCCTGTCATGAACCCCATGCGGCTAATCTGGAAAAACTGATGAGTGAAGAGGGGGCAGAATTCGGTGATTGGCGCATCCCGACCCGGTTTATCAAAACCGAGACGGGTGGCAGTTGTTCACCCGGTTGTCACCAGATGTATGAATATGACCGTGAAACTCCGGTTGATTATCAAAAGTAGACTCTAAGTTTAGTTTTCCAAATGTGGTCATATCCCCATAGCTGAGTCAAGGGTGGGGATATAACCCGGTGCAGCGTCCTCTGGTAGAAGATATTTGAAGAGCCATTTTGTCTATATTTCTAAGATAAAATAACAATTTCTCCTGAGTTCTCGGGCCTTTGGGCGTAGCAGATTATTTTTTTAATGAAGGTCTCCATTTGGTACCAAGCTTGCTGATACATAAGTCAGAAGATCTACTAACGGATTCAAGGGTATGCTGCCACATGCTCAAATACTGGGAGGTTTAAAAATGAAGACAACAATCACATTAGTTTTAGCAACAATTTTAAGTTTGGGTTTTGCTGTCACGTCTTTTGCTCTTATAGATGGCTCATCTCATGACTTAAGCACTGGAGGTTCAGGCTTGGCCGGGCAGATTTGCTCCTATTGCCATACCCCCCACAATGCAGGAGATTTTGGTATAGGGAATGGGTTAGGTAGTGACACTTATCCTCTCTGGAGTATGACTGCAGTGGCTAGCACTGCCGGCTACGATAGCTATTCATCGCCCACATTCGATGGTGATACTGATACCGCTGTTGATCCTCTGATCGGACCGACAAGGTTGTGTATGAGCTGTCATGATGGGACAATTGCGGTAGATAATGCTGTCGTTACAAATTCCACTAACTTCATGACCGGTAATAGGGTTCTGGGTACGGACCTAACGAATGACCACCCTGTGGGATTTGTCTATGCCGATTCAGTACAATATGATGGTGAAATAAAAGATGTAGATTCAGCTTTAGGAACCTCCGGAGGAACAATTGGAGATTATCTCTATGAGGGAGTCATGACTTGCGCCTCTTGTCACGATGTTCATGCCGGTGAAGTGTCTAACTTTCTGCTGGTAGCAAATGGTGAATCAGCTTTATGTCTCGCTTGTCATATTAAATAAATTGCAATTTTCCTAAAAAGCCGCCGTTTATTGGCGGCTTTTTAGTTTTTAATTATCCAATTGTTTTTCATGTTCGCCCATTGACGGGTTTTCCTAGCATTCAGCCTCTTTACGAGTTATCGCTTAGAAGTTGAAATAATATTATCTATATTATCGATATTTCAATGTTTTTTTGTTACTATTTTATGTCAATTGTGAATGTCTCTTAGTCTTCCTGTGTTGTCTCATCTTATTTCCAAAGTAAGTGGAGTAATAAGATTTATGCGCATTGTCGTTTTAGTATTGATACCTCTGCTGTTTTGTTTTGGTTGTGCTCCAACAACCGCTGTTAAGCAACATGAAACGGTTTTTTTTCCACCAGCCCCTTCTCCACCGCGAGTGCAGTTTTTACTTGGTATCGGTGATTCGCGCAATGTGGAAGGTGATGAATCAGAAATTTCTCTTTTTTCTATGAATGCGGAGCTGTCGGAGGAGATAAAAACTTTCAGCAAGCCTTATGGCATAGCAGCTCATGGCAGTCTATTCTATGTTTGTGACACTATAGCCGGCACTGTCGCAGGGATCGATTTACGACAAAAGACAATGATTTGGCTGAAGGGAAATTACGGACCGGGAAAGATAATCAAACCAATCAATCTGACAATGGACAAAGACGGGAACCTTTACGTTGCCGATACCGGACGTAAGCAGGTGCTTGCCTATGATAACGAAGGGAATTTTCAAAAGGTTTATGGTTCGGGGTATGATGTCAAGCCGGTTGATGTCGCTGTTGATGATCAGCGACTTTACCTGCTCGATATTTCACGACACAAAATTTTAGTCTTCAACAAGGCAAGCGGAGAATTGATCGAGGGGTTTGGTCAGGATGCTGAAAATCCCCTGGATCGGCTCTATCTGGCCACCAATATGACCTTGACTGAACAGGGTTTATTTTACGTCGCCAATGCTGGGAGTGGATCGATCATCAAGTTGGATCGGGACGGTCATGTCCTTGGATCCTTCGGTAAAATGGGTGACGGGTTTGGCCAATTCGCACGTCCCCGCGGGGTGGCTACCGACAGCAAAAAACGCTTCTACGTCGTTGACGCGGCTCATCAGAATGTCCAGCTGTTTAATGATCAGGACCGCTTATTGATGTTTTTTGGTGACCCGGGTCTGCCGGTTGGTTCTTTGAATGTTCCTGCCGGAGTTGCTGTGACCGATCAAGATCTGGCTTTCTATCAGCAATTTGCAGCCCCAGGATTTGAGTTGGAGCAGGTTATCCTTGTTGTCAATCAGGTCGGTCGCTACAAAATTAACATCTACGGCTTGGGGGAAATGCAGGGGATCGACTACGAAGCTTATTATCGGGAATCCTTGGAAAAAATGCGTAAAGCCGATGATGAGCAACTGAAAAAGAAAAAATAAACTTTGATATGAATAATCACACGCAACCAAAGATAAGTTGTTTGTCCAAGAAATTGTCCAAGGTATTGCTGTTTGCTTTTTTATCCTGCTCACTCCTCACCAGCTGTGGTGACCCGATACTCCGACACAAGGTCCTCAGTACAATTTTTGATGGTGTTCCAGAACTCCCCCCCGCCGGAGAAATGTGTGACCAATATTATCAGGAACGGGTGACAGCTGAAGCCGCAGGTCACGAAATGAAAAGCGCAGGAGAGAGATCAACACAAGACATAGGTTCGTCACATAAGCCCTATAAAGAAAAAAAATGTCGTGATTGCCATTCCAATGATAAAAATATCAATGCAGGCTTGATCGCCCCTAAACGGGAACTCTGTGGTGTTTGTCATAAAGATTTTATCAAGGGGAGCAATGTCCACGGCCCGGTTGCTGTCGGTGATTGCTTGGCTTGTCATTTGCCGCATAATTCTCAGTATCCGTCTCTGTTGAAAGAAGACCCGGATAGGGTCTGCGCCATCTGCCATCAGGAATCACGCTTGGCCGCAGCCATGCACAACAGATTTCTGGTAAAAACAATCAGCTGTGACGAATGTCATGATCCGCATGCGGGAGATGCCCGCTACTTTCTGAAATAGTGTCGTCCATTGCGGACATTGTCGGGAACGCGTTGGGAGATGGTGATCGGAACCATGTTACTCTATCGGTTGATACAAAAAAAACCATCCCGCTATTCTGCTATGCTTCTGCTATGTTTCTGCGTTTTTTTTCTGGTGCCTTTTTCTGCTGAAGCGGCGAGAAAAAAAGTTATTTTCCAGCTTTCTAATTTCCACCAATGGTCTGAACTCGAATACGTATATAGCGGCAAGAGTTATAGTTCTGATATTAGCGCTGATCGTGATTCACAGGAACATGAATTTTCGGAGATCTATCATCTGAATGTCGATTACGCTATTCTTGATCGTGACTTGGCCAATGGCAGTCTATCTGTGGAGCTAGGCCTAGATCAGACCTATGAGAATGAAAGTGGAGGGAGTGATCGCAGTGGTAGTTCGGCTGGGTTCACCGGTGAATATTTGTTTGACCTGCTTGCGTTTGAACGGCGCTTCTACCCGATCAGCCTGATGTCTAGCTTGACCCAGGAACGGATCACTGCTCCTTTCGCTGAAAACTACGATCAAACCCGACAGTCGCTTTCTGCCGCGATTGTGCTGCGCAGCAGTTTTCTGCCAACGCGCTTCAGTTACCGTTATGACACAACTGAAACTTCGGGCTTGGCGATCGACCGGACACAGGAAACAGAAGAGTTTGCTCTCACTGCGAGTTCTTCTTCTAGCGAGTTCAGTGAAACGCGACTCTATGCTGAAACAAGCAGTCGTAGCACTGACCTTTCAGGTCAGGCTCTTTCATCAACCCAGACCGATACCGACGAAATTGAATTGTATAACCTGTTGCGCTGGGGATCGCTAAAGAAAAAGAGCTCTCTGAATTCGCGCTATCGCTTGGTTGAGGAAAGCGGCACATCTGAACGACGGACTCGTAGCTGGGATGAAGATCTTAAGCTGCAACTTGGGCAGGCATTGTCCACAGAACTTTCTTATGGTTATCAGGCCGTTGAGTCGCCGAATCAGGAGCAACGTCAACATAGCGGAGACGCCGCGATTGAGCACCACCTGTATGACAGTCTGACGACACGGCTTGGGTACAGTGTTGAGCAAACCGACTATCTGAGCGGTGAAGAACAGAACTGGCAATCTTTAGCCAGCCTGACCTATACGAAAAGCCTGCCCAGTGAGAGCCGTTTGAACATGTCTTACAGTTATCGTTATGGCGAAACCGACAGAAATCTGCTGGATCGGCAACTCACGATTAGTGATGAAAGATTTACCGTCAATGTCTTTCTGGCGGGCTTTCTGGAACAATTGGATATTATTCCTGAAAGTATTGTGGTTTATAATGCTGATCGTTCGATTGTCTATGCTCTGGGTACAGAATACCGCATCAATATTATCGGCACGCGTACCGAATTGGAAATCATCGGCGGCGGCATAGTCGCTGGAGATACTCTTTCCGTCGACTATCTTTACCGGGTGAATAATTCTAGTAAATATTCAACCACTGGACATTCCCTGTCCGCCTCTTTGGGCGTATTTGGCCAACGCTATCGGCTTTATGGCGGCGTAAGCCAAACGGATCAGAGTCTGATTTCCGGGTTTGCCAATGTCTCGCCATTGACGCAGCAGACTTATGCTCAAATCGGTTTTGAGGGAAACTTGGATCAAGTCTCTTTCGGAACCAGTTATCTCTATCTCGATTCAACTCTCAGTACCGATAAAACAACGGAAGCTTTTGTCAGCTATTTAATCAGAAAGAATTTTAGCCTGCTCAATTTGAGGCTGACCGAACGATACACGACAACGCAACAGAATGAAGGGATCGCTGGGTTGTCCGATGATGTTCAGGAGCGAAACTCAATATCATTTAATGCTGATTATCGTCGCCAACTGCGTCGCAATCTGACGCTCAATCTTCGTGGGCATGTGATCGATATTCGTGGGCAGAGTCGGGATCAGGATGATGTCTTTCTCGGCATGATCCTTGAATCTCGTTGGTATAAGTTTGAATTGCAATTGAGTGCCGATATGAACTGGCAGATATATGAGGATAGCAGTACCCGGGAAGACACGGTTTCCTTCAGAATCAGGCGCTACTTTTGATAGCAATATATGAGTTATTCGAAGAGTTAACTCCTTAGCCTGTTTATTATGAGAAACGATATGCGCATTTTTTGCATTCGAATACTGTCATTTTTTGCTTTATTGGGATTACTGCTCCTCCCGGCATGCGCTGAGAAGGTCCAGGTTACTGAGATGGCTGCCGCGACCCAACTTGTCTGGCCAGCTTCATCGCAGGAAGCAAAAATTGAATGGATCGGGGAATATAAAATCCTTGAGGAGATGTCAGGGAGAAAAGGTTTCTGGGGAACGATTGGTGATTTTTTTCTTGGCCCCAAGACTGCACATATCACACGCCCTTATGGTGTTTGTACGGATGATGCAGATCTTCTCTTTATTGCCGATACCGGATCCTCAGTGATCCATATATTCGATATGCAGACATCTAACTACCGGGCCATTGAGGGGGATGAGAAGACTCCTCTATCAACACCCATCGGCCTGGTTTATTTCGATGAAGGGCTCTACATTACGGATTCATCACAAGGGTCAATCCTACGCTATGATATGAAAAATGAATCTCTGAGTCAGCTGATATCAATGAAGGGTGGTCGACCAACAGGGATTGCATACAGCAAGCTCGACGGATTGCTCTATGTATCGGATACCGTTGCACATCAGGTGGTCGCGTATAACCTTTCCGGAATTGAACAATTCCGTTTTGGAGAGCGTGGGACAGCGGATGGGCAATTCAATTTTCCGACCGATCTCTGGGTTGACGTCGAGAGTAAAATTTACGTCACAGATGCCCTCAATGCACGGATTCAGATTTTTTCGGCTGACGGAGAGTTTATCTCTGCATTCGGTCAACCGGGGGATACCCCCGGAAGTTTTTCTAAACCCAAAGGTGTGGTTGTCAGTCAACTCGGGCATATCTATGTAAGCGATGCCCTGTTTGACACGATCCAGATTTTTGATGCGGCTGGCCAGCTGTTGCTCAATTTTGGTGAAAATGGTCGTCGAGCTGGGCAATTTTGGATGCCTTCCGGTCTTTTTATCGATTCACATTCTCATATTTATGTTGCGGATACTTATAATCGGAGAATTCAGGTTTTTAAAGAACTGAACCCTTAGAGGATAAAATTGTTTTCGGAGGCCTTGATGAGGCATTGGAAATCTTACAGACATATTTTTCTTATTATCTTGATCGTCTTGTGTTTATTTTCGGAGCGCAGCATTGCTGGCATTCTGACCACGAAACATAATCTTTCAGCCAGTGGGCCGGGAACAATCACGTCATTGGATGAAGATCGCATTTGTATTTTTTGCCATACTCCTCACCACGCAACTTCGGTCACACCGCTCTGGAATCGCCAGTTGAGTGGGGCTGTTTATAATCTTTATGGCTCTTCAACTCTTGTGGCTCAACCCGGCCAACCAACCGGGGCATCACGACTCTGCCTGAGTTGCCACGATGGAACCATAGCCATCGGAATGCTGGAAGGACTCACCGAACCCGTGCTTCTGTCGGGAGGGATCACCACAATGCCAGGTGGAATTTCTAATCTTGAAACTGACCTTTCGGATGATCACCCGATCTCATTTGCCTACACAGCATCTTTGGCTACCCAGCGGGGAGAATTAAAAGATCCGCAAACTCTGCCTGCGGAAGTCGATCTGGATGGTGGACAGATGCTGCAGTGTACCAGTTGTCATGACCCGCATAAAAACATACATGGCAAGTTTTTGGTTATGAGCAACCTTAATTCTGCTCTGTGTCTGTCCTGTCATGATAAGAGCGGCTGGATAACCAGTACTCATGCGACAGAAGCTGCTACGGCTGAAAATGGCTGTCAAAACTGTCATCAGCCCCACGGAGCACCTGGCGCGAAACATCTGTTGCAGAGCGCAATGGAAGAAGGAAACTGCCTGACAAATTGCCATAATGGCAGCGGTGAAGGTATCAATATCCAGAGCCCAAGTGATCAATACTACAACCACCCAATGAATTATGCGACCGGGGTTCATGATATCACTGAAAACCCTTTAACCATGAGCAAGCATGTGGAATGTGCCGATTGTCACAATCCGCACCAGGTCAATCATCAGGGAGCACCGCTCGATTCACCTCCTGCAGTGAATGGCCGACTGGTAGGAGTGAAAGGAATCAGTATATCTGGGGCGGTTCTTGAAGAAGCCAGCAACGAATATGAAATCTGTTTTGGTTGTCATGCCGACAACGCTTTTGTCAGTAGCTTCGTTGTTCCAAGAGCCATTTCGGAAACCAACGAACGCTTGCGTTATGATCCGAACAATCCCTCTTTTCATCCGGTTGCCGCAATCGGGAAAAACCTGAATGTTCCCAGCCTGCGACCCGGATATAATGAAGCGAGCATGATCTACTGTACCGATTGTCATGGCAGTGATAGCAGTGTGAGAGCTGGTGGTACGGGAGCTGATGGTCCGCACGGTTCGATTTACCCGCATATTTTGATTGCTCGGTATGAGCAGGATATCTACCCATTGCCTTATAATGTGACAAATTTCAATCTTTGTTTCCGTTGTCATGACCCGAACGTTCTTTTTGAACCAACAGGAACAGGAACAAACTTTGGGAATAATAAAAGTAGCCACAGAACGCATGTTATTGGCTGGAATATCCCTTGCTCTGTCTGTCATGACCCGCATGGTGTCCCTGTTGCGGGTGGAGCGACAAGCACCAATAATGCACATTTGATCAATTTTGATACCCGGTTTGTTGATTCGGAAACTGCCAACTATGATTCCGTTGCCAAAAACTGTACGGTGAGTTGCCACAGTAATATGGGTAAAACACATTCTTATTGAATAGCTCCGAGGCTGGAGAATAGATCAAATAGGTTCACCAGTGGTCTGTCACAAGCAAAAGTTTATAAAATTAAGCTAGGATTCTAGACCTCAGGACACGGTTTTCATTGACCTGCAGACGTTCACAGCGGGCCAG
>JAZBPC010000139.1:0-2909 GCA_036351455.1 Desulfuromusa sp.
CAACATAGGCCCAATGCGTTGGGTTTTCTTCTATGACTCTGACCATTTTTGCATTGAGATCGTGACCTGCTTTAAATGCACGGATATGACCAAGCAGAGGGGCTCCGAGGAGGCTGAAATCACCGAAAGAATCAAGGATTTTATGCCGTACAAACTCGTTTTGATAGCGCAGTCCCTCAGGGTTCATGACGCCATTGTCATCTATAACCACGGCATTCTCCAGGGACCCCCCGCGTGCAAGACCATTGGCTTTGAGGTACTCAACTTCATGTAAAAATCCGAAGGTTCTGGCGTCTGCAATCTCTTTGCAGAAATTTTCCGTGGTAAATTTCATACTGTAATGCTGGACCGAAATAGCCGGATGATCAAAGGCTATATCGAAGGAAATACGGAAAAAACGTGATGGAATGATGCTGATCCGTTTTTCCCCTTCGATAATTTCTAATGGCTTGCGAATCGCAATAAATTTACGAGAACTGTCAAGTGTTCTGATTCCGGCCTGCTGGATTTCACGAATAAAAGGTGCCGCGCTTCCGTCAAGAACGGGGACTTCCGGGCCGTCGACATCGACATGCAGGTTATCGATGCCGAATGCAGCTAAAGCAGCCATGAAATGTTCAATGGTGGAAACAGTCATCCCCTGCCGGCCTATAACTGTAGCCATGCGTGTATCAACGACGTTTTCGGAACAGGCCTTTATATCGACAACCTGTGCGCCATCGGTGCGATGAAAGATTATACCGGTATTGGCAGCGGCCGGGCGCATGATTAGATTTATTCGTGCGCCACTATGGAGTCCAATCCCGGAGATTGTTGTTGTTTTTTCGAGAGTACGTTGAAGAATCATTTTTAAATATGCCAATCTATGTTTTGAGTGTTCTGTCATTTATGCAAGTTTGTTGCCAAAGATGTTTTTATCTGTAAACGTTCGTATCTATTGATTTGGACGTGGTCGTCCGGGAAAGGTGAGGAAGATTCTGTTGCAGGGAAGCACCTGTTTTAATTAAAAATGTGACGAAGTCAACACAGTTGCTCACATACGCCCGGAGCGTAATATTGCGATAGCCAGACCAAAACCAAGAAATCCGGCAGCACTATAGCCGAGGAGGCCGAGGACTGGAAAGCCAAACAGCATTGGGCCTTTGTCTGTTTGCATGATCAGGGACGAGCCAATAATTAAGGCGGTAATAATGAGACTGAAAGATATTCTGTTGGTCGATTTGTCCAGATCGTTGATCAGCCGTTCCAGGCCACGATGCTCCAGGTCGATTTTAAATTTATTCTGATTGATGCGATTAATAAACTCCTTGATGTCCCTAGGAAGGCTTTTTCCCAGAGCTTGGTATGATTGGAGTGTGCGTGTGGCTTCTTTGGCTATAGTGCCAGGTGAGTAACGGTCTTTAACGATCTTTTCGGTAAAGGGTTTAAGCTGTTCAACCATGTTGAAATCCGGGTTTAGCTGCTTCCCGAGGCCTTCCATGGCAAGGAGTGCGCGTGACAGAAGCATCAGGTTTGATGGAAATTTAATCTGATATTCAGTAAGGATCTCAACAAAATCAATGAGCAACTTACCAACTTTCAGGTCTTGGAGCAGAATATCGTAATAATCGTCAATGAATTCAGTCAGATCACGCTTGAGACTTTTAAGGTTTGAATCATCAAGAAGGTCTCCCGAGTAGAGTAGTTGGGAGATGATATGATCGACATCCCGACGTAATACGGAAAGGAGAAGTTCCGTTAATTGTAATTTTAGGTCGTCATCCAGTCGGCCGACCATGCCAAAATCGAAGATACAAATAACGTTGTCCGGGAGGACATGGATGTTTCCCGGATGGGGGTCCGCGTGAAACAATCCATGAACAAAAACCTGTTTTAAAAAATTGTCAGCTCCGTTTTGGGCAATTGTTTTGAGATCATAACCGGCGTCTTCTAGCTCTCGCACATGGGAGATTTTTATGCCTGACAAGTACTCTAAGGTCAGCACTGTCCGGCCTGTGAGATCCCAATAAACCTGAGGAATACGAACCGTTTCATCTTCGGCAAAATTTACTGAAAAGCGGTCAATGGTTCGCCCTTCACGTGAAAAATCAAGCTCACGTTGAATTGTTCGACGAAACTCTTTGACGACCCCAACCGGGTCATATATGTCCCCACCCGGCAGATGCCTTTCTATCAAGTAGGCCAGGCCCATCATGATATCGAGATCAGTTTCAATGACTGTTTCGATATCTGGCCGACGAACCTTACAGACGATCTGTTCTCCACTTTTCAGGGTTCCACGATGAACCTGAGCTATGCTGGCTGTTGCCAGTGGTGTTTGCTCGAAGCTTTGAAAGAGTTCTTCAACAGGGTAACCCAGTTCGCAATGGATCTGGGCCATGATCTGCTCTGAGGGAACAGGAGGGATTCGGTCTTGCAGTTTGCTCAACTCAGCAACAACATCAGCGGGAAGAATGTCCGGGCGGGTTGAGAGCAGCTGCCCCAGTTTGATAAACGTTGGTCCCAGTTCTTCAAGGGCTAACCTGAACCGTGCAGCTTGAGTCAGACGCTCCAACTCGCGTGACGCGGTACCCAAAGAGACAATCCGTTTCCCCAGCTCAAGATAATAATCGATATTAAGTTGTTCAATAATATGTCCGAAGCCGTATTTAATCAGGACTCCAAGGACTTGACGATAGCGCTTGAGGGAGCGGATATTTCGGTTAATCCGATTGAATGGCAACATGCAGTCCAGTCGTTAGGTTGTCTGCGTTTTGAGCTGTTTTTCAAGTTGAGCAACTTTGCGCTGCAATTTTTCAAAGTCTTCAACGGTGACTACGCCCACACGTTCGCAGGCTTTTTTGACCTCTTCCTGTGCGAGTTCTTCGAGTTTTTCCTGGTTGTCTTTAGCCGCACTGCGTAATTTTTCC
>JAZBPC010000140.1:0-2655 GCA_036351455.1 Desulfuromusa sp.
CCAACGACATGCTGCGCGATGTGGTTTATACCGAAGCCGGGGATGCCCGAAGGCGCCTCTTTCATCAGCGAGCTCTGGAAGTCCTGGAAGCAGCGCAGGCCTCTGCTGGCGTTCTGGCCCACCATGCGCAGGCTGCTGGTTTACAGCAAGCCACTTTCCGCCACAGCCTGACTGCCGGACAAGAAGCGCTGCGTGTCCTGGCGGTGAATGAAGCCCTCGTTCATTTAGAACAAGCCTACCAATTGATACGGGAGGCGGTTCTGACAGAACCACCTAGCAAGGCTGATCTACAGCGGTTGTATATGCAGTTAGGCCGGGCTTATAAATTGAGCGGTCAGCCGGAAAAGGCTCTCGCTGTTGCTTCGGAAAAAGATAGGCTTGTCTAGGGAATTTCGTCTGCACTGACAAGAAAATTGGGAGGAAGTTTTAACCTGCGCACTACTTTGCTCGCAGCAGCACACATCCATGCTGGTCGGTGTCCGTCGCTTAGAAGTAAATTATGAGATCACAACTTCTGATTAATGTATTCCTTCTCTGGTGGAAGAGCCTGTTGTTTAATCGAAATAAATATGAAACTTTCTCCACAGAGATCAGTGCGGAGAAAGTTTCATGGATCACTTCAATACAGAAATCAAATTTTTAATGTTTTTGAAGAAAACTAATCATTGATTTCTTCAACATTCACAGTCAACGGTAAATGACAGAGAATGATTCGTCCATTAACCACTGCCCATTGAGTAGTGTATGTGCCGGTTGTCTCAGGGGCACGGACATCAACGATAAGGGTTATGGTTTCATCTGGTTTAACTGTTTGTGGAATGTCAAATACATCGGCATAAATTTGCATCTCTGCCCCACTGAGCCATTTGTAATCTACTTCATTAACATCCCATATCTGGTCGCTTACATTTTTAATGGTCCAGACCACATCAAAATTTTCAAGGGGTTCAACTATTTTTGTACTATCTGGACCTACGGAGACATCACACAATGTGTTTTCTATCAATAAATCCCCGAAAATTACCTTCCCACTGTCTTGGTTTTTAAAGGCATTAAAAGCATAACTTTTTTGAGGACTGTCTACTCGTACGGTAATCATATCAGCGAACCGGGTTTCAAATGGGAGTAATATCGTAAATTCGAAGGAACCGCCATCGCCTGAGTATAGTGTGCCAACGGTCACATTATTAACAGCAAAATCGCGAAATGGGCCAACTCGAATAGTGAATACTTCGTCAGGAGGGAAATTGTCAGCAAGCACGCGGACAGCTCTATCTTTTTCCACTCCTAAAAAGGAAATTCGAGCTTTTTCAACGACAGCCGTTGATGTGGGTGCCACTGTTGCTGTTGGCGTTGGTGGCATTTGGGTGGCTGTCGCTGTTGCCGTAGGGGTATTCGGCACTTCTGTCGGTGTCGCTGAAGGACTGGGTGTAGCTGGTATTTCAGTTGCTGTTTGCGTGGCTGTCTCTGTTGGTTGTTGGGTGGCGGGGATAACAGTAAACGTAGATGTTGCCCTTTCCGTCAGTTCAAACTCAGCGGTCTGTACAGCCTCTGTCCTGACCGAATCCAGTGTCAGGTTGAGATCAGGATTCTGGGTTGGTTGGACAGCAATAAAATAATTGCAGCCAGTCAAAATGATAATTCCTGGGATAATCAGGAAGATACGTCTGAATAATCGCATAGATTGATCCTTTCATAAGAAATAACAGAATCTACTTTGAGAATACGCTATCTTGCAATAAATATCAATGTATCAATGAAATCACATAGGTATATTTTTTGATATATCTACAGGTAGTGTCAAAATTCACGATTCTGCAGCCACGAGTGATGCAGAAAGAATCGCCCACCTGATTCGTCTAAAAATGCCCGATAATTTTTTTATAATATCTTGCCAGTATACTTAAAGTATTATAGAAAAATAAGGAGTGGGATATGGAAAAAATGCATGAGTCTCATAGTAAGACTCCAGAAAAAAAATTAACTCAAAATGGGCATCATGACCAACATGAAAACATGCACGAGGGGCACCAAGGGCATAGTACGGATCATTCCGGCCATGAGCAGATGTTTCGAAAACGGTTTTGGATCAACCTGATCCTTTCGATTCCAGTATTACTGTACAGTCCTTCAATTCAGGAATGGTTGAATTTCAAAATGCCGGAATTTCCAGGCAGTAATTGGATCACACCCATCTTTGGGGTAGCTGTGTTTATCTTCGGCGGTATACCATTTTTAAAAATGGCCGTCCCCGAGATCAAAAACCGCAAACCAGGCATGATGACCTTGATCTCGCTGGCAATCAGCGTGGCCTTCATCTATAGTCTGGCAGCCTTTATATTCTCATTAGGCAGCACTTTCTTTTGGGAATTGGTCAGTTTGATCGTTATTATGCTGTTAGGGCATTGGATGGAAATGCGCTCGATACGCCAGGCCTCTGGTGCACTCAACCAGCTTGCCAAACTCATGCCCGATACCGCAGAGCGCATACTACCCAGTGGCGATACTGAGGAAATCTCGGTTAGTCAATTAGAACAAGACGATCTTTTTTTGGTTCGTCCGGGCGCCAGCATCCCCGCGGATGGTATTATCGAACAAGGTGAGTCGGATGTGAATGAAGCCATGATCACAGGTGAATCCAAACCTGTCAAAAAA
>JAZBPC010000141.1:0-19504 GCA_036351455.1 Desulfuromusa sp.
CCACTGCATCGATTTTTTCAGCGACAGCATGGCATGATCGCAGTAGTTACTGTTGCGGTCCTCAACATAAATCTGCAACAGCACATCCCGGCCAGATGTTGTCGTGTAATGATCTTCCAGACAGACCAAGTCCCCTGCAACCAGAGCAAACAGATAACAGGGCTTACGGAAAGGATCCTCCCAGACAGCATAGTGACGTCCGCTTGGCAATTCCCCTTGATCTAGAAGATTTCCGTTACTGAGCAGAACCGGATATTTTTTGTCAGCTTCGATACGCACACGAAACTTGGCAAGAACATCCGGACGATCAGGGTAATAAGTGATGCGCCGGAATCCCTGTGCCTCACACTGGGTACAAAAATTGCCACTGGTCAGATAGAGCCCCTCCAGAGCTGTGTTATTGAGAGGATCAATCTCCGTTTTGATTTCCAGAGTGAATTCGGCTGGTACCTCATGGATCTGCAAATTGACTTCACTCTGACAATATTTGTTCGCGGCGAGAACTTGGCCATCAAGCTTAACTTCGAGAAGCTCAAGCTGTTCACCATCTAAGCGTAGAGGTTCTAAAACACCCCCACGATCGGGATTCAGAGACATATGCAGGACCGAAGAGACTCGTGTTGCAGAGTCATACAGGTCAAATGTCAGGTCAACCTGCTCAACAAGATATGCAGGCGTCTTGTAGTTTTTAAGAAAATTTGTTTTGGAAGTTTCGGAACCTTCTGAGGGTGCATTCATCGTTAAATATCCATGACTAGGTAAAATGTAAATTCGCTCTCTGAAATCTGCAGAGAGATAAAACAAAAAAGGAGAAAGACACTGGAAAAATCATATTAACTATATGGGGTCTTGGCTGTCCTTCAGCCAGCTTTGGCCACAAGGGGAGCAGTGTTTAGAAACTGCAGAGAATCAATTGACTGGTTAGATTCCATTTTCAACGAGATATTTCTCCAATTTCCATGCTGATAGAGAGAAATCAATCCTCATAGTCCTTGAACAACAGGCTGGTCTGAATTCCCAAGTTGCCTTGATATTTACCGCTAGAGTAGTTTTCGTAATCCCCTTCAATACTGTGGTAATAAATCTGGCATATTTCAACCCCGGAATAGATACGAATGGGTTGAACGCAAAATATTTCCAGAGTCCAGTACCCCTTGAAGCCAACATCACCAAATCCAGCTGTCACATGGACAAAAAGACCCAGGCGCCCAACAGAAGAACGACCCTCCAGCATGGGAACCAGCCCTTTTGTTTCGGTAAATTCAACTGTCCTGCCAAGATAGAGACGATTCGGCTCAAGCACCAAGCCATCCGCGGGTATCTGGATTTTCTGATAGGGATTGTCTCTCTTCATATCCAGCAAAGGTTCACTGTAAATGACCAGTTCATCATGTAAAGACAGATTGTAACTATTAGGATTAATTCTGTTTTTATCATAGGGATCGATAATGATGTCGCCACCGATTCGATTTTCTATTTCCTTACCAGAAAGTATCACGCATAAATCCAGTCTGTTAAAACGCTAAAAAGAAGTTCATCGACTAAAAACCACAGCCGACGCCACCACCGAAGTCATCGTCATACTCGATCGCCCCCTTGGGACAAGCAGGAATACAAAGACCATCAAAATCACACTTGGATTCGTCTAAGACGGCTTTACCATTGACCAGACTGATGGCTTTTTCAGGACAAATTTTAATACATGCAGCAGTACCACAACACAAATTCGGATCAATAACAATTCGCATAAAAAGACCTTCTCGAAAAAATAAAATGGATTAACTTCAGCAGGATATATCCTAGTGAACTTCTCAAGGTCGGGTCAAGGAGTGAAGTTGAAAAACTCATTTCAAGAACTGACAACCGAGTAATAAAAACGTCATTCCTGCCGTAGTGCTCCACATGCCCAACATGCACCAAATTGAAAATCGCTGAGCTCACCACATTCAGAACATATCCAGGGATCACCAGCGGGAGCTTCGTTTTCCAGCCAGGACTGTAAAAACTTTTGCGCCCGCGGAAAAACTTCATTGTCAATTACCCATAGTTCCGGATAACATTCAACAAAAGGAATCTCCCCCAAAGCTGAAGAGAGCTGATCATTCTTCAGGATGCACTGGATACCTTCATTGGCAAGGATCTCCTGAACAAGGGCAGCCTGAGATCGTTCCCAATAGTTAAAAACATGCAGCTTTTTCATGACAGGCAGTATATCATTTATTCAATAGAGTGGGGTTAGGGTTATTTTGACCCTTGCCATAGAATTCATAATTTCACTTTAAATCTATTCCATGGAATGACACTTTTATTATGCAAGAGATGATTCGCCAAATCTTAACGTCTAAAGTTTATGAAGCAGCTGTGGAAACCCCGCTAGAAGAAGCTGTTCATCTGTCTGCTGAATTGAAGAACAGGATTCTTCTCAAACGTGAAGATCTGCAACCCGTTTTTTCTTTCAAGCTCCGTGGAGCTTACAACAAAATCGCTAACCTTTCTGACGTGGAAAAGGGCAAAGGGGTCATTGCTGCTTCAGCAGGGAATCATGCTCAGGGAGTTGCTTTTTCCGCGCAAAAGCTAGGGTTAAAAGCTCTGATTGTCATGCCTGTAACAACCCCAAAGATTAAAATTGATGCGGTGCATGCTTTTGGTGCTGAAATCGTTCTCCATGGAGACAATTATTCAGAAGCCGCCGAGCGTTGTCAGGAAATTCTTGCGGAAACAGGGATGACTTATATCCACCCCTTTGACGACAAATTGGTGATTGCGGGTCAAGGAACGGTAGCTGACGAATTATTGCGGCAGAGTTCCGGTAATCTTGATGCCGTTTTTGTCCCGGTTGGTGGAGGAGGACTCATTTCTGGAATTGGCTCTTATTTTAAAGCCCTCTCCCCCAATGTTAAAATCATTGGGGTTGAGCCTGTTGACAGCGATGCAATGTATCAGTCACTGCAAGCCAATAAACGAATTATACTACCATCCGTGGGAATCTTTGCCGATGGTGTTGCAGTGCAACAAGTCGGCAAACTCACCTTTGATTTATGCCGCCAGCATGTTGACGAAATCATTCGAGTCAGTACCGATGAGCTCTGTAGTGCCATCAAATCAATTTTCCAGGCAACCCGATCAATTGTAGAGCCTGCCGGAGCCCTGGGGATGGCTGGCCTGAAACAATACATACAAGAACATAAGATCACTGGGCAAACACTTGTCACCATTAATTCCGGTGCCAATATGAACTTTGAACGGCTGCGTTATGTCTCAGAACGGACGCAGGCGGGTGAAGGTAGTGAATCCCTGTTCGCAGTGACAATCCCTGAGGGCCCTGGGACATTACGCTATTTTTGCAGTCACCTTATCAACAATATCAATATTACTGAATTTAACTATCGCCTCGCAGATCGTAGCCAGGCTGAACTTTTTATTGGCGTCTCAATCGGTAACGGTGAGGTCCGTAAAAAATTCTCTGATCAACTCAATCAAGCGGGCTACCGAACAATAGATCTGAGTGATAACGAACTGGCTAAAACCCACCTCCGTTATATGATCGGTGGTCGTTCCGCAGCAGCAACCCACGAAAGGTTATTCCGTTTCTGGTTTCCAGAGCGCCCTGGCGCATTGACAAGGTTTCTGGCTGATATGGGTGAAGATTGGAATATATCCCTGTTTCATTACCGCAGTCAGGGGGGAGAATTTGGCCGTGTACTGATTGGACTGGAGATTCCAGATCAAAGCGAACACGCATTAAAACGATTTCTGGATAAGCTTGGATATCACTATATTGAAGAGACAGCTGATCCTGCCTACAAACTTTTTCTCTAACTGAATTTGCAAAAGGGCCCTTTTAAAAAAAGGGCCCTTTAAGGGAAAATCGCAAGCAATTAACTCAGCATATCCGCCCAAATACTGGTTGCCCAGTCTCCTGCACAGCGGCCATAATAATCAGATCGACCAGGCGAGGTTTTCGAAGCCTCTGTGATTTTAATATTTTTATCGGTCGCAGGGTCATATTTGTAGACACCGGTTACGAAAATTGCCTCGGTTTCATTAACCATGCTGTAACAAGTATTAGCAAACGAAGGGAGAGAAGCCTTTTTGCCGGACAATTCAGCAACCACTGCAGCTGCAGCAACTTTACCCATAGAGTTGGCAACAAATCCGGATTTTGGCATAGGCCCACTCGTCAATGAATCTGTTGCATCTCCAATAACATGAACACCGGGAACCAGAGTGGATTCCAATGTCAGTGGTTTAACCGGTGCCCACAATTTCTTTTCCGGGACCAGTCCCAAATCGAAAGCGAGCTTCCCAGCTTTTTGATCCGGTATCAGGTTTATGACATCTGCTTTGAATTCTTCCTCGTAAGTAGAAATCGTCCCTTTTTGTGCATCGACTGAAGCAATGATCTCCTCCGTTCGATAATCGATGACATCGGTGTAATAGGCATCCCAGGCAGCCTTGAACAATTTCCCTTTTGAGGCTATTTTCTGATGTGGGTCAAGAATTATCAGCTTTGAGCCCTTTTTGTTTTTCTGCAAATAATTGGCAATCAGGCTTGCCCGCTCATAGGGGCCAGGGGGACAACGGTAAGCATTATCTGGCACTGTCATTAAAACCGTACCACCTGGCGACATCGCCTGAAGTTGTTGCTGCAATTGTACCGTTTGCGGGCCGGCTTTATATGCATGAGGAAACATCTTCTTCGCCTCATCATTAAAGCCTTCAATCAAGTCATAACGGAAGTCAACGCCCGGCGAAACGATCAGACGATCATACTCAATTTTTCCCTTTTTCCCCTGGACATAGCCTGCAGCAGCATCAATTCCGATCACTTCATCGTGAATCACCTGAATCCCGCGTGCTGCTAATCCTTCGTAGCCAAAGCTGATATCACTCATTTGCTTCATACCTACGAGCACCCAGTTGCTGATCGGACAGGACACAAACTGATCATTCTTTTCAATAAGAATAACTTCGATACTAGCGTCAATCAATTTAATGTAGCGAGCGGCCGTGGCTCCACCAAATCCACCACCGACGACAACAACTCTACGGCGATTGCCCGCTGCAAAAACATTAGGGCCATATAAGCTTGCAGCTCCCAGACCTACGGCGCTGTATTTAATAAAGTCTCTACGTTTCATCCTGCCCTCCTTATTTTATCGCCGAATAGTAATCAGCCATCTGCTTCAAAGTTGCATCATCCAGTTTTTGCACAAGCTTCATCAACCCCGAAGATCGATGCCCCTGTTGATATTCAACCAATGACTGATAGAGGTAATCTGGATGTTGGCCTGCCACACGTGGAAAACTGCCTCGTCCTTCGCCCTTAGAGCCATGACAACCTTTACAGCTTTTCACCAGACTTACTTCAGCATTTGACTTTGCAGCGTGGGTTGTATTAACCCAGGGTTTTGCTGCTAAATAGGTTGCAATTTGTTTTTGCTCGTCATCAGAATACCCCTTTGACAGATTCCTCATAACATCCCCTGGCCTTTTATCTGCAGAAAACTCTGCCATTGACTTCTGAAGATATTTATCAATCTGGCCACCAATTATTGGGATTTCTTTCCCAGGAGAAGCACCATCGGTCCCATGGCAACCAGCACAGGTTCGGCTCAGGGACGCACCATCAGCTTGCTCAGTCGTAGCAGCAAAAGCAGCCCCTGAAGTTAAACTCATCATTAGCAGTAAAATGGTCATACGAAACATGGCATCTCCTTTAGCAAGAGGGTGTAAAACTTAGCGAGAACAGTCATTGCTATTTTTATCTATCAACTCGGTCAGAAAATGATTCTTGGTGGTTAAAGGCGAATAACTGTATTGAAATGACCCAATATTGCTCAACATCGTCAATAAACACTGAAAATCACTGATAAATCATTTATTTTAACTTTTGGCGATTATGAATCAGCTTTCTCGTCAATCTCTTCAATCATCTGGATATCTTCCGCAGCTTCACGGTAGGAAATTGATGTCGCATCATCCTGCTGGTAGACAATACGACCCTCTTTATTGATCATGGTACCATCTTCCAGCAAGACCATCCCGAATTGCTCCATCAACTGCATCCGATAGTCATGACCCGATTGGAGCGTTTTTTGACGTAGCTGATAACTAAGAATCATCCACACAGCAAGCCCGATGGCAGAAGCAACAAGCACCCCAATCAGGGTAAAGAACAGATATCGCGCTGTTGAAACGCCAACCTGCGCCATATAGATGACAATGGAATCGAGGTTATAAGCAAGAACAGTTGCAGCGATCAATAAAAGCAAGCTGAACAAGATTGGCAAACGGTGGACAACCTGAAAGAAAGTAGCGATCTTCTCTCCCTTGCCAAGACCAAATGCAGGGGTAAAACCTCTCGTACTTTCAACAACAGGTGGAGCTTGGTTAAAAAAGAAACGGTTAAAAATAAGAACAATCAATCCAAAAATAAAAGTCACGGCAACCGGAGCAATAAAACTGGCAAACAGATAAGGTTTCCAGGGGAAAACTCCATTTTCATTCACCAGCAAGTTGATGTAGCAAAGGAAAAAAACAACCCCCTCGATGCTGAGTATCGTAATTAAAAAGCTGAAAAAGAGCTTTTTTATCTCTGCAGCTTCAAAGCTTGCTGCTAAACCAGACACTTTATTCTCTGATGCTTCCTGCTCTATCCCAGAGGATGTTACCTTTTTCCTTGTACTTTTTAATAATTGCATCGTCAATGTCTCAAATTTTAATGATAAAGAGATTCCTCTGCTACTGGCTAAAGAGGGTAAATATTAACTTTAAGTTATGATGAATATCAACACTCTTTCCAGTCTGGCTTGCGTTTTTCCAGGAAAGCCTGAACCCCTTCTTCTGCATCTTTTGTTGCGCAAAGGGTTGCAAAAAGATCATCCATACTATCCAGACCCTGATGGTAAGGAACATCCTGCAACCGCTTTAGACCTTCCTTTCCTATACGTAGTGCAATAGGACTTTTAGATACAAGCTTTTCTGCCAGTTTGAGTGTTTCTGCTTCAAGCTCTTCATCCGCAACAACCTTGTTGACGAGGCCGAGCTGCTCAGCTTCAGCGGCACCAATCATGTCACCAGTCAAAACCATTTCCATGGTCTTTTTCTTGCCGATAATCTTTGCCATTGGTGCTGCCGGCCCCAAACAGATGAGGCCAACATTAATTGCTGTGGTTCCAAAAGTAGCGGTTTCTGCTGCAACGGTCATATCACACGCAAATGAAAGACCAGCCCCGTTGGCCAAGGCAAATCCTTGAACGGATGCTATTGTCGGTTTATTTAACTTATCCAATGTGTGATAAAAAGCATCAATCCCGTATAAAAATTTCCGATATTCCTGATGTGTTTTGTTTTTGAACTGATCCAAAGAAATTCCGGTACAAAAATGTTTGCCTGCCGCATTAATGACAATAACCCTGACATCATCATCATTCTCCATCGCCCAAAGTGCTTGATCCAATTGATCAGCGAACTCGGGGATAAATGTATTCATAGCCTCCGGGCGATTTAAGGTAATGAAACCAATACGATTCTTTTTGCGGGTTAAAATTAGCTCTGCGGTCATTAAATCCTCCATTGTAAAGATAGAACATCGTTTTGTTTTAGTTTAAAGCAATCCTCAAGTTGAGGGAATAGTTTTTTAAATTTATTTTGAGAAATAGTTCAAAACAATTAAATCTGTCATCTTTTCGTATTTGTAAAACAAGCCAGTTATAAAAAATCGCCCACGTTATCTTAACCGTGGGCGACAGGTAAACAATCCTAGATTTAACTCTCAAGGGTAGACCATACAAAGCATCAGACCAGAGAAAATATGCTAATAATCAATATTTTTTTATATAATTCTTGATTTCCCAATCCGTAACTGCAGTCCGGTAAGAATTCCACTCAAGGGTTTTCCCTTCTATGTATTTTTCAAGAATGTGTTCACCCAGTGCTTCTTTGGAGAGGGGACTCTCTTTCAGTGCGACAAGGGCTTCTTCAAGGCTTCCAGGTAGACTGTCTATGCCTGCAGCCTCTTTTTCTGCGAGTGTCATATGAAAAATATCAACATTTACCGAGGATGGAGCGACCAGCTTATTCTTTACCCCATCTAGACCGGAATTAAGCATCATGGCCAAAGCAAGGTAGGGGTTACAGGCTGGATCAGGACAACGAATCTCGGTTCTGGTACCGAGTCCACGGGAAGCAGGAATACGGACCAGAGCAGAACGATTTGACGCTGACCAGGCTACATAGACCGGGGCCTCATAACCCGGGACCAATCTCTTATAAGAGTTGACCAGGGGATTAGTCACCGCCGTGAATCCACGGGCATTTTTGATAATACCGGCAATATAATGATAAGCGGTTTCACTAAGCTTTAATGGGCCATTTTCGTCAAAAAAAGCATTCTTTCCGTCAAGGGTGAAGAGCGACTGGTTGGTATGCATTCCAGAGCCATTTATGCCAAAAACCGGTTTTGGCATAAAGGTCGCGTGCAATCCATGTTTAGCCGCTATTGAGCGGACCACCCATTTGAAGGTAACCGTGTTATCAGCAGCGGTCAGGGCATCGGCATACTTGAAATTGATCTCATGCTGCCCTTCGGCCACTTCGTGATGGGAAGCCTCGATCTCAAAGTTCATGGCCTCAAGGGTTTCAATGATTTCTCGACGGCAAACGATTCCGGTATCTTCGGGATCAACATCGAAATAGCCAGCAACATCATTTGTTTCCGTTTTCAAATTCCCGTTTTCATCTTCCTGGAAAAGAAAAAACTCACATTCAGTACCAACATTCATCGTATAACCAAGATCTTTGGCTTCGGCCAGAACACGCTTCAAGTTGACTCGTGGACAGCCAACAAAAGGGGTACCATCAGCTTTGTAGACATCGCAGATAATCCGCGCGGCATTAACCCCATCTCTTTTTCTCCAGGGCAGAACGAGAAAACTGTCATAATCCGGCTTCAGATACATGTCTGACTCGTTGATGCGGACAAAGCCGTCAATCGAAGAGCCATCAAACATCATTTGCCCATCAAGGGCCTTATTGATCTGGCTGCGGGGGATAGCGATATTCTTCATAAAGCCGAAAATATCAACAAACTGAAGGCGGAAAAAGTTAACATTCTGTTCTTCGATAATTCTTAGGATATCTTCGCGCGTCATGTTCCTTCTCCTTGCTGTTAAGGGGTGCCTTAAAGAATACTGAGAATAATAAAATCGCTGTAAAGACTGCGGTTCAAAAAATAGATGACGCTATTTTGGTCGTAAACAGTTCCAGAAACTTCATCCCCTTGAAAGAGTTCCCTTTGGCATTCAAACAGGGACTCCAGACGGCGATACTGTATTTACCAGGATGAACTGCGATGATTCCACCACCAACTCCACTTTTCCCTGGCAGACCAACTTTGAAAGCAAAGTCTCCAGCTTCGTCATAAAAGCCGCACAATTGCATAATAGCGTTGATCCGTTTTGATTTGCCGTCACTGATAATCGCCTCCCCAGTGGGAGGATTGACACCATTTGCCGCCAGAAACAGAAATGCTTGTGCCAACTGTTTACAGCTCATCTCAATGGAGCAAAGATCACAATAAAAATCCAAAACCTGATCAATGTCATGGGTAATATTTCCATAGGATTTGATAAGATTGATCATTGCCGCATTTTTATGCCCGGTCAACCTCTCCGATTTTGCCACGCGGGGGCAATAATCGATTTCAGAATCACCTGCAAGAGCTCTTACAAATTCAATGAATTCCAGCTGTGGATTTTTCAGATGGTCAAGCAGGACATCACAAACAACCAGAGCTCCAGCGTTAATCAATGGGTTCCGTGGAATCCCTTGTTCATACTCCAGCTGTACCAATGAATTAAACGGCGAACCGGATGGCTCTACCCCGACCCTGTCCCAAAGATTATCGTCTTCGAAACCGCGAGCCAGAGTCAATGCCAGCACCTTGAAAATACTTTGGATAGAAAACTTGGTGTTGGAATCCCCCAAAAAAAAGTGTTCGTTTTTAACTGTAGTCAGGTGGGCACCAAACTGATTTGGGTCAACATGGCTTAATTCTGGGATATATGCAGCGACCTGGCCTCTATCTTCGAGACTTTGCAACTCAGCTCCAACTTCCAAAAAGGCTTCAGAATAATTCATATAGACCCACTTCACAGCTTTTTGGAGTACAATTCAACAAAACTCTTTTGAAAACTTTAGATGCCTGAGTAGCCAAAATATGTGTCACGGGGCATCCTCTAGCCATTCAACCTGCACATCCATATTGGTTAACACCTCACCAGCGACAAATTGATGAAAAATCGAAACATCTGCAGCATCACGTCCATAGGCAATCGCTATTCTCCCGTTACAGAGTGCATTCTGTGTCGGATCGAAAGCATACCAGCGGCCACCGACATAAGCCTCGAACCAGGCATGTAAATCCATCGGCTGCAGTCCAAAAAGATAGCCGACAACCAACCGTGCGGGGATACAGATACTCCGGCAGAGAGCTATTCCGAGGTGAGCAAGATCACGGCAGACCCCTTCTCCCCGAACATTGACTTCACTGGCGGAGATAGGAACGTTGCTAGAACCTGGCGTATAACGGATAGTATTACGGATCCAGCTGTCAATAGCTGCCACCTGGTCATAACCTGGTTGCACTTCAGCGACAAGTCCCCAGGCAAGTTCACCAAAGCGATCTGACTCACAATAGCGGCTCGGCAGAAGGTAGACAAGAACCTGCTCTGGCAGCTTTTGTATCTCAACCAAAGGAGCGCCCGGCGCCGTAACAGCATTATCGACCGTCATAACTTCTGCCGACGTTGTTATGGAAAAGTTTCCTACCGGCGCGAGTAAGCGTTGGCAGAGGTTCCCGTAAATGTCCGAGAATTCGGTTACCGGAACGTGTGGTTTGAGCGTATAGGATTCCCGGCCTACCCACTGGTCTGCGGTACTGCGTGGTCGTAACATCAGCACTAGTGGTGTGCAGGTTTCCATAAAAAAATCTAGCTTACACCCTGCCTTAATCCATGGCATCGCTGAAATCCCTATTCATATTCTGAGTTATTCAAGAATTCTCGTCGTAGCTATATTATCTGTCTCAGTAAGTTGTGGACTAAAAAAAACTTCCCGCACGGAGATACCAGCATCAAGAATTTGCGCTTCTGTCTTGACCAAATGTTCGTGCAAACCCTCCTCAAATATTTCATCAAGGGAAGCAAAGTCAAATCCAGACAGCAATCGCCCTAACTTCTGTTCAGCTTTATTCGAAAAAGTCCCACGTCTGCCACCGGTAATATGCTGTAAAGAGTTCATAGCCGTATTCAGGCAATAGTGAACAGCCCGGGGAAAATGCGAATCCAGAAGGAGAAAATCAACAATTTTTTTCGGATCAATCCGGCCATGTCGCTTGCGATACATTTCAAAAGCACTGGCCGAACGTAATAATGCACCCCAAAGGATATTATCATAAGGACTGCCAACATAATCGACAGATGGAAGCAGAATAAAATATTTAACATCAAGAATTCGCAGGGTTTTATCTGCTCGTTCCAGCATGCGGCCTAAACGGCCAAAATGCCAACCTTCACCGTGATTCATAGTTGAATCTGTAATGCCTATAAAAGTATGACTTGCCGACATAATATCAGCAAAAAACTGATGCGGAAGATCCATTGAGTCTTCTTTTGCCGCACTGTTGATCATCAGGTAAAAAGTGTTGAGCTGTTCCCACATTTCCGAACTGATATACTCGCGTACCGAACGAGCGTTTTCACGCGCAGCACGAACGCAGGAATGGATTGAATTGGGGTTGTTCCGGTCAAACACAAGAAACTCAATCGCCTTCTCCCTGGTGACCTCTCCATAGAGCTTCTTAAATAGTTCATGATCTCCTGTTGTATTAATCAGAGGCTGCCACTGGCTGCCAGAACTTTCAGGTATATCCAAAGCCATTTGATAGTTGGCATCAATGAACCTGGCCACATTTTCCGCCCGTTCACTGTAACGATTTAACCAGTAAATTGAACTTGCGACGCGACTTAACATTATAATCCCTCCTGTTTCTGCATTGGTGATTCAGGGGAGATGCCACCCTCTGCATTTAAAACCCAGGTATCTTTGCTGCCACCCCCTTGCGAGGAATTGACCACCAAAGATCCTTTTTTCAAAGCAACCCTGGTTAAACCGCCAGGCATAACATAGATGTCTTTACTGCCGTAAAGAATATAGGGACGAAGATCAACATGACGCCCTTCAAAGTGGTCCTCCACCATAACCGGAACCCGCGATAAATCAAGTGTCGGTTGGGCAATATAGGTACGCGGGCTTGCTTTGATCCGCTTGGCAAACTCCTGCTGTTCCTCTTTGGTAGAATGCGGTCCAACCAACATTCCATAGCCACCTGACTCATTGACAGCCTTAACCACCAGCTTATCCAGATTTTCCAGTACGTATTGACACTCATCCTTACGCCAGCAAGCGAAAGTTTCTACATTTTTAATGATCGGCTCTTCGTCGAGATAATAGCGAATAATATCTGGCACATAAGCATAAACGGCCTTGTCATCCGCCACTCCTGTTCCTGGGGCATTAGCCAGGGCAACTTTTCCTTGCCTGTAAGCCTCCATCAATCCAGGGACACCAAGCATGGAATCAGCGCGGAAAGCTTTTGGGTCCATAAAGTCATCGTCTATGCGTCGATAAATAACATCAACCCGCTCCAGACCCTTCGTAGTACGCATCATGACTTCACCACGATGGATCAACAGATCACTCCCTTCAACCAAAGGCACACCCATTTGCTGAGCTAGAAAGCTGTGCTCAAAATAGGCTGAATTGTAGATTCCCGGAGTCCAGACAACAACCATCGGAGAGCGAACACCCTGCGGCGATATCTCCTGAAGCATGTCAAGTAACCGGTTCGGGTATTCGTTAACCGGTTGTACACTGCAAGCATCAAAAACCATCGGGAAAGTACGTTTCATCAGTAAGCGGTTTTCGAGAACATAGGAAACCCCTGATGGGCACCTTAAATTATCTTCAAGGACATAAAATTCACCATCACCTCCGCGAACCAAGTCGGTTCCAGTTATGTGACACCAGATTCCACCAGGGGGTTTCAATCCAATGCAGGGCTTGCGAAAACCGTCGGCGGACAGGACTAAGTCCGATGGGATAATTTTATCTTTGAGAATTTTTTGATCATTATAAACATCGTCGATAAAACAGTTTAATGCCTTGATCCGCTGCTTTAAGCCAGGCTCAAGAATTTGCCACTCTTTTGCCTGAATGATGCGCGGGACCATATCGAAAGGAAAAATCTTTTCTGTTTGAGATTCATTGCCGTAAACATTGAAAGTAATACCAAGATTCAGGAGAGTACTTTCTGCTGCTTTCTGGCGTCTTTGCAACTCCGCTTCGGGAAGTGCATTGATCCGGTCTATAAGTAAATCTGCTCCTGGCCGAGCTTTACCTTGCGGATCAAACAACTCATCATAAAATCCCTCTGTTTTGTAACCATCAAACTTCATCCGAGGTTCCTTTCCGTTTAGAATATTATCAGTCTGAGTTCTTCGTTTATCTAACAAGAACCGTTGTCAGGCTGTCGAGCAACGTCCACAGAGACAGAGACTTTATGTTTCCCTCCACCAAGAGCAACTCCACGCAGTGGCGAAACATCTGAAAAATCACGCCCCCATGCAACCGTGACATGTTGGTCAGAAAGCAGTTTATTGTTGGTCGGATCAAAATCAACCCAGCCGAGATCTGCAACATAGACAGAGAACCAAGCATGGGAAGCATCAGCTCCGACCAAACGTTCCTGTCCACTCGGTGGTAGAGTCTCAATATAACCGCTGACGTATCGAGCTGCCAACCCCATTGATCGGATACAGGCAACTCCAAGGTGAGCAAAGTCCTGACAGACCCCCCGCCGGTCAGATAAAACTTTAGAAAGAGGTGTGGATATCGTTGTAAAACCTGGATCATATTTAAAATCACGATAAATCCGCTGCATCAAATCAAAGACAGCCTCCCCCATTGGCCGATCGGCCAGAAACGACGGCATGGCATAAGCCTCAAGTTGTCCTGAGCGTTGAGCGAAGGGTGAATCATAAAGAAAAGGGAGTGCATCGAAGATGTCCGGAGTCCGCTGGGTATTCAGTCGCGCTTTTGTTGTCTCCCAGGGAAATTGATTTGCGGAGGCTAAAATATTGGGGTTGGTGCAAACGGAAACGTCACTGACTGCCGTAACCGTTAATTTATTGTGTGGATGTTGAATAGAAAAATGGCTGATACGATTGCCAAACAAATCCTGTCGATGACGAACATCCGAAGCCAAAGGCTCAATTTGTAACTCACTCCTGCTACAACGTTGCCATGGCGTATCCCGGATTAACAAGCAGGCTTCATTGCGACAGAGAGAAACCGGTTCGCTATAGGTATATTGAGTTGAATGGCTGATCCGAAAATTCATGATGCTTTTTCCTGTTGAACAGAACCCAGACGTTGCGGAACCTGAGTCGGGCTGAAATAAAGCTGCATCAAGGCCTCAGAAAGAGCTTCAAGTCGTTTTTTCTGTGAACTTAAAAGCTCTTCTAAAAAGGGATGACTCTTTCCGTCACTTGAAAGCTGAGAAAGGGCATTAAGGTCGATATTTTTAAGCTCTGCCAATCCTTCCCCGATCAGTTTTTCATCACGACATGCTTGACCAGAAGGCTCATCACGAGGTAACTCAACAACCATCCGCTGGAGCTGCAGCAGCTGGTTACCAAGCGCTCTGGGATAATTCTCATCCATGAGTAACAACTCGAGAATGGTCGGCAATTGCATAAATGAACGATAGCGGCGGCGATAAGTAATAAGGCTGTTGCTGGTTGAAAGCACCGATTCAAACATTTGTGCTTGCATTGATGGCTTGTAATAAGGAACCAGAGTTGTCCGCAGCAAAGCTATGAGGGTCAGAGCCCGCTCCAAACTCCGACCAATCTTTAACATCAACCAGTCTGTTTCACGAGCCATATTGTCATTATTGAGGCCACTGAACGCTGATAATTGCAGCAGCAACTGATTCAGACTGTCATGCAATCGCCCACTCCCTATCAGACTGACCGAAAACTTGGGGTTCCAGTTCTGTTGAATATTATCGACAATCCGCCATGCATCTTCCGGGAGGATATCTCTGACAGTATAGGCAGAATAGCCAAACCGCCGTAACGATGAACGTAAACTTCCCGGTCGTTCGCCATCGCTGGCAAGAGACATAAGCTCAACACGAGGGTCGGCCAGCTTAGCCTCTGATCCCTCGCCGACAAAGCCGGGTAACGTTAAAGTGACATGTGTCAGTGCCGGCAACAAGTGATCTAACGCCCGGCGGTCATCAGGGTCTCTAAACTCTTTAAATTCCCTGAGCTTGACCAGAATCGACCGAAGCAAGCGAGCGGTTGCCTCTGAGCGTTCAGCATAGCGTCCAGCCCAGAAAAGGTTTTCTGCGGCGCGACTGGGCAATGATCTTAGTTGAGCTTCGACAAGCTGATTTGGTTCAACTTGACGCCAAAGATTCACCTGTTTCCCTGGCTCTGGAGTCAAAATCCAAGTATCTTTACTATATCCCCCATCTTTTGAAACCAACAAACTGCCTTCATTCTCGTTAATGCGTGATAACCCTCCGGACATCGTAACGTAAGATTGATCGTGAGCCGTCAGGTAGGTACTTAACACGCAGGGCCGTTGTTCAATCTTGTCAGTCACAAAAGCTGGAACGGTCGAGAGGCTGGACATTTCCTGACCAACATACAGATGCGGGTTAGCTTGAATTCTGTCTCTCCACACACAGCTTTGCGCTTTATCTAATCCCCCAGGTATCACCTCAGGTAAACCGGGAATTGGATAGATAGACTTAATAATCAAGTTATTCAGATTTTCAAGGACAAACTTGCATTCACGGGGTTGACCACACCACCAGGTTGCGACCGACGGCAAAAGCAATTCTTCTCCGAGGAAATATCTTGCAATTCCAGGTAAAAAAGCCAGCAACGCAGGATTTTTAAGGACACCGCAGCCAATTGAATTCGCTGTCGCAACATTGCCGCGGCGAACCACTTCCAGCAACCCTGGGACACCAAAGAGTGAGTCACCACGCAGTTCTAAAGGATCACAGAATTCATCATCAAGGCGATGGAGAAGAACATCAATCTGGCGTAGTCCACCAACCGATTTAAGCCAGACACAGCCATCACGAACAATCAGATCTCCCCCTTGAACCAAAGGATATCCAAGGTAAGAAGCGAGGTATGCGTGCTCAAAATAAAGGCTGTGTTCCGGCCCGGGGGTGAGGATCGCAATACGCGGGTCAGCTTGATTGTTTGGCGCTAAAAGCGCTAATTGGTTTTTTAAGGCGCGAAAGTACATGGCCAGGCGGTGAACCTGGAAATCTTGAAACAGACGCGGAAAGCTTCGCGTCATGATAATGCGATTTTCAACTGCGTAGCCTGAGCCATAGGGGGGTTGTGGGTGGTCTTCAAGAACCCAAAAACGACCATCTTTACCCTTCGCCAAATTGGCTGAATAAAGATTCAAGTGTCTCCCGCCAGCCGGCGGAAGTCCAACACAAGGCCAAAGGAAGCCTTTATGTGCATAAACTAATTCGGCAGGCAGCAGTCCTTTTTGGATCAGCACCCTTGGACCATAGATATCAGCAAGAATCAGGTTCAGCAGCTCTGCCCGCTGGACAAGGCCAGCATCAACCCGGGCCCAGTCGTCACTGCTGATAATCAATGGAATGGGATCAAACTGCCAGGTATGAGAATCAACCGTAGAACCCATAAAGTTATGGGTTGCACCATTTTCACGTAATAGCCGCTGAGCTTCCTTGCGTCGACTGGCTAACTTTTTAGGGCCAAGTTTTTGGAGAGTTTGCATAAGCTGTTGCTCATGTCTCGGCAACTCTTCTTGCCCTAAAGAACTTCCAATCTCTTGACTTAACTCTCTCGCGTAAGCTTGGCCACCAATATTCTGGCTCTGACTTTGACGCTGTTCAAACTCTATACTCACTCTGAATCCAAAATTCCCTGACGTAGTCAGTTATTCAAATCAAAATTGCTATTATCGCTGGCGACGCAAGTCAAGGGTATAAGGAAACTCCAGATTATACTCTTCCAGTGGTGGTGCCATGGGGCCCGGAACTGTTCCTTCTGGGAAAAATTTGCCGAGACCTTTGAATTCCGGTTGCGGTTGCAGTGGTCCCTGCGTGTGTTCCGTATCCCGGAATAAAGAGACCCGTCGTGACTCAGCAGTAATGGCGTTGACCGGAAAATCTTCGTAGCTGCGACCTCCTGGATGGGCAACGTGATAAGTACAACCACCAATCGAATGCCCGTTCCAGCCATCGATAATATCAAATACCAACGGAGAATCTGATTTGATGGTCGGGTGCAGCGCAGAAGGTGGCTGCCAGGCTTTATAGCGAACTCCAGCAACAAACTCATCATTGCGGCCGGTATTGTGGAGCGGTAAACGACGACCATTGCAGGTGATGACATGGCGCCCTTCAGTCAGTCCGGTGACATGCAACTGTAAACGTTCCACTGAGGAGTCAACATAGCGAGCAGTGCCCTGACTCGTAACCTCTTCGCCAAGAACATGCCAAGGCTCAATGGCAAAGCGCAGTTCCATCTCAATATCTTCAATCTGGACCGTCCCGTAACGGGGGAAGCGGAATTCAAAAAACGGATCGAACCAATCCAGCTGGAAAGGATATCCTGCCCCCTGAAGGCCAGAAATAACATCCTTAACATCCTGCCGCACGTAATGGGGCAAAAGGAATCGATCATGTAAAGCTGTTCCCCAACGAATCAGGTCATGTTTATACGGTTCTTTCCAGAACCAGGCGATCAAAGTTCGCAGCAACAAATTCTGAACCAGACTCATACGTGCATGGGGCGGCATTTCAAATGCTCGCAGTTCGACCAACCCGAGCCGCCCGGTAGAACTATCAGGTGAATACAGCTTGTCGATACAGAATTCAGCACGATGTGTATTACCTGTAACATCAATTAACAGGTTACGCATCAAGCGATCGACCAGCCATGGTGCAGCCACCTCACCTTCCGGCATCTGTTGGAAGGCAATTTCTAATTCATACAAGGAATCATCACGAGCTTCATCAATCCGTGGAGCCTGGCTTGTGGGACCCATAAACATCCCGGAAAACAGATAAGAAAGTCCAGGATGATGCTGCCAGAAGGTCACCAGACTGCGAAGGAGATCAGGTCGGCGTAACATGGGACTATCGGCCGGGGTTGCACCACCAAGGGTAATATGGTTACCGCCACCCGTTCCGGTATGCCGACCATCAAGCATGAACTTTTCAGTTCCCAATCGTGATTGTCGCGCGTCTTCATACAGACGTACAGTGTTATCAACAATCTCTTTCCAGCTTCCAACCGGATGAATATTCACCTCAATAACACCGGGATCTGGAGTGACAGAAAAGCGTTCAATTCGCCAATCTCGAGGCGGCTCATATCCCTCGATAACAAGGGGCATATCAAGTTCTTCTGCGGTAAGTTCAAGAATACTGATCAGATTCAGATACTCTTCCAAAGAACTCAGCGGTGGCATAAAAATATACAGTCGGCCTTGCCGAGCTTCGACACAGAGAGCTGTATGAGTAACTTCGACCAGCTTTTCATCATCCTGAGAAGTGCCCTCAAGAGAAGACTGATCTTCTGAGATTAACTTCCCCGCCCAAAGCCCACGATAGTTTTCCAGTGGTGGCAACGGTTGGAATTGATTTTGTTCAAAAAATGGATCCCGTTTTTCCGGAGCCACCCAAGGCAGTGAATCGAGAGGTAATCGTAACCCCATGCCAGAGTCCCCAGGGATAAGATACATTTGCTCTCGCCTGAACTCCCAGGTGCTACTCGTCCACTGCTTAGACTCTTGGTTCCACTTTAGCGGTAAAGCATAGCCAACAGGGTCTCCTAACCCTTTCTCTAAAACCTGGGCAAGAGTTCGCCGTTCCGATGAATCTTTAAGGTTGGCTTTCAACGGGTCTATATTTGCAGGGACAGTCCCTTCCTTCCAAAGCCAGTAGAGGGTGTCTTCGTAACCTGGAACAAGGTATTCCTGACTGATCTCAAGATGCTTAACCAGGCGCTGAGAAAATTTCTCGGCGTCTTGGTGGTTGATTTTATAGTCCTTGTTGATATCGGCCAAAAGCTCAGGGTTATGCCAGATCGGTTCTTTATCTTTACGCCAGAAACAACTATTAGCCCAACGAGGCAAAGGCTCTCCCGGGTACCATTTCCCCTGACCAAAGTGCAACAAACCTCCGGTCGTGAAAGTATCGCGCAAACGAAGTGTCAGGTTATAAGCCAGTTCACGCTTATGTGGGCCATCGGCACTGGTATTCCACTGGTCACTTTCCATATCATCAATAGACACAAAGGTCGGTTCACCACCCATTGTCAGCCGCACATCACCAGCAACCAGATCTTCATCAACCTGTTTGCCG
>JAZBPC010000142.1:0-8195 GCA_036351455.1 Desulfuromusa sp.
GAATCGGCTTCAGTCATAGGATCAGAGCCGTGCAGTTTCAAAAGACCTTCATCAAACTCGTGCACACCATTGGTACTATCAATCATGTGCTTGTAGGTCGGATTATTCATCAAACTGGCGTAGGCTTCACCCATCAGATTATCGGCAAACTCTGTCACCTCTGTTGGATGACAGGTTGCACAATCCGACGGTGAAACCACGGTATGAATGGTAAAGCCGTTATGCTCAAAACTATCGGGGTGCTTGTCAGCATTCATCATGTGACATTCGGCACAACCAACAGCGGTCCCCGCTAATTCTGCAGAGACTTTTTCGACAGAAATTCGCCGTTCAATTCTGTCTTTCTGTAACCCCTCTGCAGGACTGACTTTAAAGTGGCGACTTGCCTGCCAATCAGCGACAATTCCAGGAGTCACAACAGAATGGCAATCGATGCAGGCTTCAGTATTTCCACTCATCTCAGCCGCCAACACAGTTCCAGAAAAAGATAGAAATGCCAATACTAATAGAATTTCGATGAGTCCTCTGCTTCCACAGCAAAAACCTTTCATCCAAGCCTCCCTTGCGATCGAATAAATGACCATATTCGTTTCTATTCCCACATAAATAACTGGTGAAATATTACCCTCATCCAAGGTTTAATTAAAGGAAAAAGGGATTTTATGTCCCCATTTTTTTATTTTCACTGCGCTCGACGCAAAACAGGCTCGATATTCCTCCCCATTGTGTGGCACCATTTGAAGAAAACTATACCTCGCAGATCCTGATAGGAATTCGTCACTGCTTGACGTATAGTTGGTATATAGTTTTTCCCGTATTTATTAAGGACGCCGATGAATCATAAAGTTGACATGCGCAAATTTCTCAATACCTGTGTCGCGATAGAGAAAACTATTGCTGCAATCTATCGCGAGTTTGCCGCGACAATTCCCGACGATAAAGAACTGCAGGATATCTGGATGAAGTTGGCGAAAGAGGAAGATCAGCACGCCATGGATATCAGCTTTGCAGCGCGCCTGCCCCATGAAGGGGTGTTCAAGGTTAAAAACCTGACCCAATCCAGGGTCGATCAGTTGCTTGATGCGACGAAGAAAATGCTTGATAAAGCAAAGTCATCTAAGTTATCAGCAAAGGCTGCGGCAAAGATTTCTCTAAAGCTGGAAGAAGAGTTCCTGGCCGTACATATCGCAGCTTCTGTCGAGTTTGAAACAGATAATATGCAAAAGATGTTTACATCGATCAGTCTGAGTGAAAAGGAACACTGCCGGGAGATCAAGGCCTATTGCACCAAAAATGCATTTTGAAGAAAACTGGCTGGGCTGTTAAAGAGAAAAATAACCGTAAGAAGACAACCAGACTTGAGGAATTCAAGGATTAAGAAGGTGAAGGATTATCCACAACCACGAAAATACGCAGCTACTTTGAAACCCTTCCTGCTCCTGCTTCATTTCAAATAGGTCGCACGGGCAGAAAGACACTCCTCTTTTCCCATTTCAAACTCGCGGCAAATCCATGGCCGCTGCTGGTAAATACGACAGGTCATGGTCCTGCGATCCAGCGCTGAACACCAGCCATCATCCTCTCGCGCCATGCTTCTCACCCCGCATTCGTCTGTTACGGTCAAATGATCAGGAATTTGAGGATCATCAAAAAGCATTGCCTCTAAACGACAGCAACAGGCTCTGCAATTAACGCAGGTCGCCTCGGAACCAGCCTGAGACAAGCACCCTCTTGTGTGATCATTTGACATGGACTTTTTCCGTTCTTATAGATATTGCCGAAGATGACAAAAAACCCCGCAAAAAGCTGCGGGGTTTTCGTTGCGCATCAGATCAAAAAACAGTTTATTTCAGCGTGAAGCCAATAAGTGCTTCGGGAGCAATGACCCGGAAAGTGAAAGATTCCGTCGCAAAGAAATTGATTTCTGTTGCGGTATGACTGTGATAGCCAATGGCAAAATCTTGGCCGACAGTCAATTCAAGATCACCGCTTCGGTCAGCCACAAGCAAAGCGTCCTTGACCAATTCAGAATAGATGACCTGCCCTGAAATCTGTCTTTCAACTATTGAACGTAAGGTTCCACCAGGGGATGTCCGGGCCAGAAACTTCCAGATGTCAGCTGAAACGATCAGATTTGCAGGACCTTCAACTCCATCTTTCAGCATCTGCGTCTGTCCTTCAGAAATAGCATCCACCAGATCATCCATTTCAAGTGCAACCGACAACTCATGCCCTTTTACAGTATCCTGCAACCCAACAATCATACCCGGCTTGAAACCACTATAAATGGCTTTCTCTTCAAACATAGCCAGCTCACGGCAGGCCTCTACCAGGGAATCCAACTGAAGGTCCTTGGCCCCTCGTTCGATATTGTCCAGTTCCCATGTCTCGAGAGTAAAATTCACCCGTGCTTCGACAAGCGGCAGAACCTGATGCAATCCGTAACCAACCTTCTCCCCTTTTTGCGCTTTCGGAAGCGACAAGCGCCCAAGAGTTACGCAGGCATGACCAATGCCATGCGGGCCGTCAATATCAATATATTTCCGCCCGGACAGGGTTGCAACCAAAGTTTCCTTAGCCATTGAGTCGATTTCATCCCAGCCCTTCGGGCTGATGGGAGCAAGCTCTCTACGTAGTAAGTCCATAAATAATTTTCTCCTCTTGAAATTTGCCTATTTTTTTAAACTACCGATGCCTAATCCCTGCCCTCCAGAAGATGGTGCGACTGCGTTATTATTTTCCGCTGTCGCTCCCAGGAATTCTTCTTCAACTTCCTGGGCGCCCTCCTGGTAAAATTTTTCCTCATCAGGATCAAGTTCCTTCAGCAGACGTAAAAATTCCCCGGCATGAACTTTTTCCTCATCAGCAATATCGATGAGAACCTTCTGGGCAAGAACATTATCTGTTGATTCTGCAAGCTGTTGATAAAGCTGAATCGCTTCATACTCAGCGGACACCATAAAACGTATAGCACGAACCAACTCTGAGTGGGTCAATAGACGATCTTGCTTAAGAACACTGAAAGGGTGACCAAATTCCGGCATTTTTTCCTCCTAGACAGGTGTTAGTAAATATCCCCCTGAGAATCTCAGATGGGGGAAAATCCTCTGAACAATACAAAGCAGAATGCTATTGAACAGGTTGTAAAAAATAAACTACAAACAAAAGCATAGCACTTTACGCTTCACACGCAAACTTAGAGATTGAAGACAAATTCAAGGTTAATGCAATCTGATTCACTCAGGAATTATATTGCGCTGGGAATGACAAGAAGACCTCAACAGAGCGCAACAAGTACTCTGTTTCGACCTTGTTCTTTGGCACGATATAAAGCCTCATCTGCCATAGCGATCAGCGCAGCAGGCTGCTGATCTTCCGTTGGAGTCAAAGTTGCTGCGCCAATACTGATGGAAACAGTATTCCTCACCTCTGAGGCCTGATGTGGAATCTGTAATGCTTTGATCGCTTCGAGAACCCTCTCTGCCACTTTCAGGGCTCCTTCTGCTTCAACGTCTGGTAACAAGAGGACAAACTCCTCGCCACCGTAACGGGCCACAAGATCTGCAGGACGAAAAACAGAACTAGCCAATGCCGTACCAACCTCTCGCAGGCAATCATCGCCAGCTTGATGGCCGTAGTGGTCATTGAATTTCTTAAAGTAGTCGATGTCCCCAAGCAGTAGACTGATCGGCTGCTCTGTTCGCTTGAGTCGTTGCCATTCTTTTGCCAGTGTGTCATCAAAACAGCGGCGGTTGGCAATTTGGGTCAATCCGTCGACAAGGGCCATCTTTTCTAAAGCCATGTTGGCTTGTTCCAGAGCTTCTTTTGCCTGTTTGCGGCCAGTAATATCTTTAAACTGAGCAACAATACCGGGACTGCCATTAATTGTAATAAGTGGTGCCGTTGTGAGAAGGTAAGAATTATTTTCTGTTGCCAAATTAGACAAGTGAACATCGAATTCCATTGTTCTTTTGCCACGACGATTTTTTAGCGGACAGTTCGTATGCTCACAAAGGTCATAGTCAAGGAATGTATGACAAGGTTTTCCGATCACTTCTTCTGCCGTTTTCCCGAGCATCTTCAACATGGCATTGTTCGCCCTTATAATAAAGCCATCTTCCTGAAGAACCCACGTTGGATCTGTATAGGCTGAAAAAACCTGTTCCAATTCCATGCATGCCATATCAGCTTTAAGCAGGCTGGCATTATTGTCTCCAATAATATTTTCATAGCTGAGTAATGTCTGCTGCAAATCTGCATTAGTTTGATGGAGGTCTCGATTTTCCTCCTGGAGTTGCAGAATTAACTTTTGTAGCTGTGTTTTATTTTCAGCCATCATTTTTCCTGAAGAGATTATCCCTAAAAATCCTATACCCGTTATTTGTAATTCATGAAACGGCTATTCCGTAATTACCTCAAATTCAGGTGGATCAGCTATTGCCTTTTTTACCGAGCACATACCCGCAGCGCGAACAATAGCCTTGTGGTACTTTTCCGGAAAACCTTGCGGCAGCTGGATGGCTATTTTAACTTTTTCCAGGCGGCGTATCTCTGGGTTACGTTCAATACCCAGGGTCATGGTCATCCCTTCTGTGGATAGCTCCCGTTGTTGGCAAAACTTTTGCACATAAAACCCGGCACAGGTAACAATGGAAGAGAGAAACAACATATAGGGTTCTGGAGCTGAGTTGGTTCCACCATCCTCTTCGGGCTGATCAGTATGAACTTTAAAATCTCCAAAATGTGCTGTCACCATTGCCCCTCCGGGGAATGTAGCGGTAATCATTGACATATAAATTCTCCTTACATGTTTTCATTATGTTAAAAATTGGGTTAATCACCAAACATCTGGCTGATATTAGCAAAAAAACTGCTGGCACTGGCAGCTTCATCTGTCGGGCTACTATGATCAGGTTGCTCACCATCGGACTTATGTATCAACTCTTCAGGTATTTCACTGAGAAACCGACTGGGCTCCCGCTGTTCGAGCTTGCCGTATTTGCGCCGCTGTTTCGCCCCGAAAAAAAATAACTGCTGCTGTGCCCGGGTTATGCCAACATAACAAAGACGTCGCTCTTCATCGATATCAAAAGTTTCATAGATTGATTTCTTATGGGGAAGAAACCCTTCCTCCAATCCAGTTAAAAACACGATCGGAAATTCCAACCCTTTACTTGAATGTAAACTCATCAGGGTCACAGCATCAAGTGCCAGCTTGCTTTCTTTATCGTTTTTTCCGGGAGCATCATCAAAAAGAGAGATCCGCTCCAAAAAGCCAGCAAGATCAGGATCCGCAGTCCGATCCAAGTAGATTGACATACTGTTCAGCAGTTCTTCCTGATTTTCGACCCTGCGCCGGGCAACCTGCGGATCCTTTTCCTGCCGATAAATTTCATCAGCCAATTTCAGTTCAATAAAAAATTCCTGCAAGGTTTCGAGTAGCCTTAGTGGCTGTTTGAAACGCTTTTGGTAACGTTTGATCAGATCAACAAAGTCAGCACATGCGGCAGCCGTTCGATCTTTTATGTCCGGTACCTGCTCAACCTGCTGCAGAACTTTCCAGAGAGATAAACCTTGATCAGCCGAATAACGAATAACGCGATCAATACTCCCTGCACCTATGCCCCGTTTGGGATAGTTGAGTATCCGCAACAAGTTAACTTCGTCTGCAGGGTTCTGGATGACTTTCAGATAGGCAATGACATCCTTGATTTCCTTACGATCAAAAAACTGTTGCCCCCCAATCAGGACGTAAGGAATATTTTCATAGCGGAGCTGTTCTTCAAAGGAGCGTGATTGACTGTTGGTCCGGTAAAGGATAGCAAAATCACCATATTTGAGATTGTGCCGATATTTCTCAGCATGAATTTGTTCCATCACCTGACGGGCTTCATCTTCGCTATCCTCGCAGAGGAGGTATTCAATCTTGGCCCCCTGACCTGCAGCAGTCCAAAGCGCTTTTTCTTTACGCTTCAGATTATTCTTGATAACAGCGTTGGCAGCAGCAAGGATATTACCGGTTGAGCGGTAATTCTGCTCCAGCTTAATCACTTCTGTGCCGGGAAAGTCACGTTCAAAGTCAAGAATATTAGCAACGTCAGCACCGCGAAAGGCATAGATGGACTGGTCATCGTCGCCGACCACACACAGGTTCCCATGGTCACTTGCCAGCAACTTCAACAATCGATATTGGACCGGGTTGGTATCCTGATATTCATCCACCATTTGATATTGAAACCGGGCGCAATAGTGCCTGAGAAGATCATCATGCTGTTCAAACAACTGCACGGTAAACATCAGCAAATCATCAAAATCGACAGCGTTGAAAGCTTTGAGTGCTTTCTGGTAACGGGGATAAACTGCAGCGACTAGCGCAGAAACTGGATCTCGATCGCTGGCCTTGTAGCTGTCGGGAGAAATCAGGTGATTTTTTGCACTACTGATTCTCCAGAGAACCTGATCTGCATCGGCAGAACTGCTCTCTGAGCTTAATTCACGTAACAGATCTTTGATCAAACGCTGCTGATCAGCAGCAGCATAAATGGAGAAATTCTTCTTGAATCCAAGTCGATCGATATGTGCCTTAAGGATAAGAACGCAGAGAGAGTGAAAAGTTGCTATCACCATCCCCTTGGCGGCAGTTTGGCCGACCATTTCACGAACCCGTTCACGCATTTCCCGGGCAGCCTTGTTGGTAAATGTAACGGCAAGAATTTGTTCAGCAGGAACGCCCTGTTGCAGCAGGTAAGCGATGCGGCAGGTGATAACACGGGTTTTCCCTGATCCGGCTCCAGCAAGCAGAAGCAGTGAACCTTTTTTGTGAATAACAGCTTTATGCTGTTGCGGGTTAAGGCTGTTAAGATCAAACATAATATTTAGTTTTCATACTCTTATTATCTGTTGTTGATTAAGGCGCTTCCTTCTGCTAGATTGCGCCCCATGTTTCGATTTATCATTTTACTCATTAGTCTTGTTTGGGCATCGTTAATGCTGATTTCCTGGAGTGGGGCAACCCCGACCCAGAACAGTGCAGACACAGAAATGTCCATTTCAAACCGTTCTTAACGGATTTGTTGTAATAACTTTTCCTCGTAGTTGCGGGGCGTACGCCCTATTTTACCCACTATATTTATCCCCCTGCTGAGATCCCCGTCGTTCCAATTCGGCATCAATAGCATTGAGAACTTCCCACTTATTCAAGGACCAGATTGGCGCGAGGAGAATATCACGCGGGCCATCGCCAGTGAGTCGATGGATCAGCGTATCCGGTGGCAATCGCTCGATAAAATCAACAGCCAGCTCAACGTATTCATCCATCTCCAACATTGGCACCTGTCCCTGCTTGTACAGTTCCCCCAGAGGAGTGCCGTCGAGAATATGCAGTAGGTGAAGTTTAATACCATCGACATTCAACCGTGCAACCTCATCAGCAGTTGCCATAATATCCTCATGACTTTCGCCGGGAAGCCCCAGAATGACGTGAACACAAATCCGTAAATCGCGCTGCTTCGCACGTTGATAGGCATCAAGAAAGCAGGCGTAATCATGCCCCCGCTGGAGGTAATCAAGGGTCTGATTGTGGATACTCTGAAGCCCCAATTCTAACCAGAAATCTGTCTTTTGGTGATATTCCTGAAGCAGATCGAGAACAGCTTCCGGGAGACAATCAGGTCGGGTGCCAACCGCCAGCCCAACAACATCCTCAACAGCCAAAGCCTGATCGTAGCAATCCCGCAGGTGGGGGACCGGTGCAAAGGTATTGGAAAAAGGCTGAAAGTAAGCAATAAACCACTTGGCTTTGTACTTTCGCCGCATCAGTTCTTTGGCGTTCTCGATCTGAGTGGTGATCGTTTTACTGCGTTCAATACCGACCGCACCTGAGCCCCCAGGGTCGCAAAAAATACAGCCATGGGCATCACGCCCGCCGTTACGGTTCGGACAGCCGAAGCCTGCATCGATGGAAATCTTATGGACTCTTCCACCGAAGTGTTGCTTCAAGTAAGTTGAATACAGATGAAATGCTTTTTTTTCCATGGGCGGGACTATGCCAGTTGACGAAGGACAGGGCAAGTGACTTATTCAAGAAGAATAATTTCAACAATGTAAAACTTATAAAAAGTCAGGACTCCTCTGGCCAATTCAGGTTATAGTGATAACTTAAGTTCAGTACTGTTTCATCTATTAGTGATGAAACA
>JAZBPC010000143.1:0-2824 GCA_036351455.1 Desulfuromusa sp.
CCAACTTGATCGAAGGTCAAAAACCTCAAGCTCTGTTGATCGGTTGTTGTGACTCAAGGGTTGACCCGGCGCTATTGACCGACTGTGCTCCTGGGGATCTGTTCATATTACGTAATATTGCCAATCTTGTTCCTCCCTACCTGAAAAGCGATGACTACCATGGTGTCAGTTCATCGATAGAATATGCTGTCTGCATCCTTGAAGTCACTGATATCATTGTGCTTGGCCACTCCCAATGTGGTGGCATCGGGGCCTTGATGCAATCTTCACAGGGTAATGAAACCGGAGAGTTTATCGGCAAATGGGTCAATATTGCCGCTTCCGCGCGGGATAAAGTTTTGCAAGAGATGCCGGATGGGCCCGCAGACAAACAGGCGCGTGCCTGCGAGAAAGAGGCAATTCTGGTTTCGCTGAAGAACCTGATGACTTTCCCCTGGGTTAGAGAAAGGGTGTCGAAAGGTCTGTTGAGTTTGCATGGTTGGTATTACAATATCGGGACCGGGCAATTGAGATACTATAATCAACTCACTGGTGACTTCGATATTCTTGTAGAACGTTATTCTCCCCCCTCCACTCTGGAGCTGGAGGCCAGTCCCAGATAAAAACTGCTGATTTTTAAAAATATCAATGTTTTTGATTGAGACCTTTGATCTCTTTCATGTTTTGAGGAGTCAACCATGCCGATTGCCCCACCAGCTGATATCCTGCTCGATCAAGCGCCGATGGATCTGATGGAACTGTATGGGCGGATGCGCAGCCTCACGGACAAGGCGGAATTTAGCGGGACTTTGCCGGCTATCTGGCAGTGCTCAGATGAAAGCCAGTCGATAAAAAAAGCTCTTTTTGGCTATGTCTACAATTGTCCAACCTTTAATTTAGGCAGGGTTGGTGCTTTACTCGATCCATCACGATTAGCAACTGCCGCGCATCACGGCAAGGATTTGGTGATCCTTGGCGGCAGCCATATCGGTGCGGAAGAGTCTTCAGGTTTTGGTTACATTCAGCGGGTGAGTGGCCAGCGGGTACCCTGTTGCGGAATGCTGGGACGCGTTCTGGATGAATATTTACGGGTCTACCGCAGGGCGACGCAACTCATCAAAATATTTCGGCAAGATAAGGTTTTCAAGGTCGAAGTCCCCTACAAATATCTCTTTGAAAAACCTGAAAGTCCAAATGTTCACATTGTCCTGAAACTCAATAATCTGGTTGATGGCCTTGCGTTACGTGAAGGTACTCTCGGAAAAATCTACCGTTTGCATCCCGGAGTTGTCAGCCAGCAGCATGAATTACTTGAAACGCTTCAAGAGAAACCTCAACCAATCGGAAATTTGCTAACGCCCGAGCTTTTCTCCTTCCGGAAAAAACTGGATCTGGATAGCCATGAACCAAAGTGTATGCTGGAAGTTTCAGTCTTTGATTTTCTCCCCGAGGTCGTCGCATCATCTTTTCCCCACCGGCGTTTATGTAACATCAATACCTGGCGACAATTTCATCGTATCGCGTCTTTTATTACGGATGAGTTTGACGGCAGGGATAGTAATATCTTTGTTCTTGCGGGGCTATCGATTGACCATACTATCCGCCATAATACCTTTATTCCGCAGTTTGGTTTCTGGATGGAACATGGGCAGGCGTTAGAAGCGAAATATTATGGCCCAACTGAGATTAATCATTTACTTGCTGAACAAGGGGTTTTCAAGCCACCAGAGACTTTTTTGGAGTATGCAGGTCTTTAGCAGAACAACGATTTTGCTTGATGGTCTCCTTCCTTCGCAGCTGTCTGCTGAGTTTAAAGCTGACCGGATGATTGTGCACAGATAAAGAAAAAATTGTACGCAGTTTTCACCGCCGAGCGACGAGAGAAGGCCGAAAAGATCTGGGAAGCTCGGGGTCATGATCGCAATGGACGGGACACCAAAGCCTTCGGTTTCTAAAGCAAGCATAATACGGCCACTGACATAAAGAGCAGACTTCATTGTAGGAGCCTGCTCTTTTTTTATCTGAAATGTTGATCAGAATTCGACTATTCGTCCGCCTTGGACCTTCAGCAGACTGAGCTCCTTTTTCGCCTCGCCAAAGAGATCAAAGCCCGTTGTGCCGGTAATACCTTTAAAATTCTGTAGTTCTACCAGTTTTCTGCGCAGATCATCGCGGTTGCCAAGGCTGGGGTCATCCAGCATCTGCAGGAGCAACGTTGCGACATCAAAGGCCTGGGCTTCAAGGATTGAAGGTTCATCCCTATAGGTCTGACGATAGAGCTCGACAAAGCGTTGGACCTCCGGCTTTTTGCTGTCGGGGAAAAAAGCATCGACAAAAACGGCGTTTTTGAGAAAGCGGCCCGCCCGGCCAATGAGTTCTGGCGAGTTCCAGCCGCTGATCCCGAGCAGGGTGACGTCCTTGATCCCGTAAAACACCAATTGTGGTGCAATTTGGCTGACTCGGTCCGCATAATCTGGAATGAACAGTGCGTGAAAGGGCGCCAGTGGATATTCCAGTTTCGGAACTTCTTCCATGTTTTCAGCTGGTTGAGGAGTTTCCTCTTCCTCCCAGAGTAGTTGTTGAATCTGTTTTCTGAAGTCAGTGCTATCTTCAGGGTAGCTGACAACATCAATTATCTCACCTCCGACTCTTTGCACTTCCGCAATAAATAAATCACTCATCTGCCGGCCAAGACGGTTTTCCGGGTGGAGAATCGAGAAGGAGATATGGTCGGTCTGCATGGCGTAGTCAACCAGCGCTTTTACCTGTTGCTCAGCAGTTAAGGTATCGCGAAAGATGAAATTCCCTATTTCAGGAAGAACCTCGGTTTGCGTCAGGGCCAGCA
>JAZBPC010000144.1:0-2167 GCA_036351455.1 Desulfuromusa sp.
CGCTATGTTGTTATTTTTTTGAGCCTGCGCCACAGAGTTGATCGGCTAACTCCGAGAATTTTGGCGGCCTCTGCTTGTTTACCCCTGCTCAACACCATAGCCTGTCTAATATCTTCCATTTCTGCATTTCGCAGTTGCAGGTTGATATCACTCTCCAACCTGTCCTCCAAATGTGATTGGATTATCGCTGTATCGATCTTTGCCCCCTTCAATGTTGCAAGGATTCTCTCTACAACGTTTTGAAGCTCCCGAATGTTACCAGACCATGTGTGCCGAGTTAGCTCTTTGAGCGCGTTTGGTGTGAACTTTAACTTGCGATTCATTTTGACAGCGTGTTTGTTGAGGAAAAATTGAGCAAGAGCAATGACATCTTCACTACGATCGCGCAAAGGGTAAAGTCTCAGCTGCAACACATCAAGGCGGTAGTAGAGGTCTGCACGAAACTTTTTCTGTTCGACCAGTTGTTTAAGGGGTCTGTTTGTGGCAGCAACGATTCTGACATCTACAGGTGTCAAACTGTCGCTTCCCAGACGCATGACTTGCTTCTCTTGTAAAACCCGCAATAGCTTTCCCTGGGTCATGGGTGTCATTTCGCCGATTTCATCAAGAAATAGTGTTCCTCCGTGGGCGACCTCGAAAAGCCCTGCCTTGCCTTTCTGATTTGCCCCAGTAAAAGCACCACCGACATAGCCAAACAATTCGCTTTCTAAAATCTGTTCCGGTAAAGCCGCACAGTTCAGTGCCACGAATGGGCCTCGCCTTCTGTGACTACCGTTATGAATGCTCTGGGCGAAAACCTCTTTACCTGTTCCCGTTTCCCCAAGAATCAGGATGGCTGAATCGGTTTGTGCAAAATCCCTCGCCAGTGAGACGGATTTTTGTATTTGAACGCTGGTACCGATGATGTCATCAAAGTACATATTCGCAACATGCCCGGTTGAAAACAGGCGTCTCCTGACCTTGGCCTCCATCCGCTGAAGCTTAGTGACATCCTGGAAATTTATGACAACTCCAACGACCTTGTTGTTGACACAAATGGGCACCTTGTTGCAGACCACCTGCTCGTTGTTGATGTTGAGCAACTGGGCCAGGTCTTCTCTGTTGGTGCGTAATACTTTTTGAAGCTCGAAATCAGGCCAGATATCCTGAATGTTTTGTCCGATAGCCTTTGAGGCGGCAATTTGGGTGACCCTTTCTGCGACAGGGTTGAAAATAGTGATTGCCCCTCTGGCATCAACTGAAATGATTCCGTCGTAGGCGTAATCCAGGACCACTCGGAAAAGATTCCCCTTAGCCTGTTCTTTTTGCTTAGCCAAAGAGATGTTCTTCGCCTCCTGGGCTGCTTGCCGCATACTTTCTGGACTGTTCTCGATAACTGCAAAGGGAATCTTGTGCTGGTTCGCCACCCGGCATGTGATTGCTCCACCAACGATTATATCGACATTATCTTTAATGGCCTCCAGCACCATTGGTTCAACTTGGTTTTCATTAATCAGCGGATAAAACCTTATGGATGTGCCCATCATGGTGCCGAAGTAATCTAGCCCTGCTATCATAGGGGCAAAAGCAATGACGCCAATACTTTTACCATAAAGTTTGGCTTTTTCGATTGTCTGAAACACATCCAGCACAGTGAAGGGAATCTCTACTACAGACCACTCGGGGTTACCTTTTTTTATCAGGTGCGCAGTCCTTCCCCGGCTGATAAATACCTCATAGCCATCCTCTGCCAGCTTTCCCGCTTGTTTGACACCTTCCTCCATCAAGCCAACTTCGATCCGGATGTCACTGTGATTGTTCTGAAACGCAAGACGAGTCTGTTCAATGAGGGAAGAATCTGGAAGAACGCAGGCAATTATTGACATATCTGACTCCAAACGAAACAAAATGAATAAATTTGACACAATTATGCGACATTTTGGTCTTTTTTTCAAGCGAATTCACGCAAGCAGCTGTAATTACGTGACCTTTTAAATTGGCACGAATGTGGCAATAAAATCTGTTACATCAGGACCAACTGAACGCAGTTACCTTGACCAACTATGCTAAATAACACCCAGAGGGCTTTGAAGAGAGGGAGCAAAATGAAGATATTTCAAATCGCATCTATACCTGGAGACGGTATAGGTAAGGAGACAGTAGCTGCTGGCCGCCAGGTAATGGATAC
>JAZBPC010000145.1:0-4654 GCA_036351455.1 Desulfuromusa sp.
AACAGCGCCTTTGTTGCCCTTGACCGCCATAGCGAAAGGGAACCAAATATATTACAAAAAATTCCCGTGCATCTTCTACAAAATACTATCGCGGGGAAAAATCGTCAGGATCTTAATCTGTCTTCACGTTTATTCGGTCTGATCAACAACTTGGCAAATGCTCCACATCAGGATTTTCAGCATAACGTCAAAGCCAAACCAGCTCAACTTTCAGAAGACATGGTTCGGGCTCGCCTTGATGTGCTGTTCAGTGAAGAACGACAAGATTTGTATATGCCGGACAGTTATCAGGCGGCCTTGCACAATATTCTTGGAAACAGCGTTATTGGCAGCATCCCTGAAGATGAAAAGCAAAAGCTGAAAAACCAAATTGAAAGCCAATCGGTCGAAGCCAATTGTACAGAAATCATCTTTGAGGTCCTGCAGCAACAATTTGATACTGATCAGGAAAAATCTATCCAGCAAAACCTTCTTGATCTCTCCCGATTTTTTCTGGACACGGGGGACTTCAAGCTCTTACGTGAAATCCATTGCTACTGGTCTCAGTACCTCTACAGTGGTAATTCTTCTGCCAGTATTTTCAACGAAATCGTACTGTCTCACCACACTCAATCTACTTTCATGTCAGAAGTTATGGATGGAATTGACCTCTGGGGCGAGGAAAAGTATCAGGAGATTGCTGATTATATTATTGCCGTTGGTGAGCCGTACAGCGAATTAGTGATTGAGTATTTGGGACTGGCTCCAAAGTGGTCTGAACGAGAACTATGGATGCAAATCCTTGAAGGAATTGGTGGCGATGCTCAAAAGATGATCGTGCGATCCCTCAAAGATGAGCGTTGGTACCTGGTGCGCAACCTTCTCATCATTTTGGGCAAAAATCTGGATCCTCAGAGCATCAAAGTCATCAATCAACTTACCGAGCATCCCCATCCAAAAGTACGCCTTGAAGTCATGCGCATTTTGTTTTCCTGCAATCCAGCGACAGCAAACCGACAACTTCTGAAGGAATTGCAGAGCGATGATCCTGAGGCTTCCCTGTCAGCGATACAGATAGCTGACCTGAGTCGGGACCCTGGCATATTGTCAATCCTGCACAGAAATCTTGCAAACATTCCTGACAATGAAACAGATCTGGAATTGAAAAAGCAGACAGTTCGGACTCTGACCCGAATCGGTAATAAAGAAAGTTTGCCTGTTTTCAGGCGAGTACTGCAAAAACATAGCTTGCTTGCTGCACGTAGAATCAAACAATTACATGCTGAAATTTTCCAAAACCTGGCTCTGTTTCAGGGTAGTTCTGCTGAAAGACTTCTCCAGGAGTTCAGCACTGGGAAACATAAACAATTCGCCCGACAAGCACTAGAAAAGCGGCAGGAATTTGCAAGGAGAGAAAAATGATCAGTACCCAAAATGATCACTTACAAAAACTGATCAGACTCTTGACAACGGCAGCAGCCAATGCCGCCCTGTATCATCCGGAACACAGACAGGTGCTTCGCCTGAACAAACAGGCGCTGAATGAACTCCATCAGCTCTTCAACGTCTACAGCGATATCACCTTAAAAGTCGTTGATGGGCAATTGATTTTTGCCAATAAGCCTGTTGCAAAAAATCTGGCTATTGACCGGCTGCTTGATTCTCTTTCCAGAAACGGGATCAGCTATCTACAAATAGAAGCAGGAGTCTATGCGGAAGAACTCCTCAGCCTCATCAATATACTCAGTAAATCTCCTGAGAAGCAGGTTGATATCAAAAGTAGCGAAAATATCCATTTTGGCCAGGTTGAAATCCGTTATAAAAACCAAAACTCCAGTCAACTTTCTGGAATGGAACTCGAAGAAATTGCAGACTATGAAGCCGAGCGTTTTATGGATATTTATCAAACCGTTCGCAACAAACAAAAACTGGAAATGACCGGAATCAACGAAATAGTTAACGGATTCGTCAACGCATTCAACACCCAGAGTGATGCTTTTATGGCAATCGCGCCGCTGCGATCAATGGATGAATATACCTATACCCACTCGACCAATATCTGCATGCTCAATTTGGCTCAGGCAAAAGTTCTTGGGATTGAAGGACAACTGCTTAACGATATTGGTATTGCAGCCATGCTGCACGATGTCGGGAAGATGTTCATTTCCCCTGACATTCTCAGCAAATCGTCCCAACTCACTAAAGAGGAATGGGCTATTATGCAACAGCACCCACGCCTGGGAGCTGAATATCTGCTTAACACGCCAGGAGTACCACGCCTGGCTGTTGTAACGGCATTTGAGCATCATATGCGCTATGACAATACGGGATATCCCAAAACGAAACGGCCCTGGAAGCAACATATCTGTTCCCATATCACTGCAATTTCTGACACCTATGACGCCATGCGAACACACCGTGCGTATGAAGACTCCCTGGATATCGATCAAATCATTTCCATCATGCTTGATCTTGCCGGAACGACACTTCATCCCCAGTTAACCTATAGTTTTCTTCAGATTCTCAGCAATTTGGATAAAAAAAGCGAGCCGAGCAACTATACATCATCGTAATCGGATGCTATACAGTCGCAACTCTCTTAACAAATTCGGACACATCGACAATAAATATTGTTTTAAAGGAGTACCCATGAGTGAAGACACAAAAAAAATCATCTATTCCATGATGCGGGTTAGTAAAAGCTACAATAAGCAGCCAATCATCAAAGACATCTCCCTCTCCTATTTTTATGGGGCTAAAATTGGAGTCCTCGGACTGAACGGTTCGGGTAAATCAACTCTGCTGCGAATCATGGCTGGAGTCGACAAAGAATTTAATGGTGAAGCGACGTTGTCAGAAGGCTATAGCGTTGGCTACCTGGAGCAGGAACCACAGCTGGATGAGAATAAAACTGTGCGCGAAACAGTTAAAGAAGGGGTCCAGGAGGTTGTTGATCTACTGGCGGAATTCGAAGAGATTAACAATGCCTTTGCCGATCCCGACTGCGACATGGATAAACTCCTCGCACGGCAAGCCACAGTTCAGGACAAACTGGATGCCGCCGATGCCTGGGAGCTCGATTCTCGTCTGGAACTCGCTGAAGAAGCACTGCGCTGCCCACCACCTGAAACATCTATCAAAACCCTCTCTGGTGGCGAGAAGCGCCGCGTTGCACTATGCCGCCTGTTGCTGCAGAAACCAGACATTCTTCTCCTTGACGAACCCACCAATCATCTGGACGCCGAAACGGTTGCCTGGTTAGAGCAGCATCTACAACGCTATCCGGGAACTGTTATTGCTGTTACTCACGATCGCTACTTCCTTGACAACGTTGCCGGCTGGATTCTGGAATTGGATCGGGGTCAGGGGATTCCGTGGAAAGGTAACTATTCCAGTTGGCTTGAGCAGAAACAGGAACGGTTGCGTAGAGAAGAAAAAACAGAAAGTAAACGTCAGCAGACCTTGCAACACGAACTGGAATGGATCCGCATGTCACCCAAGGGTCGCCATGCAAAATCTCAGGCACGGATTAACTCCTACGAACAACTCCTGGGTAATGCCGGACTGGAAAAAGAGAAAACCCTTGAGCTTTATATCCCGCCAGGTCCCCGTCTCGGTGGTGTCGTCGTTGAGGCCAAAGATGTCAGTAAAGGTTTTGGCGAAAGACTGCTGATCGAAAACCTCGATTTCAACCTCCCTGCCGGGGGAATTGTTGGTGTCATCGGCCCTAACGGAGCAGGAAAATCGACACTGTTCAAGATGATTACCGATCAGGAAAAAGCTGATAGCGGAGAATTCAAGGTTGGTGAAACAGTGCAACTTGGATATGTCGATCAAGGCCGCGTACTGGATGGCGACAAGACGATCTGGGAAGAAGTGACCAACGGCCAGGATATCCTGCAAATAGGAGGACAGTCGGTGAACTCCCGTGCTTACGTGGCACGTTTTAACTTCTCTGGTTCCGACCAACAGAAGAAAATAAGTGTCCTCTCGGGTGGAGAACGCAACCGGGTCCACCTGGCAAAAATGCTCCGCGAAGAAGCCAACGTGCTGCTTCTTGACGAACCAACCAATGATCTCGATGTGAACACCTTACGGGCACTGGAAGAAGGACTGGAAAATTTCGGAGGTTGTGCCGTTGTCATCAGTCACGACCGCTGGTTCCTCGATCGGATTGCAACCCATATCCTGGCCTTTGAGGGAGATTCTCAGGTGGTCTGGTTTAATGGTAATTATTCAGAATATGAAGAAGATCGCAAACGTCGCCTCGGCAAGGCAGCAGACCAACCTCACAGGATCAGGTATCGCTCTCTAACGCGACAGTAGGACGCTCTTAACAGCTCAGTTTTTTGTGTGGGGACAGATGAGGTATCTTCCCCACACAAAAAAAGAGGTATTTCTGAAACAACCCTCCCTACAGAGAATTTCCTGGGTCGAGACAGTCGTTAAGAGAAAAAATAGATTTCCTATATTAGTATCTTACAGTCGAACAGAATAAAATACCCGTTGCCCTTGACGCAGTTGAATTGCTGGTAAATCGATGATGTGTCGATTCTCAAACCCAGTCGATTCAAATTCAACTTGCAGCTTGTGACGACCGGCAGGCAAAGGAATCCGCACGAGTGTTAAACGGCCTGGTAATGTTTGCCACGAACGGGTATCGGGCTCTTCAAGC
>JAZBPC010000146.1:0-6045 GCA_036351455.1 Desulfuromusa sp.
ATTAAGCAATGCATCCTGCGCAGTATCGTTCATCCCTTCATTCAAGGTTTCAATGGCGGCGGGATAGTTTTTTTGCCGCAGGTAGTGTGTCACGAGCATTAAGCGGCTGTTCAACAATTCCGGCGCGACATGAACGGCACGAATGAGATCTTGCTCTCCAGCATTGAACTCACCCTGCGACAATCGGATAGCCCCACGTTGAAGGTGCGCTTCAACCAGCATGGGATCCAGATTGGTTGCTGCTTCGAGCTCAGCCATTCCGCGATCAAGTTCACCGGCAGCAAGCAGGGCACTGCCGAGAATATTACGCGCATAGGCGTTGTTGGGGTTGTTGCGCACGACGCGCTGAATCTGGGTGATGGCATCATCAACGCGTTCCTGTTTAAGCAGGGTCAGAGCAACCAACACCCGCGCCCGTTCGAACTCGGGGCTGATATCAAGAGCATTTTGAAACTGATTGAGGGCCAGTTCAAAGCGCTCAAGGGAGTAATGACTTAAGCCCAGAAAGAGGAAAGTCAGCGGATGCTGCTCACTGCGCAACGACTGCTCCAGGGCCACTTTGGCATCATCATATTGGCCCTGATGATAAAGCAGCATCCCCTTTAAGCGAGAGCCTTCAGGGCGATCAGGAAAATTCTTTTCAAATTGTTGTACCGTTTTCTCCGTGGCGGCAAAATCACCCAGATCAAGCTGTAACATCCCCGCCATGTACAGGGCATAATGCTGCCGGGGTTCAATCGCAGCCACATCCAGATAAAGTTGCAGAGCGGGTTCAATTTCGCCTCTGCCAGTTACCACTGGAGCCAATAAAAAATAAGCTTCAAACTGTCGCTCATCAAGTGCAATTGTCTGACGAAGGAGCTGCTCAGCGCGGGACAGATCCTTACGCTGCAGATAAATTTTAGCCAGATTCAAATGGGCTGGGGCAAAGGAAGGTTTAAGCTCAATCGCTTTATTGAATAGATTCTCTGCTTCGGTAAGATTTCCTGAAGCACCATGCACTCTACCTTCCAGGGTTAGCGATTCGGCACTCGGAGAAACAGCTGAATGAAAACGCTCAATGTAGGCTAAACCCTGCTGCGGCTCACCCCGGTCGATGGCTATGGAAGCCAACTGAAGTAAAATGTCATGTAAGGAGGGGTTTTGGAGTAAAACCTTCTGAAATTCCTGTTCCGCAAGATCAAGGGTACCGCTTGCCTGATAAGCTGACGCCAGACCGATACGGGCAGCTAGATCATTGGCATCCTTTTCCAGGGCATTTTTATAAAGGACAATGGCCCCGCGAACATTACCCTCTCCTTTAAGCCGGTCACCTTCTGCAACGAGCTCATCTGGCGTCTGGCTTGAACAGGCCGCAATAAAAACAAAGATGAATAGAACTATTAGATTCTTCACTTGACCCCCATTTTTATAACTTATTGTTTTGATTGATTTTTAAAATTATCTTAAAAAAAGTTTTTGAATAGATAGTTTAAACTAATGCTCCAATTTAGCAGAAAGTGAATAAAAAGCAAGGGAACAATCTACTCAGGCATGAAAGCTCAGCAAACTGCACACAAATCAAAAGGCAGAAGCTTTTTATTAGAATAAATAATATTTCTTCCATTATAACAATTTTTTACTGAAATCTGAATGGGACAGACAGATGAATATTTAATCATTTATAAGCTTTTTTGGCACTCCATCCAGAATCGGCGGATTTAGACGCTAACGATCATGACGAAAAAAAATGGAAGTCCGGACAGACAAGATTCAGTTTTTGAATTGGCGAATTTGCGACTGATGGATAACAGCGGTGATTAAAAAGTAAACTGGGAAATCAACCATTCGACAAGGCGTTATAAACGGACTGGCTCAGGGCATCACTCAGGTATGGTTTGTTGATATACCCCTTGAGTCCACTTCTTTTCATATCCTCAAGATCTTCCTCTCGGACGAATCCAGATGAGAGAATGATACGGGCCTCTGGATGCAATTTTTTGAGCGCAAAAAAACAATCTTTGCCATTCATAACAGGCATGATCATGTCCAGAATGACGAGATCGACAGGCTTCTTGCTTGCCTTGTAAACAGATAAGGCCTCTTCACCATTTTCAGCCAGAAGAACTGAATAGCCAAGATCTTCAAGGATAGCTTTTGTCGTTAAACGCATGACCTCTTCATCGTCAACAACCAAAATATTTCCCTGCCCCTTTATGATTTCCTGACATACCGGTTTTTGTGCCACTGCCGATGTATTTAAGGGAAGTAATATCTTGAAATTAGTACCATTATTGACTTCACTGTAAACAGTTATCGAACCTCCATGTTGTGTAATTGTTCCATAAACAGCGGCCAGTCCCAAACCGGTTCCTTTTCCCTGCTCTTTAGTCGTGAAGAAAGGCTCAAATATTCTGTGTATATTTTCAGCTGAAATTCCACAGCCGGTATCAGTGACTTCTATCTCCAGAAATTGCCCCGGATGCAAGTCAAATGGAGATGAGTTACAGGTGATATCATCAATATCGAGCAAGCGGGTTGCAAAGCGAAGGGTTCCACCATTCGGCATTGCCTGAGAAGCGTTAATGCCCAGGTTTAACATCGTACTTTGGAGTTGTGAAGGATCTCCTACGATTGAACTCTGGTTTGCTTTAAGTTCTGTTTCAATCTTGATGCGGCGATCTGTTGTATTCTGCAAGAGGGTGATGGTTTCTTGAATAAGCGCATGCATATTTACAGGAGTAGACGCTTTACTTGACGTGCGGGAAAAGGTCAACAGTTTACCGGTTAAGTCAGCCGCCCTGGTGGCAGACTGCATTATGATCGAATGAAGTTTTTGCGCCTTGGGTTCGTCTGACAGGTACCGCGGCAGCATTTGTCCAGCGCCCAGGATTCCACCGAGCATGTTATTGAAATCATGGGCAATGCCACCAGCCAACTGGCCTATGGCGTCCATCTTATGGGCCTGATTGAGCTGTTCTAACAGCCTCGTTTTTTCTTCTTCACGCTGATGAATCATATCCACCATATTATCGAAAGACTCTGCCAGACCGCCTATTTCACCGTCACTATAATCAATATTGCTCTTAACGCTTTTATCACCCTGGCTGAACTTTTTGGTTATGTGTGAAAGCCTGTCAATCAGTTGAACCACACCCCTGCCGCCAAGGAACCAGGCAATAAAGAGGGAAAGTGAAAGAGAGAGGACGCTGGTTGTCATCAGGCGATTTATAATTGAGTGAGATTGAGCCTGTATTTGCTCTGATGCTACCCCCATAAACATATAAATATAAGGCCTTTTGTTTCCTTCAATTCGCAGTGCCTCGAATGCCATGATGCGTTTCTTTCCGTCAGAGTTCTGTGCGGACAGGCTCCCCTTTATTTCACTTACTTTGGCCGCTTCATAGACATTTTGATTGATTGGTTCGCCGATACCCGTCTGGTCGCTGACAGGGTAACGAAATAATCTGATGCCATTATGATCGCAGATACCAAAAAAACTGTTTTCAGGGTAATCTCCACGCTCAAAAAACTCACCATAATGAACGAGACTGACACCAATGATAATGGCGCCAGTCACCTCGCCCTGCTTGTTCTGTACTGCCATCCCAAATGGGAAAATTGCTTCTTTTGTAGATTTGCCGACAACGAACTCTCCAGACGCAAAACCTTTTGATGCGATAGCTTCTTTGAATTGCTTACGGTCGCTGAAGTTAAGCGCTCTGGCGCTATCATGATTTTTCCCGGCCGCAACAACGTTACCTTTGAGGTCCACCAGGATGACATTGGTATAGATGGGGTTGGTTTCCAGCAGAGTCGAAAGGATAACCCGTGATTTCTCCTCATCCAGACTGTAAATGTCAGGAATCGAGGCAACTGTTCGCAAAAGAGTATGAGTGGAATTTGTGATTCGTCGCTCGATTTCTGCAAAGCCACTAAGGTATATGGCGGTGTCCTTTTCTGCGAGTTGAGCAGCACGATGACTGTTTTGCAGTTCAGTGCCTAGCAGCACGATGAACACCGGCATTGTCGCCACCAAAACGAGAATCAATAATTTTTTACGAATTGAGCCGTGAAAAAGTTTCATTAACACCTTCTTTAAGTAGCCTGATTAGACCCTGCTAAGATTAATTTATATTATCAATTTTCACAACTCCTGCAACAAAAATATGATTCATCATAAGATTATTAGGAGGGCACAGCATTCCGGTTGGGCATGACAACCGAAAAAAGAGAATGCACGGTTTCCAGTAACCGCGAATTTAAAAAAAATCACCCCTTAAAGAATACGAGATGAATTTCAGGAGGAGACCTCCATCCTGTTATTATGAGGGTCGTTATTTCGAGACCAACTTTGACATGACGATGGGATTTTGTAATGATTTGTAATATTTATTTTTTCAAGGGAGGATGATGAGTGGCCACCTATCGGGTTGGACATATCCGTATCAAAGATTCGATCCTGTGGCAGCAGTATGTGGATGGAGTCCATGAATCATTGCAACCCTTTGCCGCTGAGGTGGTGTTTCGAGGAATTAAGTCGGCGATCCTGGCAGGTGATCACCCTTACGATCGGGTGGTACTGATCCGTTTTGCCGACCAGACTGCATTGCAACACTGGTTCAACTCGCAGGCGTATCAGTCCCTGGTTCCCTTGCGCGATCGTTGCGCTGAGGTGATGATCGCGAGCTATGAAGAAAAAAACTGACCTGAACTTTCTACCTGTATGGAGAGCTGATGATGAAATACAAAATGGATCATATAGTCATCAACGCAGTAGACATTAATCTCTCTCTGCATTTTTACACAGAAATTCTCGAACTGCATGGCGAACGGATAGAGGAGTTTAAAAACAACCAGGTACCCTTTCCATCTGTTCGTATTACTAAGGACACCATCATTGATCTCTTTCCTAAAAAACTATGGGAAAAGACAAATCCGGAAAATGTTTGCCGCCCGAATCTTAATCACTTTTGTTTTTCCACAAGTAAAAAAAATTGGGAATCGCTACAGAAAAAACTTAAGGAAAATGGAATTTCTATTGACGATGGACCTGCTAAACGCTGGGGTGCTCATGGTACAGGGGTTTCTATCTATTTTCGTGATCCCGATAATAACGTGGTTGAAGTTCGTTACTATGAAAGCGAGGAAGCGAACAGGCCCTGTATGCTCAGTTCGTAGCTTTACGGGAAACATTCAACCACGTCTGCAAGTGCTGACATGACGTAATGCAAAGGCCGCTTCAGAACATCGAACCAACACAGCATTCAATCGTCATTGTCATGCAACTAATCCGGTAGCAACCTGGGCTGCAGAAATAGTGTATACCGGACCCAATGCTAAAGGTCCAACTGTGTGGCACACGACGTCGCCATCATCAAGTTGGTTCCCTCCTGCATCGACTCCCCGGCGCTCCCTGGTGTGGCCATCCATGGCCGCCTTTCTGATATGAAGTCAGCGTTCGCTGTGCTTCGATTCTTGATATAAGGACAAAAAAAGGGTTTGTGCATCATCGTGGCAAATCTATTGGTTCACATTCATTCTAAAATCGTCGTGCCACTGAGGATATGGTTTTTTTTCTAACATCCTTTTTTGACAAGATTAAATATGTTGTTTTCCCGTACCAGATTAATGCTGATGTGATGATAAAATACGCATTAGCCATAGGATTAGAGCCACGTTCACTTCACTTTCCACAAAGGCATCCACTTATTTGGCGTTCATATTACAGTGGCATTGACGATACTTTAGTATCTTCAGCAAGAAAAAAACTCACAATGAATTTTAGAGAATAATGAGTTTCGCTATACTGCCACAGGCACTCAGAAACAGTTTGCTGGTCAGAATTATTAGAATAATATCGGATCATTACTCGTTTTTTTAAATATAGCCTCCACTCTATTATTGGCAGAGAGGGGCATTTTCCAACCACTTCATTTATAAATTATGGATGTTTTATCTACATTTTATCTTGACAGTTTGGCCGTGTAAATCTAGACTGTATCAAACAGTGTTATGCTTCCCCGCCGCTTCCTGCCCAGTGGTTAGCCATTGGGTCACCCTAAT
>JAZBPC010000147.1:0-5892 GCA_036351455.1 Desulfuromusa sp.
CTCTTTTTCCAGTTGTTTGACTCTTTCTTTGGCCCAGACTGTCATCCGTTCGGTGATATCTTCGCCGGTTTTCGGAAAAATCAGACGTGGACTCTCCGGAACACCGGTCAGCCGCAAACTGTCGCGTGGTGTTGGCAGGCCAACTTCAACTTCCGGGCAGACAGGAACATATTCAACATAATTGCCGAGGGTTTCCGTCAAAAAACGGTCAAGTTTGTGGCCACCATCAAAACGAACTTTTGCACCAAGCAAACAGGAACTGATCCCAAGACGTATTTTTTCTTCAGACATAAAATCTCCATTGATGTGCAAAACATCACCTATGACAAATCCATTTTATCAAAAAATCTCGAGGCGACTTTGAATTTTAAAGGGAACATGAAATAATTAACACCATAAAGTCTTTTATCTGTAACTTCAGGAGTTAATTATGCATTTTCTCGAACGGGAAATTCTCCTCAACCAGACGGTAGAAAACATCTGGCAGTTTATGGCGACCCCAGCCAATCTTAACGAATTGACACCGCCGGAACTTAATTTCCGCATCATCAGTGATCTGCCAGAAACAATGTACAACGGCCTGATGATTGAATACCGCATCGGTATCCCGTTGTTTGGCAACTGGCGCTGGCTGACTGAGATCAAACATATCCGCGAAGGGGAATACTTTGTTGATGAACAAAGAATCGGCCCCTATCGTCTTTGGTATCATGAACACCGGATTGAAGCTGCTGAAAACAACCAGACACGCATGATTGACCGAGTCAGTTACAAACTCCCCTTCGGCTTCCTTGGAGAACTCGTGCATCAACTCCGGGTCAAGAAGATGCTCGAGCAAATCTTTGAATATCGGGCACAACAACTGACCAAGCTCTTTGGGTCAACGGCTCCGGGAATCAAGGACGCGAACCCTAACGGTTCAACATGAGCAATCTTCTGGATATTTATCAGCGACTCTTCGATCATTATGGAAATCGTCATTGGTGGCCTGCCGACACCCCTTTTGAAGTCGTTATCGGAGCAATTCTGACCCAGAATACCAACTGGAACAATGTTGAAAAAGCGATGACCAACCTGCGTCAAGCCGATGCCCTGAGCATTGATGCCGTCCTCAAGCTGGAACGAGAAAAACTGGAGCAACTGATTCGCCCTTCTGGCTTCTTCCGCCAAAAAGCTGAGCGGCTGCAACTTTTTTGTCGCTATTTACAGGAACACCATCAGGGAAATCTTGACCATTTGTTGGATCAGGAACTGAACCTGGTCCGAAATGAATTGATGCGTTTAAAAGGGATTGGCCCGGAGACTGCTGATTCAATTTTGCTCTATGCAGGACAGCGTGCTTCTTTTGTTGTCGATGCTTATACCCATCGCCTGTTTCAACGTTTAGGGATCCTTGCGGGAACAGAGAAATATGCGTTCGTCAGAGATCTTTTTATGTCCAACCTGCCAGAGGATATTCAACTCTACAATGAGTACCATGCTTTGATTGTCATCCACTGTAAAGATTTCTGCCGTAAGAAGCCCCTTTGCCATAATTGCCCATGTGCTGATATCTGCTTGGAAAAACAACGGAATTGATTAATTGCAGCAACTGCGTTAATGTTCCATTGGTTTTTATTGCTGATTCAGGACTCACTGGAGTGGTTATTGATGGATCACTATCTTTTTCTGTTAAAAAAATTTCTGGGCAACCTCTTGATGCCGGTACCAGTCACGTTGCTGCTACTGCTCTGGGCGTTGTTATTACTGTTGCGGCGCAAGACCCGGTGGTTTGGAATTATCGTTGTTTTGGTTGCGACAGCACTTTTATTCGTCAGTAGCTATGCCCCCTTAAGCAATCAATATATTGCCCCATTTGAAATGCAAATTCCCAGCTATCAGCAAAGTCAGACCCCCGTTGACTATATCGCTGTTCTAGGCAGTTGGCACCAATCCGTTACTGATCAACCGGTGACCAGCGAGCTCAGCCCGACAGCAATTGTCCGCCTTGCCGAAGGGATTCGCATCTATCACCTTAATCCGGGAAGCAAGTTAATTTTTACCGGCTTTAAGGGAGTGGCTTCAGATCCTGTTTCCTATCCGCAAAAGCTGCGGGAACTGGCGCTGGCGCTAGGAGTCCCGGCTGAAGATATTCTGGTTTTAAACGGCCCCAGAGACACCATAGAAGAAGCGGAAGCCATTGCTGCCAAATTCCCTGCAGCATCCCTGGTTGTAGTGACAACCGCTGTCCACATGCCGCGTGCCCTGAAGCTGTTCCACCACGCTGGACTTGATCCAATTCCTGCACCGACAGAGCATCTCAGCAAACCCTTTAAAAGCTGGTGGAACTTTCCCTCAGGGAAAACTCTGCAGCACAGTGAATACTGGGCTCATGAGCGCCTTGGGCTGCTCTGGATTAATTTAACCGGACAGGTCAAAGAATACCTCGATAAGGAATAATTCAATCTGTTATCTCCTTGGCTCCACCCATGCTGATGATGTGGTCATGCACACCTTTGGAAGGGTGTGCATGACCACATCATTTCCCAAGTAGCGTGAGCTGGATAACCAGAAAATTCAATCCCGGCTTCATATCAATAGGGTTAGCGTGAATAAACAACAAAAAAACCCGCAAGATCAAACCCTTTCCCCTTGAACTTAAATGCTCTATTTGCTAGCTTGCGAGTTTAATTTTATCCGAAAACAACCCATTATCATAATCCCTGCGGAGACATGTTGGCATGGACTACAAAGATACCTTAAATCTGCCCAAAACCGATTTTCCAATGCGCGCAAACTTGCCAAACCGGGAACCGGAAATCCTTAAACATTGGCAACAGATCAATCTCAATGATCAACTCGAAAAGGCGAATCAGGGCAAGGAAAGTTTCATCCTTCACGATGGCCCCCCCTATGCCAACGGCCATCTGCACATGGGCCATGCCCTGAATAAAATCCTCAAGGATGTGATTATCAAGAGCAAACGGATGCAGGGGTTCTTCACCCCCTACGTTCCAGGTTGGGATTGCCATGGTTTACCCATTGAGTTGATGGTTGACAAAAAACTCGGCAAGAAAAAGCGTGACATGAGCAAAGCTGATTTCCGCCGTCAATGTCGTGATTATGCAAAGGTGTGGGTGCAAACTCAGAGTGAAGAGTTTCAGCGACTGGGAATTTTTGGCAACTGGGAAGACCCGTATCTGACCATGACCCCCGACTATGAGGCAACAACCGCACGGGAATTGGCGCGACTGGTGGAACGGGGATCTTTGTATAAAGGGAAAAAACCGATCCACTGGTGTTCTTCATGTGTGACTGCTCTGGCTGAAGCTGAAGTTGAGTATGACAATCACACTTCACCTTCGATCTATGTGAAACTCCCTTACATTGACGAACTCCCCGCAGAGCTGTCGGAACTGAGCGGGAAACCCTTAAGTTTTGTCATCTGGACCACAACCCCGTGGACGATTCCTGCAAACCTGGGAGTCTGCCTGAACCCTGAACTGACCTATGTAGCCGTTGAGGCCAATGGTGAATATCTGATTTTAGCTGAAGGCTTGCATGAATCGGTCATGAAAACTCTGGGGATTGAGGAATATGCAGTTGCTGCAACTTTTGCAGCGGAGCTGTTTGAAAACAAGAACTGCAAACACCCCTTTTACGAGCGCAACTCGCTGCTGATGCTTGGCGATCATGTCACCCTGGAAGCGGGAACAGGCTGTGTCCATACCGCTCCGGGACATGGACAGGATGACTACCAGGTTGGCCTCAAATACGGACTGGAAATCTACAATCCCGTAGATGATTATGGCCGCTATCGTCAGGACCTTGAGCTGTTTGGTGGGATGAAGCTGAAGGATGCCAATGCGGCAGTTAACGAAAAATTGACCGAAGTTGGTGCCCTGCTTCACGAAAGTCAGGTTGATCACAGTTACCCCCATTGCTGGCGCTGTAAAAAGCCGATCATATTCCGGGCCACGGAACAATGGTTCATCAGCATGGAAGAAAACGACCTGCGCAAAAAAGCATTAGCGGAAATTGAACGGGTTGAATGGATTCCAAGCTGGGGTCGTAACCGTATTTTCAACATGGTCGAAGCTCGTCCAGATTGGTGTATCAGCCGACAACGGAGCTGGGGTGTCCCCATTACTATTGCCTACTGCGAAAAATGTGGCGAAGCCTTAAATGACGGCAAGGTCATGCACCATATTGCGGATCAGTTTGAAGCCACCGGCAGTGATGTCTGGTTTGAAAAGGATGCCTCGGAATTGTTGCCTCCAGGAACAGTTTGTCCTGCATGTGGACACGATAAATTCACCAAAGAATCGGATATCCTCGATGTCTGGTTTGATTCCGGGGTTTCCCATGCTGCGGTCTGTGAACATCGCGATGAACTGCAGAGTCCCGCCGATCTGTATCTGGAAGGCTCTGACCAACATCGTGGCTGGTTCCACTCCAGTTTGCTGGAATCCGTTGGCACCCGTGATCGTGCACCCTACAAAGCTGTTTTAACTCACGGTTTTGTACTCGATAAAGATGGCCGTCCGATGTCAAAGTCAATGGGGAATGTCATCGCACCTGATGAAATCACCAAAAAATACGGTGCAGAAATCCTCCGCCTGTGGGTCGCAGCAACAGACTATCGCGATGATATCCGTCTGGGTCAGGAAACTCTGCAGCGGTTGTCAGACGCTTATCGACGCATCCGTAACACCGCCCGTTATCTCCTCGGGAATTTGAATGGTTTTGATCCAAAAACTGATACCGTTGCTGACGAAGATCTTTTGGAAATGGATCTTTGGGCGATGTCACGTTTGCATCGGCTGATTCAAAAAGTTGCCGGCGCATACGACAAGTACGAGTTCCATGTCATCTATCACGCGGTACATAATTTTTGTGCCATCGACCTGAGCGCATTCTATCTGGATATTCTCAAGGACCGCCTTTACACCAGCTCAAAGCAAAGCATTGCCTACCGCAGTGCCCGATCAACCATGTATCAGATTGTTGATGCTTTGACCCGGATTCTGGCTCCTGTTTTAACCTTTACCGCTGAGGAAATCTGGCTCGATCTGCCGGGCGAACGTGAAACCAGCGTCCATTTGGCAGCTTTCCCCCTGGAAAATTCAAGCTATCTGAATAATCAACTGGAGGAACGTTACGAAAAATTGCATAAAATTCGTACCGAGGTTTCCAGACAACTGGAAAAAGCCCGAGCCGATAAAAAACTAGGACAATCTCTGGAAGCAAAGATTCTCCTTGATGCTCCTGAAGAGTACCAGCAGCTGTTGACCGACTACCTGGAATCACTGCCAACCTACTTTATCGTTTCTCAAGTCGAGTTGAGCAAGGATCTCTCAGCAGCGGTTGAGGCGGAAAATATCCCTGGTTTAAAATTACAGGTTCTCCCTGCTGATGGTGAAAAATGTGACCGTTGCTGGAATTATGCAACCAGCGTTGGTGAAAACAGTGAGCATCCAACCATCTGCACTCGCTGCGCGGATGCCTTGGCGACCGGCTGAGATGAGTAGATATCGGCTTTTTACCCTGGTTGCGAGTTGCAGCCTGATACTGGACCAGTTGAGCAAAATCTATATTGATAATAACTTTGAAATTTCACAATCAAAGCGGATTATCAGCAACTTTTTTCATCTGACTTACGTTCGCAATCCAGGTGCAGCTTTCGGTATTCTCTCTGACAGTTCTATCCGTTTACCGTTTTTTATCACCATTTCGGTGCTTGCTTCGCTTGGAATTCTCTGGTTTATCCGCAGAATTCCAAGCGAAAAACACTGGCAACATCTGGCATTAGGATTGATTCTCAGCGGCGCCCTGGGAAATCTGATCGACCGCATCCGCTTTGGTGAAGTGATCGATTTCCTTGATGTCCACTGGTACAATTACCATTGGCCC
>JAZBPC010000148.1:0-2510 GCA_036351455.1 Desulfuromusa sp.
ACATTTATAAAAAGTCAACGATGCAACCAAGCAGCCCCTTGACTTTATTCCCAAATTAATGATGATCGTAACATCTATGGACGCTTCTGAATACAATTTCAAACGCTGCAAACTCTGTGGTGAACCCGCAGCAGAACCCACCTATGATCTCTCCGACAGCATCATCCATGTTTGTCGAAACTGTGACTTTCATTTTCTCAACCATTTGGATAGTACCTCTGAAAAAGCCAAGAATACAATTCAACTGAACGCCAAAAATCGTGAATACATGCAATCACGGACAGACGAAAATGCCTCTTTACACCTGAAGCGGCTGGAATTTATTCAGCGTCATATGAACCTCTGCGGCTCCAAAGCTCTGGATATCGGTGCAGGACTGGGGCAATTTCAATTGCTGCTGAATGCCCAGGGGGCTGAAAGTCATGGAATAGAACCCAGCACCATCCGCAGGGAATATGCACATGAACAATCTGGAATTGAATTGCGTGGTGAATTGGTTGACGATAATTATTGGCAGACGACATTTACACAATACTTTGACCTGATCACCCTGTGGGATGTCATTGAACATGTCAACTTCCCACGGGAAACGATTGCATCGACCTGCAATCTCCTCAAGCCCGGAGGGATGTTATTTCTGGATACACCTTCACGGGCGAGTTTCTCCTACCGCCTCAGTGAAAAATTTTATCGCTATATCCCGGGGAAAATTGTCCTGTTTCTCCCCAGTTTTTATGCAACAGTTCCCTATGGTCACAAACAGATTTTCACGCCGACGCAACTCATCCATCTATTTGCGGATTGTGGCTTAGAAATTGTTTTTTCCTCCCGTTCATATACAAATCGATTCTTTTCCAGCAACAAGATTATACTCGCTGGACGTAACATTTAAGCCGGTAAAATCAGCAGTTGCTCAAGTTTGAGCTAGCAAACGTTGTCGGGGCCATCTATTCCGTAATGATTTTCTATAATTTTCAACGGGGATGTGAACCACAGGACTGGCGGACGATCAACTTGCTGGACAAAACCACCTGCCGGGTTGGACGATCAGGTTCTTGAATCCGCTTCAGAAGCATTTCTACAGCCGTTTGGCCAATAGCATAAGTAGGCTGCTCAACAACCGTTATCGCCGGCCTGATCATGACCGTCCAGCGTGATTCGTCAAAGGTTGCAAAGGCAATCGTATCCGGAACGGTCAGCTCCCTGTCCCGAATCGCACGGAATGCGCCAGCTGCCAGCAAACCACTGCTGGTGAGGATTGCCTCGGGTGGCTCTTCAAGATTGAGAAGCTGATTAACGGCAGCTTGCCCTGCGGCTTCTTTGGCGGGGATATCGACGATGAATTCTTCATGCAGCTTCACACCAGCCACATTTATTGCGGCCAGAAAGCCACTTTTCCGCTCCTGCCCCGTGATGCTGTTTGCCCCGAACAACCCGGCAATACGCTGGTAACCATGGCTGAGCATATGCTCGGTCAGATTACGGGCCGCTGCAAAGTTGTCGATGACAACGCTATCGATAGCAGTACCAGCGACCTTCCGATCAATAACAACCATCGGCCCGGCATCTGCCAGTTCTTGAGGGAAGCGAGCCGCAAGGGTCCCGGTTGGGGCCAGAATAATCCCGGCCGCATTTTCATTCTGCATCAACTCAAGATACCTCCGTTCTTTTTCTGGATCTTCGTCTGTATTGCAGAAAATTACGCTATAGTCGTTTGCCTGGGCGATATCTTCAACGGCGCGACTGACAGAAGCAAAAAAAGGATTCTGGATGTCGGCGACAATCAGGCCGATGGAGCTTGATGTTCTGGAGCGGAGATTTCGGGCCGCACGATTCGGTGAGTAGTTCATTTTCTTCACAACATCAAGGACCTTGGCCTTCACTTTGGGACTCACCTTCTGCTTGCCGCTTAAGACCCGCGAAACAGTTGCGGTTGACACTCCCGCTAATTCTGCTATTTCTTTAATTCTCATACCGATCCTCATAATGCTTGGTTGTGATTGTGCGAAACATTTTAAGTCAACTGTTTTCCGCTGCCACGTCAGCCTCTGCCAAATGCCACTATGACAACAATACCGTGCAAGAAGTAAACGTTATCATTATATAACTATCTATAGTAACAATAAAATAAAAAAATAAAAAACATCATTTGACAATTATTTTGTAATCGATTACAATTAATCATCAACTCATATCAGGAGGCCCTTATGCTGGATCTTGATCAGAAATCAATTGTCCTTGGTGCTCAAGCAGCAAGTAAGTTAGAAGCGATTGAGCTTGTTGGTAAAGTTCTTACCCAAAATGGCTATATAGATCCAGGGTATGTCGAGAGCATGAAAGGGCGCGAAGCTGTGGCGAACACCTTTCTCGGCAACGGCATTGCTATTCCCCATGGCAAGCTACCGAACCTCGACAAGCTGCATGGAATTTTTGCCCGCCTCGAGCATCCGATCGATTTCGAGTCCATTGATGATCGACCAGTCGACCTTATTTTTCTGCTGTTGGCCCCC
>JAZBPC010000149.1:0-2058 GCA_036351455.1 Desulfuromusa sp.
ACATTTATAAAAAGTCAACGATGCAACCAAGCAGCCCCTTGACTTTATTCCCAAATTAATGATGATCGTAACATCTATGGACGCTTCTGAATACAATTTCAAACGCTGCAAACTCTGCTGTGAACCTGCAGCAGAACCTACGTATGACCTATCCGATAGCATCATCCACGTTTGCCGAAACTGTGACTTTCATTTTCTAAACTATTTGGATAGTCCCTCTGAAAAAGCCAATAATAAAATTACACTGAGCATCAAAAACCGGGAATATCTACAGTCGCGAGCAGACGAAAATGCCTCTTTACACCTAGAGCGCCTGGGCTTTATGCAACGCCATATCACTCTCCCTGGTTCCAAAGTTCTGGATATCGGTGCAGGGTTGGGACAATTTCTCATCCAATTGAAAGTTCAGGGAGCTGAAATTCATGGAATTGAGCCTAGTACTATCCGTAGAGCATACACACAAGAACACTCTGGAATTGAAATGCGTGGTGAGTTGGTTGATGATGATTATTGGCAAAAAAAATTTGCACAATATTTTGATATCATGACTCTGTGGGACGTCATTGAACATGTGAACTTCCCACGGGAAACGATTGAATCAGCCTGTAAATTACTCAGGCCTGATGGTATGTTATTTCTGGATACACCAACACGTGAAGTTTTGTCCTATAAACTCAGTCAGAAATTTTATCGCTATCTCCCGGGAAAAATGAGCCTGTTCCTGCCAAGTTTTTATTCAACAGTTCCCTATGGGCACAAACAGATTTTCACCCCGAAGCAACTCACCTCCCTACTTGAGAGCTGTGGCTTAGAAATAATCTTCTCCGCTACTTCTTATAAAAATCGGTTCTTTTCCAACAATAAAATCATCATCGCTGGCCGTAAAGTTTAGGCCGATGAACCGCTGTAAACAGGTGTGAATCGACCTTGCCGCGACATTTGATCCGTGGGTTAAGACCTCTGCTGACAATCAGTTTCCCGAGTCAAGATCAGACAAATCAGCGCCAGCACTGCCCAAGCCAGAATAAGGGAAAATGCGGCGCGGTAGGCCCCAAACTCATAGATCCGGGTTCCCGCTTTCATTGTCCCTTGCCAACGGTTATCGAGAACCCAACCAACGGCCGGTTGGAGAAACATCGGGCCAACCATGACTCCCATGTTACAGACCCCGGCAGCGGTCCCTGCTAGATGAGATGGGACCGATTCCTTGACATAGGCAAAACCGATGATGATCCCCCCGGCGGAAAACCCGATAACCATCAAGAGTCCGATTAAAATCACCAAAGGCAGATCATGGACAAAAATAATCAGGGCCCAGCCAAAAACGATCACAGCACAACCAATGAGGTAGACAGGTTTACGTTTCCCAACGCGATCAGAAAGATTTCCACAAAGAGGGCCACCGACTGCCCAGGCAAGCAACATGGCAGAGCATGTCGCTGCAGCCATCGGCGCACTTATGCCGTAATGGCTGGTTAAAAAAGGCACCCCCCAGAGACCGGCGAAGGTGAGCACGCTACCGGCAAAAGCACCTGGAGCAAGCGACAGCAGCCAAGTATTGCGGTAGGCAAAAACCTGCTGCAACCCCGCAACCACTCCGACCTGAGGTCCCTCCATTTTGGTCTCTGGAGCGTAGCTGGAATAACCGCGCTCATTGGGGTCATCACGGACGATGAACCAAATCAAAGCAGCAATTAAAAAGGGGAAGATACTGGAAATCAGCATGACCGGGCGCCAGCCATAAGTGGTGACCAGCAGACGGAGCGGGGTCCCGGCAAAAACAGCACCGAGAATACCTAGAAAAAGCGCCATCCCTGACGCCAGGGAAAAGTGCCTTAAAGCCATCCAATGGCTGGAAAGCTTCATCATGGCAACGAAAGCAACAGCCACCGAACCACCGATTAACAAGCGACCTAAGCAAGCCCAGAACATCCCATCAGCAAAGGCAAAGCAAAGACTGCCGATGCCTGCCACCAGCGCACCGGCGGTCAAAAGTCGCCGTGGTCCCCAACTGTCGGCCAGCACCCCCGTTGGAATCTGCATTGCCACATAACTGTA
>JAZBPC010000150.1:0-2946 GCA_036351455.1 Desulfuromusa sp.
AGGCCCGCAGTTTGAATTGTTGGTCGTTGATGACCAGCATACGCAGCTGAAAAGCCTTCAGCAACTGCTGCATATTAGCGGCTATACCAATGTGGCGCTGGCATCCGGTGGCGATGAAGCGATCAAAAAACTTCAGAGTAATGCCCCTGCGTTGATTCTTCTTGACTTACAGATGCCTGAGACCAATGGTTTGGATGTCCTTGGCTTTCATCAACAAGCAGGTCTTGATTCTGAAATTATCGTCATCAGCGGCGAGACATCCTTCCCCTGGGTCAAAGAAGCGATGCGGCTGGGTGCTTTCGATTATATTTGCAAGCCCTATAAGCCCGAAGAACTTCTCACCACGATCGCAAAGGCGCTGGATCGGTTCCAGGAAAAGCAGAAGTTACAGCAAGACCACAAGACTGTCCGTTATCTGGCCTATTATGATCAGCTGACCAACCTCCCCAATCGCCAACTGTTCAATGATCGGGCCCATCAGGTTCTGGTCCACGCCCAACGCAACGACCGGAAGTTTGCCTTATTGTTCATGGACATGGACCGTTTTAAAGAGATCAACGACAGTCTCGGACATCTCATTGGTGATCGCGTCCTGCAATGGGTGGCGACAAGGATTTTAGGGTGCTTGCGTGAAGAAGATACTCTGAGTCGTTACGGCGGTGACGAGTTTGCCCTGCTTCTTCCTGAGGTCACCGGTCAGCACGGTGTTACTACCGTTGTGAAAAAAATCCTCAAGGAAGTGCGTAAGCCTTTTCGTATCAATGAGCTCGAATTGCAACTCAGTCTTAGTGTTGGCATTGCCATCTATCCGTCAACCGGAACCGATCTGGACATTCTGCTGCAGAATGCCGACACCGCCATGTACCATGTTAAAACTCATAGCAAAGACAGCTACTGTTTCTACTCTGACAATATCTCTCGCAAACATAAAAACGTTAAAATTCCGCTTGGCAATCCAGGCAAAGACGACTGATAAGGCGGGATATAGTGCTATTGCTGCAGTCTGGAATTCGGAATCTGGAACGGTCAAATCGTTAACTCTACATGATTTCAGTTCGGTGCCTTCATGTATTCGACAATGGATCGGATTTCATCATCGGAAAGAAAAGCCGCATGACCACGTGCCGGCATCTTGCCGATACCCTTGATGGCATTTTCAACCAACGTGTCAATATCTTCCAAAAAACGGGAATCTCCGGGTTTTGGCGCACCCATGATTCCTCGCTGGTGGCAAGAGGCACAGTTCCTGTTGTACATTTCAGCGACAGGGTTATCTGTCGTAGATATCATCTGATGCGTTCTGGCGTGCGCGTATTTAGAAAGGATCAGGTTTGGGCTGTAAAAAGCCAGGCAACAGGCCAAGAGGGATAAAGTTGAGTACGTTTTTTTCAATGTGATCTCCATGGTAAGTTGGGGCGCACATCATTACATACGACCTGAAAAATGAGAACCGCAATGATAGGAGTCAGCTCACTCTGGCTCGATAGCCATCATCCCTTTGGTCAAGCCACCATTTACAAAAGACAATCTAAAGGCCCCTTCCTCCTTTATAAAGATGGGGAGCCAACTCAAAATCATACAGATTTTCCAAGATAATAAAATGCTTATGCTCCTCATCAGCAATTTTGAGCAGTAGCTTCCTGGTTGCAGGATCTTTTGTGCTGGCCGCCGCCTCCCCATAAAACTGGCAACTCCGGGTTTCCATATCCATCGCCAATTTATAGGCACCCAAATCTGTTTGCGGTATAAAGGAGCGCCACGACAAGACAAAAGAGTCAAAAACGCTCTTGGCATCATCAGGTAAGGTGGTTGAAGCCATGACAAGGTCTTCGGCCCCTTCCTTTAAATCCATAAAAACATCTCGATGTTTTTGTTCATCCTGTGAAAGTCCGAGAAATATTTTCTTCAGGCGGGTGTCATTACTCTGATCGGACAGTTGTTGATAGAAAGCATCTCCGTCTACCTCCATTTTGATGGCAAACTCAAAAATGTTCATACTTGACTCCTAGGTTAGATTTTATCCTTCCCATAAGAACCGCCACTTGCTGATATTTTTTCTGTTTATATTTGACCAAATTAGTCATGTTTAAAATCTTAGTTCATGCCTGCCATGGTGTCAAATCGCTTCCGGCAGGCATTCACTGTTTCTTTCCCTGCAAACAACACAAGATGATGGAGAAGACAGACCTGACAATTTGCCTATCCATATCGCTTTGGTGCAGATCAGCATCCTTAGTCCGACCTTCATTTTGATCATTAAAAACAAGATTAGGCATTTTTCTTGGTTTAATTTAATTATTTTATTGCAAAACCTTGTTTTGTTAATTATTGTTTATCCTGTCACTGTGGTTTTCAAGGTTTAATGCAAACCATTCTGGTGATGTATAGAGGTGTTGCAAACCCTTTATAAAACAAATCGTTCATCTTTATAGTGCATGAAAAAGGAGGCTCACATGAACACCGTCGAAGAATCAAACGATGATCGCTTGTTTGCGATGGATGAGGATTCCATGGAAGGGATGTACTTAACCTTCGATCTGGCCAGCGAAGGTTAAGGCCTTGAAATCCGCCATGTCATCGAGATTATCGGTATTCAGCCGATCACCGCTGTTCCCGACCTGCCTGAGCATGTGATCGGGGTACTGAATCTGCGGGGCAAGGTGATCCCGATCATCGATGTGCGTCGCCGCTTTGGACTGGCGCACCGTGATCATGATGAACGCACCTGCATTGTAGTGGTCAACGTCAACGACAATTCGGTCGGACTGGTGGTCGACAAGGTCAGTGAGGTGATCACCATCCCGGCCAACGAAATCGAGCCACCACCTGGGACGAATCGAAATGGCAAACACTATATCGCCGGCATGGGTAAGATCGGTCAGCAGGTCAAGATTCTGCTGGATATTAACGCCCTGCTCAAAGATGAAGAACTCGAAGAACTCGAAG
>JAZBPC010000151.1:0-16136 GCA_036351455.1 Desulfuromusa sp.
CGGTCAGGTCTTTGTGCGGGACTCTTGGAACCTCTACATGCAAGTCAATGCGGTCGAGCAGCGGCCCAGAGAGGCGATTTCGGTAACGTTGCAGCATCGGCGGGGGGCAGGTGCAATCGTGTTGGGTATCACCGAGAAAACCACAGGGGCAGGGATGCGTACCCCTTTGCCAACAATTCCAATACAATCAAAACTGCTTATAAAATCGAAACTTCCCTTACAATTCAGCTACCTAAAGAACTAACCCAAGACCCCGTTACCCTCGGTGACCACCTGCGCCGCCGTCGCCTTGAGCTTGGATTGTATCAAAAAGATGTCGCGGCTCAAATCGGTGTGACAACGTCCAGCATCTGGAATTGGGAAAATGGATGGTCGTCAATCTCATTGAGTTGCATGCCGAAAGTCATCGAGTTCCTCGGCTACAACCCGAACCCCTGTCCGTAAGATCTGATGGAACGTTTGGCTTGGTACAAGCATGTGAATGGTCTGCACTTGGAGGCTCTTTGTCCTTTTTCAGCACGGATGGATTTAGAGGCGTATTACTGATTTTATATGACTCGTTGTCAATCCGATTCAAGATACCCACGGTTACAATCTTGTGGAATTTTAAATATATATATACGCCATCTATAAGTCAGTGTAAGGGAAAGTTAAGACCGAGGTACTTTTGTTTGCTGCAAGCCTTGGTTTTTTTGATGGGTTAATGTAAGGATAACAGTGTTTGAATAATAAGAAAAACAACTGGGTTTTACTTGCGAAAAATATTTAAACCATTAGAATAAGTTCGGATGCGAGAATACGGTGTTCCCAAAAATTTATACAGACACGATTAAGCACCGCTTGATGTTTTGTAAGACATTTACAATTTCTAGCTACGTCAAAGAGTAATCGCATTACGTTAGGGCTGCCAGATGTCCATTAATGAGATCCGCCAGCATACTCAAAAAATAATCGATTATGTCTCCGGAAATAAGGCATTGTCCCGAAAGGGTGTGCCCTCACCTATTACTTCTTCCTGGAAACGAAGTCTTGATGATCATGGTATTGACCCCAGCAAAACTGAACCGGTTCGTATCCTGACGGCAAATGAACTCAGAGAATATACTGATCCGATAGAAGATTTTCTCCGCATAGCCAAAGTGGGTGTCCAACAACTTCACCGCCAGGTGGTCGATCTTGGTTATTCGACTCTGCTGTGTGATGCCCATGGCGTTACGGTTGACTGGCGTGGGAATGAGCGCTTTACAAAGCAGTGGAAAGAGGCAGGGCTTTATTTAGGGGCTTTGTGGAGCGAACATCAGGAGGGAACCTGTGGCGTTGGGACGGCACTTATTGAACAAATACCTCTGACTGTTCATCGGGGGGAACACTTCAGGGTGAATAATAGTCAGCTGACTTGTTCTTGTGCCCCGATTATTGGCCCCAATGGTCAAACCATGGGATTGATCGATGTTTCTTCTCTTTATTCACCCGAGTCCAAGGACAGTCAACACCTGGCTTTGAGGCTTGTGATGCAATCTGCGCGGATGATTGAAATGGCATATTTTCTTCATCAGTATGAAGACCAATGGGTGTTATGTTTAAGTCAGGATCGTGAGCTGGCGGGGGTTTCCAGCGAGTGCCTTATCGCCCTTGATGGTAATGGCAAAATTCTTGCGGCTGATCGAATTGCCAGTCGGGTTTTAGAACCTGAGATCGCTGAAAAAAAACTCATGGGATCTGGCATAGATAAAGTTTTTGAACTCAATTTTGACAAACTACTGGAGATCACCTACCGGTCAAATCTGATTTTTCCGCTGGTCACGCAAAAAAACAGACAGTGCCTGTTTGCCAGCCTGCGAAGTCCACAGGCCATTTCATTAAGGCAGAGTCCGGTCTTTACCCGGAAGGCGAATCACCGGCCAGGCGCTTCTCCTGTTTCGGTTTTCACCCTTGACCGCCTTGCGGGCTCAGATTTTACCCTGCAAAAACAGGTTCGCAAAATTAAACGGGTTGTCAATAAATCGATTCCGATTCTGCTGACGGGCGAGACCGGAACTGGCAAAGAGGTTTTTGCCAAAGCAATTCATACGGCAAGTTCTCGGGCAGACAAACCTTTTATTGCGGTGAATTGTGCTGCAATCCCGGAAGCGCTGATAGAAAGTGAACTGTTTGGTTACAAGGAAGGGGCTTTTACCGGTGCAAACAAAAAAGGGATGCGCGGAAAAATCCTCCAAGCGCATGGGGGAACCCTGTTTCTGGATGAAATTGGTGACATGCCTATGGCACTTCAACCCCGCTTGTTACGAGCCCTTGCCGAGCATGAGATCACCCCGCTGGGGGGAGAAACTGCCATCCCCATTGACCTACATCTGATCTGTGCAACCCATCGCGACATTAAGGAGCTTATTGACCTGGGAATGTTCCGTGAAGATCTCTATTATCGCCTCAATGGGGTTTCTTTTTCTCTCCCTCCCTTGCGTGAAAGAGCCGACCTGGAAACATTGATTTATGATCTTCTGGTTCTGGAAGGTGGTACTGAGGCCAAAGATATTATGATTATTCCTGAAGTGATGGAACTTTTAACCGCCTTCAGTTGGCCAGGCAATATTCGTCAGTTACGCAATGCCCTGCGCTATGCTCTGGCGGTGAGCGATAACGGCACCATCTCCTTAGAAGATTTGCCGGCTGAGATTTGCAACGAAACAATAACAAAAAATCTTTCCAGCACCGTTGATCAACAGCATCAGCTTCGCGAGACAGAGATCACTTCACTGGAAAGCAACCAGGTTAAACGCGCTGCCATGGCTTGCGAATGGAATACTCAAGAGCAACAGGAACGGCAGAAAATTTTGACCGCACTACAGAAAAACAAGTGGCAGATAGCAAAAGCGATTCCTGAGATTGGTCTGAGTCGAGCCACGATTTATCGCAAAATAGAAAAATACCGCATCATTCCACCCAACAAACGTTGACACCAAGGTTCCAGCAGCGCTTGTTTTCAAGATTCAATGTTTGAGACGAGTGTCTCACCATGAAGGCGGTGTGCATGTTCATTTCTGCTTCTTCCTGTTGCCCAACTCTCTGTTATCCATATCCATTTTCAATATTTTCAGGGATGATCAAGTCGCTATCAAATTGGCTCATCTTTTGCTGCTATCTCTTCAATGCTGATGTTTGTACTTAACGCGTACACTGATTCTGCAACGTTAAAATGTTGCTGAAGCCGAGTTGATACCTCTATCCATAGTTGAGAAAGGAACGATTGTTATGGCATTAAAAGCGGCATTTATTTTTCTGGCACCAGGTGCTGAAGCCCAAAAACACCGCAGTTTGATTGTAACGCCGGAAGTTGAGTTGCTGGTGGTTGGCGTATCTGATTATTCCAGTGCTGAGGATCTCACTTCAGAGCTGATTTCTGAAGGGATCACTGCCATTGAACTTTGTGGTGGCTTTGGCCATTCAGGGACGGCTCGCGTTGCCGCAGCCGCAAAGGGCCAGGCAGCTGTAGGTGTGGTTCGTTTTGACTGCCATCCCGGGTTGGATGGCAAGAGTGGCGACACGATTTTCTAATCTCCGCACATAAGGATCTGATCAATGGACAGCAGCATAACTGACAATGCCACGGTGGGTATTATTGCCAACCCTGCTTCCGGGCAGGATATCAGACGGCTGATAAGTGCAGCTTCAGGATTATCGATTGCTGAAAAAACCAATATTGTGCGCCGGCTCTGCCTTGGTCTGGCGCTGCTTGGGGTGAACCGGGTCAGCATGATTCCTGATCAATCAGGGATCGCGGGGAGCTTGTTGCGGAGTAAGGATCAGGGGACTGCCGCATTAGGTGAGGGGTGGCCTGAGATTGAGTTGTTGGAGATGCCGGTGGAAGAAAAAGCCATTGACACTTTGCGTGCTGTCGAGTTGATGGTGCGCTCCGGCGTCCAGCTGATCATTGTGCTGGGGGGTGATGGGACTCACAGGCTGGTTGCCAGCGCCTGCGGTGAGATTCCCATCATCGCCCTTTCAACCGGTACCAATAATACCTTTCCTGGATTTCAGGAGGCAACCATCGTCGGTCTGGCTGCTGGCCTGGTTGCACGAGGTGCCGTCCCTCTCCATGAAGCAACCAGGCGAAACAAGCTGTTACGGGTTGAGATGAATCAGCTCCGCAGCGATGTTGCCTTGGTTGATCTTTGCCTGACCGATGAACTCTGGATCGGTAGTCGTGCGGTGTGGAAACCTGAAAAAGTGAAAGAAGTGTTTGTTGCTTTTGCTGAAGCTGATGCGATCGGTTGGTCTTCGGTTGCCGGACTGGTCAATCCTGTTTCCCGCGAGAGTGATCAGGGTCTCCATCTGACTCTCTGCCCACCCGGAAAAGGACAACTGACAATCTATGCGCCAATCGCGCCGGGGCTGATCGTCCCGGTAGGGATTGAAAAGATACAGATTTTAAAGCCTCTGGAAAGAGTGACGCTCGACGCGCGGAAAGGGGTTATCGCTCTTGACGGTGAACGTGAATTTACATTCTGCCAGACGGACAAGGTAGAAATCTGGCTTGATCAGAATGGGCCCCTGACTGTTGATGTCCCCAAGGTTCTGCAGATTGCCGCTGAACGTGGAGTTTTGAACTATCCTTCAGTCTATATTCAGTAGAAACATCGTTTTGAGATAAATGTGTTGACAGTTGAGACAAGTGTCTCAACTGTCTTTAATTCTTTATTGATGCCCTCCATATTTTCCTTTTTTTTGATCCTGTACGCTCGATTGATAGCGACCCACAAAAATTTAAACTTTAAATAAAACAGTAGTTTATAAAGCTTTTAGCGTTTATTTTTCCCTCATCATCAAAACGGCATGTTCCTTGATATAATGATCTAAAGAACCTTTGCAAGGAATGCTGTCAATATCGCGGTCGGGTCGCAATACCGACTATGTAACTGACCACTGAAAGAAAGGGGAAACACATGAGCGTGCAGCTGTCGAAAGAGGGTCTTCTCAAAGCTTATCGTAAAATGCGTCAGATTCGGGAATTTGAAGAACGTCTCCATACTGAGTTTGCTACTGGTGAAATACCTGGCTTCGTCCATCTCTATTCTGGTGAAGAGGCGGTTGCGGTTGGTTTCTGCGAACACTTAAATGATAAAGATCGTATTTGCAGCACTCATCGCGGCCACGGGCATTGTATTGCTAAGGGTGTCGATATCATGGCGATGATGGCGGAAGTTTACGGCAGAAAAACAGGTGCTTGCGGTGGCAAGGGCGGTTCTATGCATATCGCCGATCTGGACGTTGGCATGCTGGGCGCCAATGGTATCGTCGGTGCGGGTCCTCCATTAGCTTGTGGTGCTGGGCTGGCTGCTAAATTGCGCAAAGACGAGAGTGTCGCGCTCGTGTTTTTTGGCGATGGCGCTGCCAATCAGGGGACCAATTTTGAATCGATGAATCTGGCGGTGACCTGGAACTTACCAGTGGTTTTTGTCCTGGAAAATAACGGCTACGCGGAATCAACATCACCTAAATTTACGGCGCGTATCGGCACTGAGAATATTGCCGACCGGGCGCGTGGTTTTGGTATGCCTGCTATCACCATTGATGGCAATGATTTTGCGGCAGTTTATGAAGCAGCTGGTGAGGCCATTGATCGAGCACGTAAAGGGGCAGGGCCTTCTTTTGTTGAATGTAAAACCTTGCGTTATTACGGTCACTTTGAGGGCGATGCCCAGACCTACCGGCCAAAAAATGAAGTCAAGGATGCCCGTGTCAACAATGATGCACTGATACGTTTTGCCGCCATGGTTAGTGCTGCCGGACTAATTGAAATGGCTGAACTTGAGGCGATTGATACAGAGGTTCTGGCTCAGATTGAAGCCTCTGTTGTTGCCGCCAAAGCTGCTCCTGAACCCGATATTGAAGCCTTATTGACGGATGTTTACGTCTCGTATTGATCTCTTTATCGCAATGACCACTAACAGGAAGGAGAATGATCATGGCAAGAAAAATTATGTTTAAAGAGGCAATCAACGAGGCCATTCGTCTCGAGATGGAAAGGGATGAAACAGTTATTCTTATGGGTCTTGATGTTGCTGGCTCGGCCGGAACGGATCAGGAGCGTGATTCATGGGGTGGTGTGCTGGGAGTGACCAAGGGTCTCTATCCGCTTTTCCCTGACCGGGTTTTGGATGCGCCAATTTCTGAGTCTTCCTACATTGGTGCCGCTGTTGGAGCTTCGGCCTGCGGAATGCGTGCCATAGGGGAGCTGATGTTTGCCGATTTTCTCGGCGTCTGCTTTGACCAGTTATACAATCAGGCGGCTAAATTCCGCTATATGTTCGGTGGCAAAGCGGTCACTCCAGTGACGATCCGCACCATCATCGGTGCCGGATTCTGCGCTGCGGCTCAGCATTCGCAAAGTCCCTACTCCATCTTTACCCATGTTCCGGGTCTGAAATGTATTATTCCGTCCAATGCCTATGATGCAAAAGGGCTGTTGGCCGCCTCAATCCAGGACGATGACCCCTGTATCTTTTTTGAACATAAAGCACTGTATACCGCCAAGGGAGAAGTTCCTGAAGAGCACTATACGATTCCTCTGGGTAAGGCCAATATCCTGCAGGAGGGTCAAGATGTGACCATTGTTGCGTTAGGTCTGATGGTCGATGTGGCCAGCAAAGCGGCTAAAAAGCTGGCTAAAGATGGTATCAAATGTACCATTATTGATCCCCGAACCACGTCGCCTCTGGATACGGATGCTATTTATTCCAGTGTTAAAAAAACCGGACGACTGGTGGTTGTTGATGAGGATAGCAGTCGTTGTGGCTTTGCTGCAGATGTTGTCGGTATGGCAGCGCAGGAAGTTTTCAGTTCTCTGAAATCGGCGCCGCAAATGGTGACACCGCCATTTGTTCCGGTTCCATTTGCTAAAAATCTTGAGACGGCATACCTGCCTAATGTAGACAAGGTTGTAGCTGCAGTCCGAAAAGTTATGGAGTAACAAGATATGAGTGACAACAAAATTTTTGCGCTAACCATTCCCAAATGGGGTTTAACCATGGAGGAAGGAAACATCTCCGAATGGTTACTCGATGAGGGTGATGAAGTTGAGATTGAAACTGAAATTGTTGAAATTGCCTCTGACAAAATAAATCAAGTTGTTGAAAGCCCCGTTGCTGGTGTTCTGCGTCGGATTATCGGCGAGGAGGGGGAAGATTATCCGATTAAAGCACTGATCGGAATTATTGCTGATGCAGACGTGTCAGACGATGAGATCGATGCCTTCATTGCCGATTATCGGGACACTCATGGTGCTGAAGATACCGATGACGAAGATGCAGATCAAGAGGAGACGGTCGCAAAGAAAGCGGATACAGCTGTCATCGCCAATAAGCCTATTTCAAAAATGCGGGCGACGATCGCTAAAACGGTGGTTTCATCATGGACGATCCCGCAGTTTCCGGTCACCATGGCTATTGATATGGGCAAAGCCAAAGCTATGCGCGCGAAACTTAAAGAGAGCGGTGAGGCGATATCGATGAATGATATCGTCACCCGGGCCTGCGCAAAGGTGATTGAAAAGTACCCCATGGCAAATGCACAACTTGGGGAGAAGGAATACATCCTCAATTCCCACATCAACATCGCAATCGCGGTTGCTGTTGAAGATGATTTAATGATGCCGGTCCTGCATGGGTGCGAAACCTTAAGTTTGAAAGAGGTTGCCGGCAAGTCTTCCCAATTGATCTCTATGGTCAAAGATGGCTCAATAGGTGAGGCTGAATTGACTGGCGGAAATTTCGCGATCTCCAACCTGGGAATGTTCGGGGTGGAGCACTTTGCTGCGTTAGTGCCTCCTGGCATGGCTGCAATCCTTGCAGTTGGTGGTATTCAAGATGAAGTCGTCGTTCGAGATGGCGAAATGATTCCTGCTCCAATCATGCGAGTGACCTTGATGTCTGACCATCGAATCGTTGATGGCATGTACGCTGCCAATTTTCTGGTCGAGCTCAAACGAATACTGGAAAATCCCGAAGATCTATAACCTTTCCGCAATGCCGGTGCCTTAAAAGGCACCGGCTAAACAAACAGGCTATATTTTGAAAATGATGAATACCGGAGGCTGCATTCCCAAGGTGCGTAAGTTAATGGATCGTCCCTCATGGATTCGAGCAAAAGCACCAGATTCCAAAGAAGCTCTCAGAATTAAAAAATTAATGCGTGACCATTCGCTGCATACCGTCTGTGAATCGGCGTCCTGCCCCAATCTTGGCGAGTGTTTTAAAAGAGGCACAGCGACTTTCATGATCATGGGAGACACCTGCACAAGGAACTGCCCCTTCTGCAATGTCACCCATGGGACGCCTGCTTCACTGGATAATAAAGAACCGGAATCTTTACAACAAGTTGTTGCGAGCCTTGATCTGCAATATGTCGTCATAACATCAGTCACAAGGGACGATCTCACAGATGGAGGAGCTGATCATTTCGTACGGTGCATTAAAGCTCTAAGACATCACAATCCCTCCATAAAGGTTGAGATTCTTGTCCCTGATTTTCGTGGGCGAACAGGTCTGGCGCTAGGAAGATTATCGGACCAGCTACCAGATGTTTTTAACCACAATATTGAAACAGTCCCTCGGCTCTACGCTGGAGCACGACCGGGTGCAGATTATCATGGGTCTTTGCAGCTTCTGTGGGAGTTCAAACAGCTCTATCCAAGGATCTCAACCAAATCAGGCCTGATGGTTGGCCTTGGTGAAACGGATGAAGAAATTTATCAGGTGATGCATGACTTAAGACGCCATGGCTGTGACCTGCTGACTGTTGGCCAATACCTCTCTCCAAGTCGCAATCATCTCCCAGTAGAGCGCTTTGTGAGTCCGGAGGAGTTCGAAGACGTCCGTTTGAGAGGACTTGAAATGGGTTTTCGAGAGATCGCATCGGGACCTCTCGTACGGTCTTCGTATAAAGCTGAAGTGATGCAAAATCTCACTTGCTGACGGACCTAAGTTTGCCATCGATTTTATGCCGGGACTCAAAAAAACTTCCCTTAGATCATATGACAGGAGAATCTCATGGTTGATAAAACATTTGACCTTATTGTTTTGGGCGCCGGACCAGGTGGTTATGTCGGAGCAATCCGCGCTTCTCAGCTCGGCATGAAGGTCGCTGTCGTTGAACAACGCGCGACCCTGGGTGGGGTATGTCTCAATGAAGGCTGTATCCCAAGCAAGGCGTTGCTCGACTCAAGTGAGCATTACTCACTGGCGAAAAACCACTTCGCGATGCACGGCATTGAAATTACCGAACCAAAACTCAACCTGACAACAATGATGCAACGCAAAGACAACATCGTCAGTGAGCTGACTTCAGGTGTTGAATATCTCTTCAAAAAGAATGGAATTTCTTGGATCAAGGGTCAGGGGATTCTTCGTGGAACGGATAATGATCACTTCCAGCAGATTGAAGTTGGTCCGGAGGTTTACAAAGGCAAAAAAATTTTACTGGCGACGGGAAGTTGTCCGGTAGCCATCCCCGGCCTGCCCATCGACAACAGCTTGATTATTGACAGCACAGGTGCTTTATCCCTCGCCGAGGTCCCTGATCATCTGGTTGTTGTTGGCGCTGGATATATTGGTCTTGAACTGGGTTCAGTGTGGCTGCGGTTAGGGGCCAAGGTTTCAGTTGTTGAAATGTTACCAGAAATGCTGCCAAAATCTGACCCAGAAACAGTCAAAGCACTCCAGCGATCACTTAAAAAACAGGGGATGAACATCCACTTAAACGCCCGAATTGAAGATATTCAAGTGGACAATAATCAGGCTACGCTCACAGTCATCAGAAAAAACAAAACCCAAGAAATTGAAGCGGACAAAATTCTGATTTCGGCCGGTCGCAAACCAAACCTTGAGGGTTACGGTCTCAAGGAGAGTGGAGTAGAGCTTGATGAATCAGGATTTATCCGCGTTGATGATAATTACATGACAACAGCTCCAGGTATCTACGCCGTAGGCGATATCATTGATGGACCCATGCTGGCTCATAAAGCCTCTGAAGAGGCTGTAGTATGTGTTGAACGCATGACAGGCCAAGCACCAGCCGTTAATTATCATACGATACCCGGAGTTTGTTACACTTGGCCGGAAATGGCATCAATCGGGAAAACCGAACCCGAATTGGAAGAAGAAGGAATTCCCTTTAAAGTAGGTAAATTCAATTTTATGGGAAACGGTCGCGCACGGGCAATGGCTGAGACTGAGGGTCTGGTGAAAATTCTTGTTCATCCTGAGACCAGAAAGATTCTTGGATTCCATATTTTAGGGCCTCACGCTTCCGACTTGATTGCCGAGGTCGTTGCTGTAACAAGCTTGAATGGCACGGTCGATGACATCGTCAGAATGATCCATAGCCATCCTACGCTTTCTGAAGCAATTAAAGAGGCATCCCTCGATGTGGATGATTCAGCATTACATGCTTAAAAGCCCAAACAAAGTAATGTTGCTCGCCTGGATAATTTGAACACCAAGATAAAGATTGAAAGACATGAACAACAATGAATTTGAAGAATTTGCCAACGAATATGACACGGAGAAGCGAGGACCATGGGCTATTAGGAAACATCTTTGACAAAAATAATCAAAGCGTGTAAAGATCGACTTCATCATCAGGGGTGCTTGTCATCGATAGGCTGAGAACAGACCCTTAGAACCTGATCTGAGTAATGTCAGCGCAGGAAGCATGTGAGCTTTCACTTTTTTCATACAGCTATCGCTCAAATGGTTGTGTGCCTGCGTCCGGACATGAATCTCCTGGTGATAAAGGAGTTTTTTTTATGTACCGCGACTATCTGAAATCCCTGTACAAGAACAAACCACAAATCCATGTCTTGACCAATATGGTCACCAGTGCCTTTGTTGCCGACGTGCTGCTCGCTGTCGGCTGTCGTCCAGTCATGGCTTTTGATGCGCGTGAGGTGGCTGAAATCACCGCGGCTTCTCAGGGTCTGTGTATCAATACCGGCACACCTCATGAAGGCATTATGCCCGGTTATCCTATGGCGTTACGGAGCGCTGCCAGACACCGCATCCCAGTTGCTCTGGACTTCCCTGGTGCTGGTGCGTCGGCATTGCGCCAAGATCTATGCAAATCCCTGCTCGAAATCCTGTCACACAAACCGGAGGGCTGGCTGCGCTTGATTCGTAGCAATGGTTCGGAAATTCTCAGTCTATCAGGAACGGAGGTCGAAGCCTGCGGTATCGACAGTTGCCATAACCCGGAGCTGGCGCTCAAGTCCGGCCGCCACCTGCTGCACTGTGCCGATGCTGTCTGTGTCAGTGGCGCAATAAACCATATAATTTCCGAAGGCTACCAGCAGGTCGCAGGTGGTAGTGCCCTGATGAGCAAGAGCACCGGCTTTGGCTGTATTTCAACCGCATTGATGGCTGCATTTCTCAGCGTCTCTGATGCTGTAGATAAGGGAAGCCCGGGAAGTTGCGCTGCCACTGTTTGTATGTTGATGCGGGATGTCGCCGAGGCAATTACTCCCGAATTCGGACCCGCATCTTTCAAGCGGGCCTTTATCGATAAATTGTACTTTTTTGCAGAAGACTCTGTCTAAGGAGATAGCACTATGATCTTATCAGTCAGTCTGGGCGGTATGGCCGTCCTCAGCTCACTTTTTATTTTGGTTGGTTTCAAGAACAAAGTGACCTCCATCGATGATTATATTACACATCGTGGCAAAGCTTCTCCGGCTGTTGCCGGATTCAGCCTCGCCGCATCTGTACTCGGTGCATGGATTCTCTTTAGCCCTGGTGAAACCGGAAGTTGGGCTGGAGTCACCGGCCTCACTGGTTATGCCCTGGGGCAGGCCATGCCCCTGTTCCTTCTGGCCTTTTTCGGACCGCTGCTGGCTAAATTGATTCCACAGGGCTACGGCTTGAGCGATTATGTCGCAGCACGTTTCGGCCAGCGTACCGCGCTACTTACCGGAACCATTATGCTCTTCTATATGGGAACTTTTCTGACCGCTGAACTAACCGCCATCGGACAGGTATTATCACTGACTCTGGGAACGCCACTGATTATTGGTTGCTCAGCCATTACCTTGATGGTCTTCGCCTACGTCTTTCGCGGCGGCCTAGGGGCATCAATTAAAACCGACAGGATTCAACTGTACGTTCTGGTACCGCTGCTGCTGGCTTTTGCAGCGGCTGTTGTCTCAGCGCTATCCGTTAAAGGGGCAGTGATCGCGCAGGTTCAGCAAAACGCACCCGAGCTGCTTAGCCTGTCCTTTATGCCGGGTTGGAAATTCGGCGTTGTTCTTTTTATCGGCGTCACCGCCAGCAACCTTTTTCATCAGGGATTCTGGCAGCGTGTCTACAGTGTGGACAGCTCTGCTGCGCAGAAAAAAGCCTTTTTACTCGGTGGAGCTATCGTTATCCCATTGATCTTTCTAGCCGGTTTTTTCGGCATCTTTGCCCGCAGTGCCGGCACCCTCGATTCCTCGGCACCCTCCTTGGGAATGTTCAGCCTATTGGGCCTGTTGTCGCCAATCTTTACCGTGGTTCTGGTCCTGCTGGCTTTCGTTCTGGCCTTGAGCAGCGTTGACACACTGCTGAACGGTATGGTCAGTACTATCAGCTCGTGGAACGGTATCGATGAAGACAACCCGGCGATTCTCGGCCGTGCTAAATTGTTGACTATTGTTATCGGTGTGCTGGCAACCTTGTTCGGCAGTCGTGGCGGCTCTGTCCTCTACCTCTTTCTGCTTGCCGATCTGATTTGTTCGGCTTTTGCTTTTCCATTGCTGTACGGTTTGTTTAATAAAAAGATCAATGGTGCTCAGGCTCTTATCTGCGGATTTGCGGGTATTGTCCTGGGCGCACTGTTTTTTCCCAAACCGGACTTCAGCTCCTGGTCAGGATTGCCTGCCGATATGTTTATTTCTTTTCTCGGGGCACTGATCATATCTGCGGCTTTATCTGTTGTCTTTGGTCTTAAAATAGGAGAGAAACATGAAAAGAAATGTTAAACGCACCGCCTATCTGATTGTCTTTATGGCCTTGGCTATCGCACTGTCTCCCTTTACCAGCATTCCGGTCGGTATCGCCAAAATCAACCCGACTCAGCATTTTGTCAATGTTGTCCTCGCCGTGCTGGTTGGCACCTGGTGGAATGTCGGTGCCGCCACCGGTGTTTCGATCATTCGTAACGCTCTGGGCGTCGGCACTCTGCTGGCTTTTCCCGGAAGCATGATCGGCGCCTGCTTTTCTGGCATTCTCTTTCGGCTGACCGGTAAAACCTGGGCTGCGGCAGGAGGTGAAATAATCGGTACCGGGCTGTTTGGTCCACTGGTCGGCGCACTGCTTATCGCTCCCGGATTTATGGGCAAAGAGATCGGGGTGATGGCCCTGCTACCAAGCTTTCTGCTCAGTTCAGCAGCGGGTAGCCTCCTTGCTTTGGCGGTTATTAACGCTCTGGAAAAAGCCCATGTTATCGATACAAAAGCTTTCGTTCGCGCATAAGGTTTCGATTTTTGAAAATTTCTCCCTCGATATAAACGAGGGGGATTTTATTCATCTCTGCGGGCCGAATGGCTCCGGAAAGACAAGTCTTCTGCGCCTTGTAGCTGGATTGATTCCAGAGATTTATCCGGGGCATGTCAGTGGCAAACTTCTTTTCCAGAGACGCGACATCACGCAAGAGGGGGAAACCCCTGATCTTTGTCTGACGGGTCCCTGGGCTGCATCACGTTTATTCTGTCGTACAGTCATGGAGGAAATCTGCTTCTCCCCGCAGGCCGATAAAGAAGAAGCCGTACGACTACTGGAATATTTTGACATCGCTCAGCTTGCTGACTGCCATCCGCAAAAGCTCTCAGGGGGGGAGCAGCAGTTGGTTCTGTTGATCGCATATCTCTGCTGTCATCCCCGTGTGTTGTTATTGGATGAGTGCTTTGCACAGCTGGCCGCCGCTAAACGCAAGTTGCTTGTCAATTTACTTCTTGAGCTCAACAGGCAGGGACGTACCATTATACTGGTTGAGCATTTTCTCCCCTCAGAACTTGAGAAAAATGTCCACCGGGTGAATCTCCATTCCGCAGCCGTGGGCATGCGCAGCGCTATGAAGCGACATTCCTTGCCGGCAATGAGGTTCTCTGCAGAGAGTGCTGATGGGGAACTTCTGTCTCTACATACTGTGCAGACACATCCGCAGCACCTTTCTCCTCCTATTTTCTACTCCGACTTTACGCTTGCGAGAGGGGAAGTTGTCCATATAAGCGGCGGCATAGGCACCGGGAAAACGACACTGATACGGTTATTGTCCGGATTAATGAAACATGAGGGGGAAATTCGCCTATTGGGTCGTTTGCTTAATGATTACAAGCGTTCCGAATTGGTCCGTTTACTCGGCGTCGTCCTACAGTCTCCCGATTCTCAGTTCTTCTGTGCAACCGTAGAGGAGGAGGTCGCTTTCTCCGCCCGCCGTTTGAAGTGCTTCGATAAACACAGGTTTGAGCGTCTTTTGCAGCTCTTTTCTCTGGAGGGCTACAAAGAGCGTAATCCCTTTACTCTTAGTCACGGTGAACAGAAGCGCTGTCAACTCGCTTCGGCCTTAATGCTAGAGCCAAAAGTGTTGATGCTCGATGAACCCGATGCCGGACTGGACAGTTTTAGTCGTCAGTGTCTGGCGGAGGCCTTCCAATCTTTTTCAGAAGCAGGAGGGGCAATCTTGTTTACCACCCACAGTCAGGACTTTCTGACCTGTCTGAGCGCTAGCAAACTGAAAGCTATTAATTATAGCGTTGGGAGGGAATCGCTATGAAGTATAAACTGCTGGCCTTGATCGCGTTGCTGTTTCTGGTAATACAATTTGTTTATCCCTCCAGCTCATTTATCCTGATTCCGTTGATTCTGACCGTTTTGCTGCTGCGTAACGGTTCTTCACTGAAACTCTATCTCACTTTTCTATTGCCATCTTTCTTTTTCATTCTGTTAATTTACTCTTTACTCGGGCAGTGGCAGCTCGGGTTACAGACTGTTCTTCTTCTGACCGGCACAAGTCTATGCCTGCAACTCTACCTGGCCTATTTCCCCAAAGTCTCACTCTATGTTCTCTTGCGTAGCTGTGGTTGCCCTGAGCGTTATGCCTTTATCGTCTATGGTGCGGTTAACTATGCGCTGTTTATCAAGCCGCTGATCAATGAAATCCGCGATGCACAGAGGTTACGCGGAGTTGAAATTCCTAACGGTATTCGCGCACTGTTCCACTTTCATATCCTGCTGGTTCCACTCATGGTACGGTTAATCAAAGGGGCCGATCATCTGGCTGAGTCACTCTATCTACGTGGCGGGGGAAAAGGGAAGGAGGCTGGGCTTTGAGAAAAATTGCCCAGATCGGACGGTATTCTTTTAAGCTATTTCAGGGCATGATATAGAGCCATTCCCTACCATAAAACATTTTAAATCAATGTCCCTCACACGCTCTTCCGATCCATCCCCCGGTACTGAATCGCCTCGGCGAGATGCGGCTGACGGATCTGCTCCTCACCGGCCAGGTCGGCGATGGTGCGGGCGACTTTGAGAATCCGGCTGTAGCTGCGCGCTGACATGCCCAGCTTGTCAACCACCATCTCCAGGAGTTTCTGTCCGGCATCGTCGACTGGGCAGAACTTGCGGATATGCCGGGCGGCCATGGCCGCGTTGCTGTGCATTCCATAAGGGGCAAGACGTTCCCGCTGAATGACCCGCGCAGCTTCCACCCGGGCGCGGATGCTGCTTGAGGATTCTCCTTCTTTTAAATCGCTGAGATCCTTATGGGCCACCCGCGGAACGTCAATATGCAGATCAATCCGGTCGAGCAGCGGCCCTGAAAGCTTTTGCCGATAGCGCCGAATTTCATGTGGTGTGCAAGTGCATAAATTACTAGAATCATTCATAAATCCGCACTTGCAGGGGTTTGAACATCTTTTACAAGTTTTCCAATTCACCTGAAACCCCGCACAAAATCGAAATTCCCTTTAAAATACAATTACCTAAAGAACTCACCGAAGAACCGATCACCCTCGGCGATCACATGCGTCGCCGCCGATTAGAGCTTGGATTATACCAAAAAGATGTCGCAATTCAGATCGGTGTGACTTCCTCAACAATTTGGAATTGGGA
>JAZBPC010000152.1:0-7641 GCA_036351455.1 Desulfuromusa sp.
GCATCACTCTCTTCCGCAGACTCAAAAGAGGTCGCTGACAGGGGTTTGTTAGCTGATTTTAAATGTTAATTTCCATCCCGACAGACGCTGAAAAGAAGCGCTCACCAAAACGTTCCGCCAACATTCGTGCACCCCTGAGACCGGTGCAGTGGGATGCTCCTATCAGGTCAACATCAAGCTCTTCTAGCCGGTTCAAGGTCGCCGTCATTTGCTCGTCACTGCAAAATTTTAAATGTGTTCCCCCTAAAACCATATGGATTTTATTTTGTCTGGTGACTTGGATGGCATGGTCAATAATGTTCAGCAACCCTGCATGAGCACAGCCGAGGACAATGACCAGCCCTTTTTCGGTGTTGATGAAAAGGGAAAGATCATCATTGATTGGATCGGAAACTTCCTCTCCTGATCCTGAAAGGGATAGCAGGTTGGGGTCACCGGTCTCTACTTTGGAGATGCGCGGCACTTCTCCTGACAGCAGAAGGTCTGGTGCGACTTCGTAAGGGATGGAAGAGAAGGTGAAGTTTGCGCCCAGCTCTTCTAATTCTGACTGTGGCCAAGGGACTCCTATGTTGATCATCTTCCCACTATTTTTGCTGTAGTGTGCGGAAAATAGATCGGGATGGGCGTAAATCGGGATTTGACCGGTTTCTTCCAGAACCTGCTTAAGGCCGCCGGTATGATCAAAATGGCCATGGCTGAACATGATTCCCTGCAGTTTTGTGAAATCAATCCCCATCAGTTTGGCGTTGTTCATGATGGTCATCCCACCGCCAGTATCAAATAGAAAATTTCCGGCAGGAGTTTGAAGATGGCAGGAAAAACCGTGTTCCCCCAATAGCCCGTAAGGGCTGACACGGTCAACGCTATTTTCACATAGAATCGTTAGTTGAATGCTCACTGTTTTTCTCCTCTATCTGATGGCCAGAATATTTTTCTCGCAGCTTTTTGATGATCGGCTGGTCAGCGGCCAGGATATCATAGTCGAGAAGATTCTCTGGTGCAACCCAGCAATGATCAGCAACTTCAAGATGTTTTATGGTTCCACTTTTCCACGTGCAGGCATATGCCAGGATAATCACTTCTCCCCATTCATAGCTATAGTGTACGGTTTCCAGCAGTTCTCCAATGCTGACCTCAATATCAATTTCTTCGCGTAGTTCACGCTGTAAAGCAAACTGCGGGGACTCACCAGCCTCAATCTTTCCCCCCGGGAATTCCCAATAACCACCGAGTTTTTTATCGTCCGGACGGAGGGTCAAAAGGATTTTACTTTGATGGCGGATGACGGCTGCGCAGACTTGAACGGGTTGTTTCGGGTCGGAATTATCACTCATTGTTGCTCCTGTTTATTTACTCTCTTGCTCTTGACTGTATTTGAGATTTTTTGTTGGCGGCAACCTGACTCTGTGCTAGAAACAGTTTCCTTATCGATCTATTTGTAACAGATTTACTTGCAGTCTAGAAGGCTGCCAGGAGTTTACACATGTTTCAGTTGTCTGACAAAGGGCGCGGTGTCCGGCAGATGTTTGACGATATTGCCTACCGTTATGATCTTCTCAATCGATTGCTTTCTTTTGGCATTGATCGGCGTTGGCGACGTTTTGCCGTCAGTCAGCTAAGTATCCCCAAAAACGGCCGCGTCCTTGATATTGCCACCGGTACCTGTGATGTTGCTCTGGAAATTGCTAAAAACACTGACACTTCAGTAACGATAATTGGTGAAGATTTTACCCAGGGAATGCTGGTTCAAGGGCAAGCCAAGTTAAATAACTCGCCATATGGGCCACGGATTATGCTGGTCAATGCTCCCTGTGAAGAAATTCCTCACCCTGATGAATGTTTCGATGGCATCACGATTGCCTTTGGTATTCGTAATGTTGTTGATCGTCAGGCCGGTCTGAGAGAGATGTATCGGGTATTGAAGCCGGGTGGACGTGCCGTGATTCTGGAATTTTCCAATCCACGTAGTCAGTTGTTCCGTAAGCTTTACTATTTCTATTTTCAAAAAATTCTTCCAACTCTTGGAGGGTTACTTTCCAAGCGCAGTGCCTATCAGTACCTACCTGATTCAGTTATTGAGTTTCCCAGTCAGGAAGAGTTTTCAGCTATGATGGGAGATGCCGGTTTTCAACGGCTACAATATGTAGATCAGACTTTTGGGATTGCCACTGTTTATGTTGGCGACAAACGGTAGCTGTTTTTTGGGTTTGTTCTTCACTGGTCTTTCTTTTTGGGAGGCTCTTTTTCAAATATGGTCCCAATATCTTTAGCCAGTTTTCCCGGCAGTCCAAATGTTCTTTTGAAAATCCCAAAGACAGTTTTTGAAACAGAATCAATGGGTATTGGCGTCACTGTCGGCTCTGCGCTGGTTCCTTCAATTCTGAATTGAGCTGTGATCAGGGCTTCGTCCGACCCGGCAAGAACCCAGCCTGCAATTGGAATCGAAGTGATGATTTTATCAACAGTGCGTAATGGCATGACTCCGAGGATGAAATTTAAGGAGTCATCACTGAGTTTCTGGCTACCTACTGCTGAGAGATTCATGGCTTCACTGGTGATTTTAAGGTCCTCTGTCTGGACGAGACCACCTTCGATTTGAAAGCTTCCATCCAGGAGGGAGAAGGGCATCCCCTCTTTGTCCATATCCGGCAAGTTCCCGGCAAAAATTTGTGAAATATTCAGAAGTGAAAAAACCCTTGCCAAACTACGGAATTTTCGCAATGTTCCGTTGTCGATTTGTAGATGTGCTCCTCCTCTGGCTTCTTGCCAGAAGCGGTTATTGCCGGGATTGCCTTCAAGATAGAAATCACCTTTCAACGTGCCACTGACGAGCCCTCGCCTCTGAAACAAATCCTGATGTAGGACGGAGGCGTCGATTCCCTCAATATGTCCCGATACTTTTAATGGCGCTGAATCCTCCTTGTAGTCAAATTCTACACGGGTTTCGCACCATCCTTTTCCATTGTCAAACTTAAGGGGAAAGATGGTGAGACGTCTGCCTTCCGACCTGATTGTCCCTTCAGCGTTTTGAAATTGGAGGCCACCCAAAACTCCCTGCTTGGCGTGAGCTTTAATCAGTACTGGTGGCCCCTCATGATTATCTTCTGTAAAGTCTGTTTTGTTTGGACCAACAAACAAATTAATGATATCGAGAACATCAACCTGATCGGCTTGAATATCAAGGGCGACTTCCGGGTGGCTGAAATTACTGACACTACCATTGACAGTTGCCAGAGTATCGTCTTCCAGGCGAACGTTAACCGGTGAAAAATAGATGCCGTCAGCATTGATTTTCAGGTGCCCATCCAGATCATAGAGAGTCAGTTGTTGGTTTCTGAATATGAGGTCCTGGGCGCGTACTTTCTTACTGCTGAGGTCCAGACTGAGCTCTGGATTTTTCCAGTTACTATAAATTCCGCTAACAATAAATTTTGATTGTCCCAGAGATGTTTTAAGCTCTTTAAAAGTGAAACCATGTTGATCAAGGTAGATTTTTGCCGTTGTTTTATTAAGGTCGCCAATGATCGAAGTTAAATGTGCACCAACATTTTTCAGCGTTAAAATACTTTGTAGGCCCATCTGCTGTCGCGTTAATTCTGGTTCAATTTCCCCCTGAATCTGAAGCTTTTCCAGCAGTGGGGAAAAAGGTTTTAATTCTTGTAAATTGATGGGGTCCGCTGCAAAACTGAATTCTGGTTCTTCATGACTCAGGCCAATATAGCCGTGCCCGGTGATTTGGGCATTGTTTAAACTGAGAGAGGCCTGGTCTAATTGTAATTGGTGACCATTAAGGCTTCCTCGTAGTTTGAATTTACTGTGGTCACTCTGTTGTTTATGAAATAAAGATCCACCCTCTATGCTGATAGCGCTAAGGTCAGCCTGCAGTAAAAAATCTGGTTTTACGAGAGATCCCGTTATCCTCAGGGAACCTGGAAGTTTTCCTGAGATCTTCCAGTTTTCTGGAAGCTTGGTTTCAGGCAACAGATCATTGATATCTGTATTGAGGCTGAATTGACAATCAACCTTTGGTTTCAGTAAAAGGTTGTGAACCTTTCCAGAGAAGTCGATATGTTGACTGCCGTATATGAAGACCCCGTTTTTAATTCCAAGAGCTTCATCTTTAAAGTAAAGGGCAACCGACAGCTCTTGAAGCTGTTTCCGTTCTGGAAGATCCCAGTTAAGATTGCTTATCGAGATTTGGGCATCGATGTTGGGTGGAACGGGAAGGTTCTCAGAGGAGGCCCAGCTGTCATTGACTCTGATCGTAAGTTGACCAAGTTCACCATGAAGAAATTTAGTTGCATTTGGAATTTGCCAGTCCCTGAGAATTTTCTGCGTCAATTTGACGTTTTTTGCTCCAAATTGTCCGGCCAGGAAGTATTTTTCCAACTGTTTTATTAAATAGAATTCTCCTTTGAGGGGAATTCCGAGCAACTCTCCATCGAGCCTGGTGATGGCATCCTGTTCACTTGATGATGTCCAGCGTCCTGATAGTGAGAAAATCTGTTCGTTGTTGTCCGGGCTGAAAATGGTTGAGTTGAAATCCGTCCCCGTTGCCGGGACTCCCTGAATGTTCAGGTTCAGCTCCAGCCGTTCAGGCAGGTTTTGGTCGGGCAGTTTGGGAAACTTTTGAGTTGAAAAATTGGTGATTTTAAGTTGAGCCTTCTGTTCCTCATTTCTCCATATTTCTGGGTCTCGACTTGAAGGAAGCCGGGTTTCAAAAATGAAGCGGCCGCCTTGCTCCTGCAATTGTCCACTGATGACCAGCTCTCCGACCTTGTCAGGCTTCCAACCCCGGAGAACGGTATTCAGGTGAGCCAGGTTCAGTATTTGTCTGGTTTTGCCCTCATGCTTTTGAAACACCTTTATGTCTGCATTGTGGACAGTCAGAATGCTGATTCCCAAAGTATCCAATAACCGCTGGGAAGTTCCTTTGGCGGGTCGATCAGGAAAGGGGAGATTGATTGTAATGTTCGGGTTGTCGATCTGGACCTGGTCAAGAATGAATTGGCCTTTGATCAATGGCGCTATTTTTAATGTTGCTGTGATTTTGGAGATTTCAGCCAGGGGGGCGTCATTTTTACCAATCTGCAGATCTTTCAACGCCAGGGCTAGTCCACGGTTGAAAGTTAAAGAGCTGTGTCCTATCTGAACTTGTTGCTTTAAGGCTGAGCTCATTGTCTGTTCAAGGGAATGGCGGTAGTCGTTTAAATCCAACTGGCTGAGATAAACAATGAACAGGGCAGCAATTGTAGCGAGTAAAATAAGTACGTAACAGGTGACTCTAACTAGATCTCGTACTGATGAATGATCCATAGATGCCTGTCCTGTGGGAAAAGTTTAAATTAAAAATCCAACATATCATAGCTGTTCTAAATCTGACCAGCAAGAGCAATACTTTGGACTTCTATTCTTTACATGGTTTCACCCCCCTGATAGTATGGCGACCCCGTGTCAACCTGCTAACAAACAGGTGAACTGTTTGCTGAATGGTAGATGGCTCACTGTACCTCTGAGGACGCTTCCGTAAACTTGTATGAAGATTAAACGCCTTGACATCCTAGGGTTTAAATCCTTTGTCGACAAAGTTTCTCTGGATTTTGAACAGGGAATTACCGGTGTCGTCGGCCCAAATGGCTGTGGCAAGAGTAATGTTGTCGATGCCATCCGTTGGGTTATGGGGGAGCAGAATGCGCGCCATCTGCGGGGGCGGATGATGGAAGATGTTATTTTTGGTGGTTGTGAAACCCGTAAACCTCATGGCATGGCTCAGGTCTCAATAACTTTTGACAATCGGGCGGGGCTGTGTCCGGCAATCTACAAAGATTTTGCTGAAATCATGGTGACCCGGCGACTTTATCGCAGCGGTGAGAGCGAATATCTGATTAATAAAACTCCCTGTCGTTTGCTCGATATCACCGAGTTGTTTATGGATACCGGGGTTGGTGCCCGGGCCTATTCAATTATTGAGCAAGGCAAGGTTGGAATGCTGGTGAGTGCCAAGCCAGAAGAACGACGTATTTTGATTGAAGAGGCAGCCGGGGTGACAAAATACAAGTCACGAAAGAAAACCGCTTTGAGAAAAATGGATGCGACCAAACAAAACTTGGTTCGTCTGGGGGATATTATCGCCGAAGTCAGACGGCAGATCGGTAGCCTCAAACGTCAGGCTCAAAAGGCTGAAAAATTTCGTCAATATCGCGGAGAAGTCAAACAGATTGAACTTGTTCTGGCAGGAAATCAATTCCAAACACTCAATAGCGAAATTGAACTGGTTGCTCAGAAAGAGAAGGAAAAAGCAACAATACTTAGCCGCCTGGATACTCGATTAGAGGAGGGGGATCTGCAGCATGAGGAGCAGCAGCTCAAGCTAACGGAAGTTGAGGCTGAGCATCGTCAGGCACAGGAAAAGGTTTACCATTTAGGTTCTGAAGTGCAGCGGGTAGAGAATGAAAGGATCTTACTGGTTCGCCAGCAGGAACTTTTTTCGACTCAGGAGAAAGAGATCCAAGCAGAGCTGAAAGATTACGCTACACGATTGGCTGGACTTGTTGACGAGCAACAACGATTACAACGTCAGGAAAAAACCTCGACACGAGACCTGGAGATTTTAGAACAAGAAGTTGCAAATCGTGAAGCGGCTCTTCAAGGCAGCTTGGCCCAGGAACAGCAGTTGAATACTCAATTTGAGGAATGCCGCAGTGAGTTGATGGAGCTGTTTTCTCAGAACAGTCGACTGGCGAATCGCCGGGATGAAATTGATCGACGTCTTAAGGCCGAGGAAGATCGCCGCCAGCAATCTCAGGATGATTTGAATAAGATTCAGGTGCAGCAGGCAGAGTTGCAACATCGTAGCGAACGTATTATCGAACAACTGCAACAAGTCCATACGCAGCAGCAGAATTTAAATGAGCGAGCAGAAGAGCTAAATGATCAGCTAGGAGAGCTAAGAAAACACGTCAACACCAAAGAAGCAGCTCTGGGTGAATTGAAACAGCAACTGGGGAAGCAACTTTCTGTCAAAGAGTCTTTAGAGTCGCTCCGCCAGAATTTTGAGGGATATGGCGAAGGGACCCAGCTGCTGTTAAAAGAAACAGCGGGCAAAACACAGATTTTTGCCGACTTTTTGAAGGTTCCTTCTGAATGCGAAGTTGCCGTTGAAATGGTTCTGGGTGGGCGGCTTCAGGCTGTTCCTGTCGAGAGTCACTCAGACATAAAAGCAACGTTATCTTTTTTGGCTGAGCAACAGGCGCGGGCATCAATGCTCATTGGATTGAGCGATCCCGTGGATATCAAATATCCCGATGGGGTGCCGTTAGTTGATCTGATCAAAGTCGTAGAACCAGAAGCAGAAAGCTTGGTTTGTCAGTTGTTAGCAGGGGTGTTTCTGGTTGATGCAGTGACCAATCATTTTGATAAAGCCCTCTCTGTGGGGACATTGCTTGTTGATCGACAAGGCGCTTGTTTCGATTGGCAGGGGGTTTTGACCGGTGGGGCAACAAGTACCAGTGAAACTGGCATATTGCGGCGACAGCGACGGCTTGATGAATTAACCCTGGAAATTGAACGATTGGAAGAACAGGTCACCGTTGGAGAGCGTGAGCATGAGCAGGCACAAGAGGAGCTGCTACAGGTAGAAGA
>JAZBPC010000153.1:0-4410 GCA_036351455.1 Desulfuromusa sp.
GCACAACGAACTGATGTTATTGCTACAGCACTGTAGTCATATTTTTCTACCTTGAAAAGTAGTAAAATTCTCATTGCTTAAGTTTAGCAGATTGTTACCATGAGTAATCCAGAAAACATTTTCCAATGCGGATGGATGAGTACAGTCTGACAAAAAGAGAGGGTGTAAAATGTCAAAAAAGGATCTATTAGCAGAAAAAACTGACACAGCCATCGAAGCAAAATCTGAAAACTCTGCTTTTGCGTGCGACTTATGCAACAAAATGTACGTTTACGAAGATGCTCTTGCCATCAGTATGACCTGCTGTGGAAAACCACTCAAAGAACTACTTTATGAGGCGTCCATCCCATAATCACTGGGCAACTTACCTTTATCGAACTCTTTTAAGCCGCTGAGTTTCAAAACTCTGAATAAACTTTTTTTAAACCTTAAGAAGTAATCTGCCCCGCTACTTATTTGCCTTCAAATATCATGGGATTAGATTGTTTAAGAAGCGCGGATAAATATAACGACATAACCACTCGAGGGTACAAAATCATCTAACCAAAGCGATAAAGGCTCTGTCCTGCCTTGTATAACTCCACCGGACCATCTTCCGATACTTTGATCACGCGTCCAAAATAAGATGCGGAAGTTGCGGCCGTCGTTCGCCCCCCGCCGGTCACCAGATCGCCAACTTTGGAGGTATCAACAATGACACCGGCGTCCAGCAATTCTCCTTTACGGTTGATAACAGTCAGTCCATCAGAAGAGAGGATTCGACTCAACTCTCCCGACCGCTTCAAAGATCCGATCTTTTTACCCCGAACATGCCGGATCAAAGCACGACTGAGGGGATCCCGACCACCGACAGATCCTTTACGCAAAGCATCGAGAGCAGCATCATCATCCGCCACCAGAACGACCATTCCATGTCGAGACTTGGAGAGAGCATAGACAGTCCAGAGCAAATGTTCGATAGAACGCTTGTCAAGGCACACCGCCAAAAATTCACGCATGATATCCGGATCATAAAGCCCCCAGTAGCCTTTACGCCACACCAGCATCCTGCCGCTATCAAGGACGATTTCGACCTCGGACGAATTGTTGACGTAGACCGCAAAGGAACCTTCTCCTGCATTTGAGAGCAATTTCAGGGTTTCACGATGCGCAAGCTGTTCAATCTGATCTCCCGGACCGGGAGAATTCAGCCCTATTGTCCCTTTGATATTCATCCGGATATCGCCAACAAATAAAGATCTATGACCGTCAACCAGACGATATGAGAGAGGATTACGAAAGAAATCCGCAGAAATCCTGCGTCGATCCTCCCCAAGGTCAAGCCAATCGTAACGCGTCTTTTGCAATGCCACGAGAAAATCATCCAGCTGTGTCCGATAAATCAGAAAACCGCTTGTTGCCGGAGAACCTTCATAGCGTTGGTATGAGAGTCCTTTGAGCAATTGGATCAAGCTCTGAGCTGGCCAGAAGGCCCCTTTGCGATCTCCACGTAGATAACGCGCAACCGCAATATCAGTTAATGAAGTTAACAGGGCGGTACGAAAATGGGCGGCATAACCTTCTGCAGAAAAGCCCGCAAATAAACCGGAGAAGGCGGTAAGTAACTCGCTGACAAAGTTTTTTTCCGTTGTCGTAAAGACAAGCTCCTTGCGCTCAGCGCGGAATAGATAGCTCACACCGCCAATATCAACAGCAGATAAAAACTCACATCGCTCTGCCGTCCTGGAAGAAACATCACTTCCATTGCTTTCGGTGAGTGTCGCTCGTGCTCCGCCTAAAAAAAGCCGAATACTTCCCTCTATGGCATTAAATGCTGATTTTGGCATCACTAAACCTATCCGGCAAATTGAAAATGACTTGACGACTCATATCAGGGTCAGTGCCTTCATTGAAGCAGACATTGAAACAAATAGACTTTCTTTATCGCGATAATCGGGGTACCCAAGAAGGGTAATTTATCAAGAGACCATAGAACAACAGCAACAACAACGGATGTCAAGAGGTAAACCAGACAGGTTCTACAGATGAAAATTAACATTGGCTATTTCACTGCGGCCCATAAAAAACTCGGGGGGAAAAGTTAAAAATCTGGATGATAATAAAATTGCAAGCAACAGTTTAAATTGATGGCAAAAGTTCAAGCTATGGAGAGAGTTCAATGGCCCCATTTCTGGCAACAGATGAAATATCGATTGATCCCTGATCAATATTTGCATATAAATGCAGCATGACTGCCAACCAGAATGAACTCCCCCCAGCCGAAGCAATAACTCAAATCTGTCCCGTAGGAGTGACTGACTGTCCCATAGCCATTGAGGTTATTGAGTTACGCCGTAATCTGTCAGAGCTCTCTGATCTGATAAGAACAGACACCCTGACCGGTATTGCCAACTATCGCTATTTCCTGATGGCTCTTGAACAGGAAATTGAACGAACCCAGCGAAGCGGCCAACCAACATCCCTGATAATGTTGGATATTGATTTTTTCAAAAAAGTCAACGATCAGTGGGGACATGAAGTCGGCAATCAAGCACTCATCCATCTTGCTTCACTGTTGCAACAAACCGTACGCAAGCTGGATATCCCCTGTCGCTACGGTGGAGAAGAGTTCGCTGTTATTCTTCCTGATACTCCAATGGCAGCAAGTATTCCTGTTGCAGAACGGATCAGAGAGAGTGTTGAAAAAACTCCCCTTAATGTTGCCGGGAAACTTTTGAAAATGACAGTTAGCCTGGGAATTACAACCTATACAGAGCAGCAGAAAATAACCGTTTCTGAATTGGTAAAGCAAGCCGATGAATACCTTTACCGGGCAAAGGAAAGTGGACGCAATCGTGTTTGTCACCCTGACCTCCCAATCATCGAAATTGTCTCAACAGAAGAGAAACAGGCCCTATCTCAATTATTCGGTAGTGGCATGACAAAAAAGGATTGATTATGAAAATTGTTGCTTTAGACGGCTATACCCTCAACCCCGGAGATCTGGACTGGGCACCACTGAAAGCGTTGGGAACATGTGCTATTCACTCGCGCACAGCCCTCGATCAAATTGTCGAAAGAGCCCAAGACGCAGAAATTGTACTCACAAACAAAACCGTTCTTTCCGCGGAGACGTTGAGCCTGTTACCAAAACTACAATATATTGGTGTCCTTGCAACAGGGGTTAATGTTGTCGATCTGAATGCTGCAAAAGAGCGCAATATCATCGTCACCAACGTCCCTGGTTACAGTACTGGATCTGTTGCCCAAATGGTTTTTGCCCTGTTATTGGAAATGACCCAACATGTGGGGCACCATGCCCAGAGGGTCAAACAAGGAGATTGGGTCACCTGCCCTGACTTCAGCTTCAGAGACCATCCCTTGATTGAGCTTAGCGAAAAAACCCTCGGTATCGTTGGTTATGGACAGATTGGCCAGCAGGTCGCCCGAATAGCCAAAGCTTTTGGAATGCGGGTCCTGGTCCAGACTGCACATCCAGAAAAGTACCCACAGGAAAAAGAACTCGAATTTGTCGATATCGATAAATTATTTTCAGATTCCGACGTTATCAGCCTCAATTGCCCCCTGACAGAAACAACTGAGAACCTGGTCAATACAGCACGTCTGGCTCGGGTCAAACAGGGAGCATTATTGATTAATACTGGCCGTGGGCAACTCATCAATGAAGAGGCTGTTGCAGAAGCCCTTGAAGAAGGATACCTGGGAGGGTACGCCACCGATGTCCTCTCTCAAGAACCCCCAGCGGAAGACAATCCTTTGTTCACCGCCCCAAACTGTATTATCACCCCGCACATAGCCTGGGCAACGACAGAAGCCCGGCAGCGTTTGCTTGCTGTCGTCGTTGCAAATATTGCTGCCTTTCAGAATTCAGTTCCACAAAACAGGGTTGTCTGATCAGCTGTGGAATTCTGCAGTCACCATCACTACCACTCGCAGTCCTAAGAAGATTGTGAGCGGTAGTGATGGTGAAAAAATACAGAATATATAATTCTTTCAGATTTCCCCCTCAGTCCTCTGCATAAATAAAATATTTACCGGAATAAAAATATATACAATTTATACTCCGGCCTTAACTGCTTTAAATTCAGTAAGTTATGCTTTTATCCACGATTGACATCACAATGTTTTATCCCTCGAGTTGTATATCTCTTTCATACAGGCGTGTTTTGAATTGAACAGACTTTCTTTTCGAAGTTGAACTAATTAGTCCTTTTATTTCATGTAGTTATGGATTTATTTCAGTTTTTTTCAAAAACTTGGCACGGACACTGCTGTATATCAGGTCATTAACGAAACAATAAAAGCAATCAAACATAAATGGAGGACGCCATGAAAAACACTTTACGCAATACCTTAATCGCCCTGTTCACTTTTTCTTCTTCTGCCTTTGCCGCAAGTAACAGTAGTGCA
>JAZBPC010000154.1:0-19544 GCA_036351455.1 Desulfuromusa sp.
AAAGAAATGGCTGAGACGTATCCATCCAGTCGTCTCGCTGATGATGCCTTGTTTCTTGCTGCCAGAATTGCGGAAGTTCAGCTTGAAGATCAGACTGTAGCCTATGGTTTTTATCGGCAACTGGTCTTGCAGATGCCCACGGGAGATATGGCGAGTGAAGCGCAAAAGAAGTTAGCCTCATTGCCAGCTCCAGAGTTGTCTCTACAGAAAGAGGCTCCAGTCCAAAATCAGCATAACTACAAATCCGTTGGTGATTCTCCTCGATTAGCAAAAATTCGTTACTGGAGCGGACCTGAGTATACCCGGGTTGTTCTTGATCTTACTGCTCCAGTTGTTGCTAAACCAAATTACTTGAAGGGCGAGAACCCACGACTTTATTTTGATTTGCTTTATACCAAAGTGGCTGCTGATTTGCCGTTAGCTGTGACAATTGGCAATGGGCTGATAAAGCAAGTCAGAAGCAGTCAGTTCGATGAACAACGTACTCGGGTGGTTCTTGATTTGAATCGAGTTGCTGAATATAAGGTGGTCACTCTTGAAAACCCACACCGACTCGTTGTCGATATTATCGGTCAGCCGGTAGATGTTAAATTCAGTCAACAGCGTTCTGACCCCCCAAAGCCCTCTGTTGCAGCAGATGATTCCATTGCATCAATTCTTGATAGCTCCTCAGATCGGCAGGTCGCTTTGCATGTCCCACAAAAAATGCAAGATGAGGGAATTCATCTGATTGTTGTTGATGCGGGACATGGTGGTAAAGATCCCGGTGCTATCGGGCCACATAAAACTTATGAAAAAGATGTGACTCTGGCGATGGCGAAGGCTCTCGCTAAAACATTGCGACAAAAAATGAAGGTCAAGGTGCTTCTGACCCGTTCTGATGATCGCTACCTTGCTTTACGTGAAAGAACAGAATATGCGAACCAAGTCGGTGCAGATCTGTTCATCTCTTTGCATGCCAACGCAACGGCGAATGGCAAAGCTTACGGAGTAGAGACCTATTTTTTAAACCTGTCAAAAAACAATCAAGCAGCAGAAGTTGCCGCCCGGGAAAATGGAACCACTCTACAAGAGGTTGGAAACCTTGAAGCTATCCTCTTCGACCTGATGGCTAATGCAAAAATTAACGAATCGAGTCGCTTGGCAGCAGAGGTTCAGCAATCTCTTGTAGCAGGTCTTCGTCCTCACTACAGCCGGATAAAAGATCATGGCGTAAAACAGGGTCCGTTTCATGTTCTGCTTGGGGCAACTATGCCTTCAGTATTGATTGAGGCGGGATTTATCAGTAACCCACGCGATGAAAAACGATTGACTTCTGCTGATTATCAACAAAAAGTCGCTGCGGCGGTCGTTAAGGGTGTCATGAATTATTCCGAAACAATCGATCAGGTTGCCAAGCGATGAATATAGAGATCGAAAAGCCAGTTCAGGCCGTTTTCCCCTCTCAAGCCTTACTCGAGGCGACTAATTATGAAGCTTGTCGAGAGTCCCTTCTGGACGCTTCACGTATTTTTCTCGATACCAACTTGCAGCGGATTCATCAGCTCAATGACCAGGGCGCTTCAGGCCGTGTGGTTGTTGATGAATTGACTGTTGTTTTTGACCAACTTAATGACGCTATCTATAGAGTTGTTTCTGCTGATTTAAGTGAGGAACAGCTGAAAAATTGTTCGTTAATTGCTCTCGGTGGCTATGGGCGGGCTGAAATGAATCCCCGTTCTGATCTTGATTTGATGTTTTATTATCGGCCATCTGGTCAGGAAGCCGCGAGAATTATTTCTGACCGGATGCTTTATCTGCTCTGGGATTTGCGCCTGGATGTCGGATACAGTGTCAGATCAAGTGAATCATGTCTTGAAGAGTCACACGACAGTACCGTCAGGTCTGCATTGTTGGATGCTCGGCATATTTCGGGGAGCTCTCAAGTTTTTAATTCTTTTCGTCAGACTGTCGGTCGTACGATGCTGAATCGAGAACCACAAAAGTTTATTAAACTTAAGCTTGAAGAGAGGTCGGAGCGGAAAAAGAAATATGGCTCCTCGATTTATCTGCTTGAACCGAATTTAAAAGAGGGTGAGGGAGGGCTCAGAGAATTACAGGAGGCGCTATGGATTGCGCGAGTCAAATTCAAGTCCAGCGGGATTAAAGAATTATTGGTAAAGGGTGTTATTACTGAACAGGATCTGCACGAATATTCCCAGGCTCTGGATTACCTTTGGAAAATACGTAATTTTCTCCATTTTAATGGACAGCGTAAAAGTGATCAGCTGACTTTTGAATTGCAGCAACAGCTCGCTATCGCCTTTGGATACAAAGAAAATCGTCGTGCTTCAGCTGTAGAGCAATTTATGCAGGTTTACTATGCTCATGCATTCAAAGTGGAACACCTGTCGACAACGTTTATTCTTAACGCGACTCAACCCACCAATCCTCCAGGGAAGGGAGTGTTTAAGTTTCTAGCGAAAAGAAATCTGGAAGATGGTTTTTATATTATTCGTGGAGAACTCCGTGCAAGAGTAGATCAACAGTTGCTAGATGACCCTGTCTTGATGATGGTCGCTTTTGAGCTGGCGCAAAAGCATGAAGTATCGTTATGTCTGGAGCTTAAACAGCTGATACGTGATAATACACATCTGATTAATGACAAAATCCGTCGGTCCAGCCGTATTAATCGTTCTTTTATGAATATTTTGCGTCACCCTAAGGGAATTAGTCATATTTTACGCAAAATGCATCATCTGCAATTTTTGGGTGCATTTATCCCCGAATACGAAAAGATCTATTGTCGGGTTCAGTTTGATTTATATCATATCTACACAGTTGATATTCACACTCTGTTTGCCATCGAGCAAATGGAGAATCTTTGGGCGGGTGATTATGCCAAAGAGCATCCTTTGTTGACACAAGTTGCTCATAACATAGAAAAACGTGAGTTGCTTCTGTTGGCTATTTTATTTCACGATATTGGTAAAGGAAGCGGTAAAGACCATAGTATTCGCGGTGCCGAGATGATTCCGACGATAGCCCGCCGCCTTCGATTAAACCGTGAAGATAGTCAGCGCCTTCAGTTTCTGGTTTTACATCATTTGAAAATGGCTCATATCTCACAACGACGTGATCTGCAAGACCTCAAGATGATAGGTCAATTTGCCAATTTAATGGGCATGAGTGAAACATTGCGGATGCTTTACTTGCTGACTTTTGCCGATATAAAAGCGGTTGGCCCTGATGTCTGGACAGAGTGGAAGGGGAGTTTGCTGCGCGAGCTCTATGAAAAAGCTTTTGATGCTCTGGAAAAAAATGATTTCTATCAGGAAAAACGATCCGAAAAAGCGCGCAATAGAAAACGCAAAATTCGCCAGGCGTTACAGGGTGATTATCCTGAGAATAAAATTAATAAAGTCATTAACAGCCTCCAGACCCGTTATTTGATGAGTTATCGATCTCGAGAGATTATCCCTCATTTACGTTTGGCCCTCAGTCGGGGCAAGAAGACACTTGTTATGCAGGTAGAGCATAAACGCGAATTAGATTACACCGAAATGACCCTGGCAACGATTGATAGTCCTGGACTTTTTTCTCAGATTGCCGGAGTGCTTGCTGCTCACTCAATTAATATTCTCGGGGCGCAGATTCATACCAGAAAAACGGGGGCAGTATTAGATGTCCTTCAAGTGAATAGTGCCATTGGTGGTGTCGTTGATAAGCCACAAAAATGGCAACGGGTAGAAACCGATTTAACCCGTGTCCTTTCAGGTCAGGTTTCTGTTGAAAATCTTTTTGATAAAAGTCAGAAACCCGATTATCTGAAAGCTTCAGCAGTGCGCTCTCAAAGGTCGAATAAAGTTGAAATTGATAACGACGTCTCTGATCGTTACACCGTTATTGACATCTTTGCTCAGGACAAGGTTGGCTTGCTTTATGATATTACCCGCACATTAAACGAGCTTGGTCTCTATATAGCGGTTTCAAAAATTGCAACTAAAGTTGATCAGGTTGCGGACGTTTTTTATGTCAGTGATATTTTCGGACAGAAAATTACCGATTTGACAAAGCTTGAAGATATCCGTGTGACAATGCTGGATCGGCTTGCTTGATTATAGGTCAATATGGATCAATATCTTGATTATTACTTTAATTTTCTCACTGTAGAGAAGGGTCTCTCGGCGAATACCCTAGGAGCTTATAGCCGGGATCTCGCTTCTTATTCAGGGTTTTTAGCTGAACATGAAAAAGTGAATGATCCTGCTGATATCAGCCAGGCGATGCTACTCAATTATCTGACATATATAAAAAAGAAAGGACATTCACCGCGCAGTAGAGCTCGAGTCCTCAGCGTTTTGCGTGGCTTTCACCGTTTTTTGCTGCGTGAACAACACGTAAGACACGACCCTTCTGCTTTGATTGAGTCGCCGCGCTCCTTGTCTTCCTTGCCCAGGCTTCTTTCGCAAAAAGAAGTTGAACGATTATTGCTGGCGCCGAAGGGGGATTCTCCGATTGCCTCAAGAGATAGGGCTATGCTTGAAGTTCTCTATGCAACAGGAATGCGGGTTTCTGAATTGGTTGGATTACGCCTTGGCGATTTGAAGCTCGATATTGGTTGCCTTAACGCCTTTGGTAAGGGAGCCAAACAGCGATTGATTCCGCTTGGTGAGGATGCTCTTGAATTTCTACAGGAATACTTGCAGAATGGTCGATTGAAATTATTGAAAAATTCATCCAGTGAAGAGGTTTTTCTCAATGTGCGTGGGAAAAAACTTAGCCGTCAAGGTTTTTGGAAAATTCTGCGCGCTTATGCGTTAAAAGCAGAAATTAAACAGAAAGTTTATCCTCACATGTTGCGGCACTCATTTGCGACTCATTTGCTTGAAAATGGTGCAGATCTCCGTTCTGTGCAAACAATGCTTGGGCATGTGGATATTTCAACAACCCAGATATACACCCATGTTATTCAGTCTCGGCTGTTAAAGGTTCATCAGCAATATCATCCGCGTGGCTGACAGTAAAAGGTAGAGGAAGAAATGAAATATATTATATTGCTTGGTGATGGTATGTCAGACGAGCCTGTAGCAGAACTGGGGGGTAAGACTCCTTTGGAAGTAGCCAAAACTCCGAATATGGACCGCCTGGCACAAACGGGGAAAGTTGGTTTAGCGGCAACAGTGCCCGAAGGTTATCCTCCGGGAAGTGATGTTGCCAACCTTTCGGTGTTTGGGTATGACCCTGCCGATTGTTATACGGGGCGATCCCCTTTGGAAGCGGCAAGTATGGGGGTTGAACTGGGCCCAAATGATGTCGCATTTCGATTGAATTTCGTTTGGCTGGAAGCCCATTACGGTAAACTCTATATGGGAGATTTTTCTGCTGGACATATTTCTACTGAGGAAGCCAGATTACTGATTGAGACACTTCAGAGTGAGTTAGGTGGAGATGAATTTAATTTTTATCCGGGTGTATCCTATCGCCATCTGATGGTTTGGAAAGATGGGAAGGATGCCCTGACTTTTACACCTCCCCATGATATTTCAACTCATAGTATTGAGGGGCATCTGCCGCAGGGTGACGGCGCCGAAATTTTGCAGGATCTGACCAATTCTGCACAAATGTTATTAAATAATCATCCGGTTAATAACCAACGTGTAGCCGAAAAAAAACTTCCTGCAAACTCTGTATGGTTCTGGGGGCATGGCCGTAAGCCCGTTATGGAAACCTATCAGCAACGCTATGGTTTGAGCGGGTCAGTGATCTCAGCAGTCGATTTAATTCGGGGGATTGGTGTTAATGCTGGTCTGAATATTATTGAAGTCCCTGGTGCCACAGGGTATCTCGATACTAACTATCGCGGCAAAGCTGAGTATGCTGTTGCAGCATTGAAGAAAGCCGATTTTGTCTATGTGCACGTGGAAGCACCTGATGAGGCAAGTCACGGCGGATTATTGAAGGAAAAAATCGAAGCGATTGAAAGTTTTGATCGTGATGTCGTTGGGACTGTTCTTGAGAGTCTCTCTGAAATTGGAGACTGTCGTATTCTTATTACACCTGACCACCCGACTCCAGTAGAAAAAAGAACCCACACCTCGGACCCGGTTCCTTATATCCTCTTTGACTCATGTCGAACTGTTGCTTCGCAAGCAAAAGCATATTCAGAGTCGGAAGCCAAGCGCTGTGGAGAAATTGTCCCAGGACACCAACTCCTTTCTATGTTGATGGACCACCGTGAATCAAACTGAAGTTACTGAACCCGAAGGTCAAGGGCAACTGCATATCACAGTTGTATTAGTTGAACCTCAGGGCGCTTTGAATATTGGTTCTGCTTGTCGGGCAATGCTCAATTTTGGTTTCTCCAGTCTGCGTCTGGTTAACCCACAGGTCGATCATCTCTCTAGAGATGCTCGTTTGATGGCCGTCAAGGCGGCAGCAGTTTTAGAAAATGCTCAAGTTTTCAAGAGCTTGGAAGATGCGTTATCAGACTGCACCCTGAGCTTCGGGACAACGCGCCGTTTTGGGCGTTATCGTGAAGGATTGTTGCATCCTGATGAGGCGGCAGATCGTTTGCTGCCTGTAGCGCAGGACGCTCCAGTTGCATTGGTTTTTGGCCGTGAAGATCGGGGTTTGTTTACCTCTGAACTGGATCTCTGTCAGCATTTTATTACCATTCCGACTGATGAAAATTTGCCATCGATGAATTTGGCACAAGCGGTTTCACTTTGTCTCTATGAAGTCAGTAAAGCCAGAGGGCGATCTTCAGGTAGAATCCACGGCCGAAAAAACCTGGCTAGCAATGTTTCTTTGGAATCGCTGTATCAGCATATGCGCCGATCGTTACTGAATATTGGTTATCTTGACCCTCAGAATCCGGATCATATCTTACGCAGCTTTAGGCGAATTTTAAGCCGTTCAGGGCTTAATGATCGGGAGGTTCGAATTCTTCGCGGCCTTTTTAATCAAATAGATATTTATTCCGGGCATAAGGCCCCACGAAAATCTTTGATTGACAATAATGAATAGCCCACTTAACAAGATCGAATTGGACAACGGTGTTGTTGTTGAGTTTTACCCTCATGGAAATCGCTATTTTGGGGACTATCATCGGTTACAAATCAAGGTGATTGCCAGAATACCTTTTGATGAAGTCACCTTGCCGGAAGATTTAAAAAAGTCGGCATCATCGCATTCAGGTTTTATTGAGTATGAAAAAACACTGGAACGGATGGGGGTAGCGACGAGTCAGATCGATGCAGCGACTCAATCTATGATCGATAATTTTATTAAAACCGTTGGGTGTTATCTGGAAAAGAAAGACTTTGCAGAATTTTGGTTGCGGAAAAATATGACCATACGGCCCGTTCGGAACCGCTTCAGTTTAGAATAATTTAAATTCTACTTGATTTTAAAATTATGAGATGCTAAGTAATAACGGTTTTAATGTTGTACTTTGAAAGTGAGCTCCGGCTCGCTTTTTTTATTATCCAGAGGTTACCGTGGCTCAACTTACAGACAAAGTGGAAGAATTGGTTCTGCCGATAGTTGAGGATCTTGGCTTTGAGCTGGTAGATCTCGAGTATCAGCGAGAAGAACGTGGTTGGGTTTTAAGGTTCTTTTTGGATAAAGAGGGTGGCATTAATCTGGATGACTGTGCTACTGCCAGTCGTGAAATCAGTTCACTTCTCGACGTGGAGAATGTCATCAGCACTGCTTATAGTCTGGAGGTTTCTTCTCCGGGAATAGAACGCCCTCTGAAGAAGGCTCATGATTTTGAGCGATTTACAGGCCAACTGGCCAAAATCAAGACCATTGATGCTGTTGATCCTGATGCTTCTGGAAAAAAAAGAAAAACATTTGTTGGTACATTGTCAGGGTTTGATAATGGTGATGTGCTGATGACATTGGGAAAAAGTACTGCCGTAGTTCGTATTGCGCTACCGCAGATCGATAAAGCAAATTTAAAATTTGAGTTTTGAACTGTTTATAGTGGTTCAATCAATTATCACTAGCCGACACGGACTGTCTGCTAAAACACTTATAAGGGGTATGTAAGATGGTGGGTAACCTCAATCACATCATCGATCAGGTGGTCAAAGATAAAGGGATCGATCGTGACGTGCTGGTAGATGCACTTGAATCTGCGGTACTGTCGGCCGCCAATAAGAAATTCAGAAATACTCGTGATCTTGAAGCTCACTTCAATGAAGAGATTGGAGAGGTTGAAGTTTTTGAATTTGTTACTGTTGTTGATGAAGTTGTCGATTCTTATAAAGAGATTGACCTGGAAGAGGCACGAGAAGTTGACCCCGATGTCGAAGTTAATGACTCATTAGGGATGATGCTTGAAGCTGGTAGCTTCAGTCGTATTGCTGCACAAACTGCTAAGCAGGTTATTATTCAGAAAGTTCGCGAGGCAGAGCGTGAGGGTGTTTATAACGAGTTTAAAGACCGTGTTGGTGAGATAGTTAACGGTATTGTGCGGCGTTATGAACGTGGTGATTTGATTGTTGATCTTGGTCGTGCAGAAGCGCTGTTACCGAACCGCGAGCAGGCTCCGCGTGAGAATTATCGCCAGTCTGACCGTGTCCGTGCTTATATTTCTGAAGTGAAAATGTCGGCCAAGGGGCCTCAGATTATCCTTTCGCGTACCCATCCTGGATTGTTGATCTCCCTCTTTAAATCTGAAGTTCCAGAGGTTGCTGAAGGGATTGTTGAAATTAAGGGTGCAGTTCGCGAACCCGGCAGCCGGGCAAAAATTGCTGTTACCTCTCACGATATTGATGTCGATCCTGTAGGTGCCTGTGTTGGAATGCGTGGTTCAAGGGTACAGAATGTTGTCACGGAATTGCGTGGCGAGCGGATTGATATCATTCCATGGACGCCTGATCCCGCTCGATTTGCCTGTGCTGCTTTGGCACCTGCAGATGTGTCCAGGGTCTATATTGATGATGATGGTAAGTCGATGGAGATTATTGTTCCTGATGACCAATTGTCTTTGGCAATCGGGAAGAAGGGTCAAAATGTACGCCTTGCTGCCAAGCTGATTGGTTGGAAAATAGATATCAAGAGTGAATCACGTGCTCAAGAAGAAGAACAGGAAGAGAGCACTTCTGAGGCTGTCGAAGAGGATGAAACTGTCGAAGAAGTTGTAAGCTTAGAGGATTCTGAGCAATCTGCTTCTGAAGAGGTTGATGCAAAGTCAGGTGACTCTGTAGAGGATTCGGTTCCTGCTACAGACAAAGATTGATTGTTTTTGTGATGAGTCTCTATGACTGCTGCTGAGAAAGGACCACAACGGACTTGTATCGCGTGCCGACAGGCAGAGGATAAGAAAAAGCTGGTTCGTTATGTTGTTGCCCCTGATGGCACAGTGCTGGTTGATTACCGCCAGCGGTTACCAGGTCGTGGCGCTTACACTTGTGTCTCGAAGGAGTGCCTGGTTTCGGCTGTTAAGCGACATAGTTTTCAGCGTTGCTTTAAAGGTCAGTGTAACGCTGTTGATGCGGAAGAATTACTACTGCAGTTGACCCGGGCGGTTGAGCAGAAAATTGCAAGTCTGATTGGAATGGCCCGGAAGTCAAGGCAATTTATTGCTGGAAGTAATGCAGTATACGAGGCGCTTAAGAAGGGATCATCTTTGGCGTTAATCATTGTGGCCAATGATATTTCGGCTACAATAAAAAACAAAATTGAATCACTGGCACTGAAAAAAAATATTTATACTGCTCATTTGTTTGCTAAAGACAGTATTGGGCAGATGCTTGGTAAGGAAGAGCGAAGTGTTATGGCGGTTCAGACTGGTTTATTGGCTGATTCGCTGTTGAACGAATTGCACATGTACAGGCAACTGGTAAGGGAGAATTGATGGGCAAGGTAAGGGTATACGAACTCGCGAAGGACATGGGTCTAGAAAACAAAGATTTGCTGGCTAAGCTTGTTGAGGCTGGAATCGATGTGTCGTCTCATTCAAGTTCTCTAGCCGATGAAGATCTGCGTAAGTTTAAAGATTTCATCAATCCACCGGTACAGAAAATCGAAGAAGCTCGAATTAAGCCTGGAATTATAAGGCGTAGGCGTACTGTTGTGCGTGAGCCGGTAGAAGAAAAAACAGAGGTTGTGGAAGAAGTTGCTTCCGAAGAGACGCCTGACGAAGTTGAACCGTCTGTGGCTCCTGAGGTTTCTCGTCCAGAACCTGTTGAGTTGCCGGTTCATGAAGGAGTCGAACCAACTCTTGCTGATGCTGCAGATCAACCGAAAGCAGAAGAACAAGAAGAGACTTTGCCATCGCAACCTGCTGATGCTGATAAACAAACTGAATCTGAAGATGACCAGCCACCAACTGCAGAGAAAAAAGAGAAAAAAGAGGAAAAAGAAAAAGTAGTTGAGCAGGTTGTTGCAGATAAACCTAAAAAGGAAGCACCACCTGTTGTTGAGAGGGCAACAGGAGATCGTGCCAAAATCCTTGGACGGGTCGAATTGCCAAAGGCCGCTCCTGCTGGTCAACGCAAGCCTAGAAATGGATCACGTCCTGCACGTCAGGATGCTAAAACAGCCAGACCGGGTGATCGTTCCGGTGACAGAACGACTGCTCGGCCAAATGCAAATCCGGCAGGTCGAACAGTTGCTCGGCCTAATGCGGCTCCGAGCCGGGGTAATAAGCGCATTGATCCTGCTCCTTTGGCACCATTAGAACAACCGTTGCCTGAAAAAGAAGGGCGCAATAAAAAAAGAAATAAAGGGCGTCGCAACGAAAATCCTGAAAATCAGGATGGACGGGTATCGCGCCGTGGACGCCGGGTTGAAGTTTTTGAGCCAGGCCGTGCTGGTCAGAAGAAGAAGCGTGGTGGAAAACAATCTAAACAGACCAAGCATACTGAAGTGACTGTCAGTAAAGCCATAAAGCGGGTGGTTCGAATCAGTGATTCGATCACTGTTGGTGAATTAGCTAAGCGGATGGGCGTCAAAGCTAATGAACTGATTGCTGAGCTGATGCGTCAAGGATCAATGGTCACTATTAACCATCCTCTTGATTTCGAGTCAGCTGCAATTTTAGCTTCAGAATTCAACCATGAAGTAGAAAATGTTGCATTTGATGAAGTGACAATTCTTGAAGTTGAAGCTACAAAAGAGGCCGAAGATAAATCTGAAGATTTAGAACACCGTCCGCCAGTTGTCACTATTATGGGGCATGTTGATCATGGTAAAACCAGCCTGCTTGACGCAATTCGTGAAGCTAATGTAACCGAAGGTGAGGCTGGTGGAATCACGCAACATATTGGTGCTTATGACGTTGAACTTGATGGTAAAAAAGTTACTTTTCTAGATACCCCTGGACACGAGGCGTTTACGGCAATGCGTGCCCGTGGTGCGGGAGTAACAGATATTGTTATTCTTGTTGTTGCTGCAGATGATGGTGTGATGCCGCAAACAAAAGAAGCTATTAGTCACTCTAAAGCCGCAGGTGTCCCGCTGATTATCGCAGTCAATAAAATTGATAAGCCTGATGCGAATCCGGAACGGGTTAAGCAAGAGTTAACCGAATATGAACTTGTCCCGGAAGAGTGGGGTGGTGACACTATATTCGTCGAAGTGTCCGCTAAACAGCAGACCAATCTTGATACTTTGTTAGAGATGATACTGTTACAGGCAGAAGTTCTGGAACTCAAGGCCAACCCGAATAAACGTGCTAAAGGATCTATTGTTGAAGCCCGATTGGATAAAGGCCGTGGGCCTGTTGCAACTGTTCTGGTGCAGGATGGGACGTTAAAAATCGGTGATTCGATTGTTGCCGGTCTCCATTATGGTCGGGTGCGTTCAATGACGACGGCGACAGGCTCTCAGGTTAAGAAAGCTGGTCCTTCCTTCCCAGTGGAGGTTACTGGTCTCGGTGGAGTGCCGAATGCGGGTGATACTTTCCATGCTGTCGAGAACGAAAAAGCTGCAAAAGATGTCTCCCAACATCGTCAGTCAAAACAACGGGAAATTGACTTGTCCAAGAATAGCAAGGTTTCTCTGGATCAGTTGTTTGAGAAGATGCAACAAGGTGTTGTCGAGGAACTGTCGGTTATTGTTAAGGCAGATGTTCAAGGTTCTTTGGAAGCTGTTCGTGATGCTCTGGAAAAACTGTCAACAGATGCTTGTCGTCTCAATGTTATTCACACCGGAGTTGGAGGAATATCCGAAAGTGATGTCACTTTAGCGACGGCTTCAGACGCCATCGTCCTTGGTTTCAATGTTCGCCCAGAAACCAAAGCGAAAATATTGGCTGAAGTAGAGAAAGTTGATATCCGTTTGTATTCGGTTATTTACGATGCTGTTAACGATATTCGCGATGCAATGGAAGGACTGTTGGCCCCGACATTGAGAGAAAAAGAATTGGGTCGAGTCGAAATTCGTGACACCTTCCACGTATCACGTGTCGGAACGATAGCCGGTTGTTTTGTAGTAGAAGGAAAAATCGTTCGCAATGCTCAAACACGCCTGGTCCGCGATAATGTCGTTGTTTGGCAAGGCAAGCTGAGCTCACTGAAACGGTTTAAGGATGATGTTAAAGAAGTTGGAAATGGTTATGAATGCGGTATTGGTTTAGAGAAATACAACGATATCAAGATTGGTGATATCCTTGAAGTCTTTGAAATAGAAGAGGTAAAAACTTCTCTGTAACTTTCTCGGAGTTGGTAGCCTATAATGGTTGTTGGCGTCATCCGCATGGATTTGCGTTTGTTTAATATCCATTCCCTGAAACAGAAGCGCTCTCAGGTGAGTCGAGTTTTGCATCGGTTAAGATCCAAATTTCCAATTTCAGTTGCAGAAGTTGGTTGTTTGGATCTTTTGCAACGCACTGTTTTTGGTGCCAGTATGACGGCTGGAACTGAAGCTATAATTCAGTCAGTTTTTAAGAATCTTGAAGAAGAATTATATTCATCCGGTCTCACCGAAGTGATTGATCTGGATATTGAATATTTACATTATGGAGCAGATGTCAGTTGAGTAGTTATCGTCCTGAACGAGTTGGTGAGCAGATCCACAAAGAAGTAACCCGCTTACTTATGTATAACATCAAAGATCCACGTGTTGCTTCGGTCACGCTGACTGGAGTGCAAATGTCTCGTGACATAAGTTCTGCGAAAATCTATTTTACGGTTCAGGGGGATTCAGCTGAGCGAAAAGAGGCTGAAAAGGGTCTTAAAAGTGCAGCTCCCTATATTCGTAGAGAATTGGGGAAAATAATGAAACTTCGTTTTGTTCCTAATATCTATTTCAAGTTTGATGAATCTATTCACTATGGACAAAAAATCGACGCTTTGTTGTATCAGGTACGAGACGACTTAAATGATAGTTCAGCAGATAATTGAAACAATAAACAGCAATCAGACATTTCTGGTTGTCGCTCATGAAAACCCCGATGGTGATGCGATCGGTTCAACCTTGGGACTCGCTTTAGCTTTGCGCGATATGGGCAAAGACGTTATCGCCTACAATGTCGACGCTGTACCAGAAGTGATGGATTTTCTCCCTGAATCTGATTTTATCCAATCATCCTTACCTGAAAACGCCTCTTTCGATGTTGCTTTTGTTTTGGATGCTGGTGATGTTGAAAGAACGACACTACCGGTCAGCGACTTGTGCCAAACTTTGATTAATATTGATCATCATCCCGGCTCCACCTTTGGTGATCTCTGCTTGCTTGATACAACGGCCTGTGCGACTGCCGTTTTGATTTATCGCTTGTTGATGAGATGCCAAATTCGGCTCAGCTTGGCTGTTGCTAAATCACTCTATCTCGGAATTCTTTCGGATACCGGATCTTTTCGTTACTCCAGTGCTAATCGTGAATCATTCACTGTTGCCGGCGAGTTGGTTAGTTTGGGAGTCGATCCGTGGGAAATTTCAAGCAATCTTTATGAGAGCCACGCGCCTGAAAGAATGCGTTTGCTTGGGCATGTTTTACCAACACTACAGATTTCATCTTCAGGCCGCTATGCTGCGGTTTCTATGACATTGGATGTGCTTAAAAAAGCGGGAGCTACAGCAGAGCACGCTGATGGCTTCGTCAACTACCCACGGGCAGTCAAGGGCGTTGAAGTTGCTTTGTTCTTTAATCAAATATCTGACGATCTCTACAAAATCAGTTTTCGTTCACGGGGAAACATTGATGTCGGCACTCTTGCACACGAGCTTGGTGGTGGTGGTCATCACAATGCAGCGGGAGCTAAACTTAGTGGCACTCTCGATGAAGTAAAAAGCTCAGTCTTTTCCCTGCTTGATCAACTCCTCAGTTAATATTTTGCACGGACTTCTTCTTATTGACAAAGCTGCCGGAATGACATCCCATGATGTTGTTAGAAAAGTCAGGCGCATATACAAGACTCGTAAAGTAGGCCATGCCGGGACTCTTGATCCTTTGGCAACCGGAGTTTTGCCTGTCGCGATAGGCGATGGCACTAAGATTCTTCAATTTCTACTAGCTGAAGATAAATCTTATCGGGCAACTTTTAAGTTTGGAGTGACTACGGATACTCTTGATGCCGAGGGAAAAATACTGTTAGAACGGCCCGTTCCTGATTTTGACCGCGTTGATCTTGAAAATATATGTGCTGAATTCAAAGGGGCTATTGATCAGCTGCCACCGATGTATTCAGCATTAAAAAAAGATGGGGTTCCGCTTTACAAATTAGCACGCCAGGGTAAAACCGTTGAACGACAACCACGGCAAGTCACTATCAAGCGTCTGGATATTCTTTGCCATGATGCACAATCGGCGACTATCGAAGTTGATTGTTCCAAAGGAACTTATATCCGTACCCTCATCAGTGACATCGGTGAACGACTGGGGTGTGGGGCATATTTGACAGCGTTGCGCCGTTTACGCAGTGGTGATTTTTCTATTGAAGAGTGCCAGACCTTAGAGGCTTTACAGCAGCTGGATGATCCCTCAAAGGCCTGTCTTTCTCTGGATGAGGCTTTACGCAGTTGTTTGGCGGTACAATTAAATGATAACGCGGCAGCAGCTTTGAAATTTGGAATTCCTCCGCAGCTCAGTCAAACTCAAGTTTGTGATAAGATGGTCAGTGGAGAGTTAATCCGCTTGCAGGTAGATTCTAAGCTGGCCGCAGTGGCACGTTTTGCGCCTCAGCGTGCGAAAGAGATACGTGGTGATTTCGAGTTGATCCGAGTCTTTACGAGTTATTGAATTGGAGAAATAGCCATGAGTAACTCTGTTTTCTAGTTGATAAATAGTTAGTTTCAACCTCATTGAACTATAAGTGTTCTTATGTTTAAACTTTACAGCTGAACTTGAATTGTGGTAGATATCGCAGCCTGTAGATAACGCTTAAAAACAGCCACGCCACTGGCTTTATTGAACTTAAAAAAGGAGAACTATCGTGCTTGGCACAGACCGTAAACAGGAAATTATTGATAAGTACAAGCGTCATGAAGGTGATACAGGTTCACCAGAGGTGCAAGTCGCCCTCTTGAGTGAACGGATCACCTATTTGACAGATCATTTTAAAACTCACAAAAAGGATCATCATTCACGCCGAGGCCTTCTGAAAATGGTTGGCCAGCGCCGTCGATTGCTTGATTACCTGATCAAACAGGACGTCGAGCGCTACCGGACGATCATTCAGTCCCTCGGTCTTCGCCGTTAAAATGAGCAGCATGTCCTAAGGGACATGCTGCTTTTATATTTATTAAGTCTGGCTGTGGAGGCTGTCCGGAGAGAATCTCTGATAATTCAGGCAGAGTTTGTCTCAGGCCAACCTCCTATAGCTTTAACAAGCAAAGGTTCCATATGGATGGGACCAACATCAAAGGAGAACTACATGGCCTATAATAAGGTTGAAGTAGAATTTAATGGTCAACCCTTGACAATTGAAACAGGTAAAGTTGCCCGTCAGGCTGACGGTGCAGTCATTGTAACTTATGGTGAAACCAAGGTGCTTTGTACCGTGGTTTCAGCGAAAAAAATGCGTGAAGGTCAGGATTTCTTTCCTTTGACCGTCAACTATGCTGAAAAGTTTTATTCTGCAGGTAAAATCCCTGGCTCTTTCTTCCGCCGTGAGCGGGGTTCCACTGAACGTGAAACCTTGATCTGTCGTCTTATTGATCGCCCCATGCGCCCACTCTTTCCTAAGGGTTATATGTTCGAAACCCAGATTATGCCATCGGTAATCTCTGCTGATCTGGTTAACGATCCTGATACTTTGGCAATGGTTGCCGCTTCGGCTTCTGTGGCTGTTTCAGATATTCCCTTTGAAGGTCCGATTGCAGCTGTCCGAGTTGGCCGCGTTGATGGTCAACTTGTTGCCAATCCAACCAATGAGCAGATTGCAGTGAGTGACCTGGAAATTGTTGTTTCTGGTTCTAAAGATGCGGTGATGATGGTCGAAGGTGAATCAGCATTCTTCAGTGAAGATGAAATGCTTGAGGCAATTTTCTTTGGTCATGCTGCACTGCAACCGTTAATTGCTGTGCAGGAAGAATTGGCTAAGTTGGTTGGTAAAGAGAAGCGCCCATTTGAGGTCGCTGTTGCTGATGAAGCTTTGGTTGCTAAAGTTACTGAGTTAGCTGAGCCAAAAGTCATTGAGGCTGTCAGGATCCAGAGTAAGCAAGATCGCTATGCTGCTTTGTCTGAGAATCGCACTGCAGTCCAAGAGCAGCTGGCTGAAGAATTTGACGGCCGTGAAGGGGAGATCTCGGCAGCCCTTGGTGCTGTTGAGAAAAGAGTTGTGCGGCAGATGGTCACCAAAGATCGGATTCGTATTGATGGTCGAGACATGACCACTATTCGGCCTATTAGCTGTGAAGTTGGTGTTCTTCCCCGCTCTCATGGTAGTGCATTGTTTACCCGTGGCGAAACTCAAGCTTTGGTTGCCGCTACACTGGGAACTGGTACCGATGAGCAGCGCATGGATAATATTCAAGGAATGGAATTTAAAAAGTTCATGTTGCATTATAATTTCCCTCCATTCTGTGTTGGCGAAACCAGTATGCGCCTTTTTCCAGGCCGTCGTGAAATTGGTCATGGAATGCTTGCCGAGCGTAGTGCTGCCCAGATTTTACCGAAGCATGAAGATTTCCCTTATACCATTCGTGTCGTTTCAGATATTCTTGAATCCAATGGCTCATCGTCAATGGCTTCGGTTTGTGGTGCTTCCCTGTCGCTGATGGATGCTGGTGTACCGGTGTCTGAAGCTATTTCAGGGATTGCTATGGGGCTGATTAAAGAAGGTGATGATGTTGCTGTTCTGTCCGATATCCTTGGTGATGAAGATCATCTTGGTGACATGGACTTCAAAGTTACCGGTTCTGCCAGAGGTATTACTGCATTACAGATGGATATTAAAATCACTGGCGTTACCAAAGAAATTATGCAACAAGCTTTGGAGCAGGCTCGTGAAGGTCGGATCCATATTCTGGGTGAAATGGCTAAAGCAATTGATTCGCCACGTGCTGAACTCTCTGAGCATGCTCCCCAGATTACCAGCATAAAAGTCAAATCTGATCAGGTTAGAACTGTTATCGGTTCTGGTGGTAAAAATATCCGCGGTATTATCGATGCGACTGGTTGTGCTATTGATATTGAGGATGACGGTACCATCAAAATAGCTTCTTCCGATGGTCTTGCAGCTAAAGAAGCCATCAAGATGATCCGAGCTTTAACCCAGGAAGCAGAAGTTGACAAACTTTATATGGGGAAAGTTAAGAAAATCATGGAATTCGGAGCTTTTGTTGAAATTTTCCCTGGGACGGATGGTTTAGTTCATGTCTCCGAACTTGCAAAAGAGCGGGTTCGTAATGTCACCGACGTTCTCAACGAAGGAGATGAGGTCCTGGTAAAATGTATCGGAGTTGATCGTCAGGGGAAAATTAAACTTTCTCGTAAAGCAGCTCTGGATATGGAAATGCCTGAAGAGGGTTAATTCTTTATTTAAAAAAGAGTTGAATATAATGGCCGGCGAAGAATGGAAACTTTCTTTTCCGGCCCTTTTTAATGGAACGGTATTATGCAAAAACCACAAGTCATGATCAAAAAACTTCATCCAATGGCAGTCATTCCAAAGTATATGACGGAATTAGCTGCAGGTATGGATATCTGTGCATTTCTGGAAGAAGCGCAAACCCTTGAACCTGGTCAGCGGACCTTGATTCCAACTGGATTGGCATTTGCTATACCGGAAGGATTTGAAGTGCAGGTTCGCCCGCGCTCCGGGTTGGCGATAAAGCATGGTATTGCTCTGGTAAATTCACCCGGGACGATCGATGCGGACTATCGCGGTGAAGTTCGTATTATCCTGATTAATCAAGGTGAGGAAAGTTTTACCATCAATTCCGGTGATCGCATCGCTCAGTTGATTGTTGCCCCAGTTTTTCAGGCTGATTTGATTGAAGTCTCCGAACTGTCAGAAACCGTGCGTGGCGAGGGAGGCTTTGGTCATACAGGAAAAAACCATGGAAAAGACTGATCCTAAAGATCTAATTGAATTTCCCTGTCATTACCAGTTTAAAGCGATGGGGCTTGCCGGCAGCAAATTTCGACAAGCTACTATTGCCGCAATTGCTAAGCATGCTTCTGTCGCAGAGGATGCGGTTCGTAGTCGTCCAAGTGGTAAGGGAACCTACCAGTCTGTTTCAGTTCTGGTGACATTGCATAGCTACGAGCAGTTGACATCTATCTATGCAGAGATGCGTCAAGTTGATGATCTGAAAATGTTGCTTTAGTTGCTCCGTGGTATTATTATCAAAACATTATTTTAGATATTTAGTAGGAGAGACACGGTGTTTTTATCAATTAATCCAGAAAATCCGCAGCCACGTTTGATTAAACAAGTTGTTGAGTGCTTGCAACAGGGCGGGGTGATTATCTATCCGACTGATACAACCTATGGTATCGGTTGTGATATCTTTAACCGCAAAGGGATTAAGAGGATTTTTCAGATTAAGCAACGCGATCAGCGCAAGCCATTTTCTTTTATCTGTAACGATCTTGCTGAAATTTCCAATTATGCTCAAGTCAGTAATTTTGCTTTTAAGGTGATGAAGAGACACCTCCCTGGTCCCTTCACATTTGTTCTGGATGCAACAAAAGTTGTCCCTGATGCCCTCAGTACCAAACAAAAAACTGTTGGTGTGCGTATCCCGGACAATGAAATTTGCCGTGCTATCGTCCAGGAACTCGGACACCCTCTGGTGACGACCAGTGCCAATCCTTCAGGAGAAAACACCCCTCAGGATCCTAGTGAAATCCAAGAGAAAATGGGGCATTTGGTCGATTTTGTTATCGATGGCGGTATCTCTATGGAAGAAGCGTCCACTGTTATCAGTCTTCTCGACGATCAAATTGAAGTTATTCGTCAGGGGGCAGGGGATACCTCCTGGATAGAGTGATTTTCTCAGAATAGGCACACTGTTATCGGTCATACTCGCGGAGTCTGTCAGCGTGCATCATGATTTATTTAATCTCATCTCTTTTCTCTATCACAATCCCGCTCTAAAACTTCTTATTTCGAACATGCAGCAAAGCGACAATCACTTTTGGTTGGTTGGCGGTTGTT
>JAZBPC010000155.1:0-24644 GCA_036351455.1 Desulfuromusa sp.
GACTCGCAATCGTTAATTTTTGTTTTGTGGCTACGAGACGTGAACTTTACGAATACGTAGGATTTCCATTTTTCTCATCGCCGTTTCTAGACCAATAACTATAAATGGATAGATTTGCTGGTTCTGATCCTGCTTAGCACTGTCAATACGGTCCTTAACTTGCTTCACAGTGAGATATGTAATTCTTCCCTGAGATTCGGGAAACCGCTTAATCCAGCTGATTTCTATGGGCCACTATATGCTAATGACATAGAGATTGCGGAACAACGGGGCCATTTCTGAATGAAAACTCATTCGAAGCGGAGTCAGAGATGGCTCCGCATTTTTATTGCGACCACAGGATTCCAGATTAGGGCCTGATCAAAGTTATTTTAAGTTTCTTTTTGTGCTTATTTTCTATAATATTCATCTTTATGGAAAATAAAGTTTTTTATACCGCAAAAGAAGCATCTGAATTCCTTCAGATCAACGAGAAAAAGTTGTATGTGCTCGCATCCAATGGTGACATTCCTGCCACAAAAGTCACCGGAAAATGGCTGTTCCCTGCCAGCGAATTAAAACAATTCCTGATCCGTGATGCTCTTTCCCGATGCCCGGACAATATTGCTCCCCTCCTGGATCAAGGATTCATGCTGTTTGCGGGATCTGATGATCCGATTCTAAATCGAATTTTCCACGCATTTCATGCCCGGCACCCCCAACTGGAGGTTTACTATTCCTGTGTCGGGAGTTTCCGGGGGCTTGAACTGCTGGGTCGGCATCAATGCCATGCCGCTTTTGCACATATTTATCATCAGGAAACCGATGAATTTAATTTCTACTATGCTGATCAATATCTTGCAGAAGACAGTTATGTCATCATCAATCTGTTTCGTAGAGACATAGGTTTTGTCTCTCGACAACCGGTGCGTTCCTGTCAGGAAATCCGAGACAACGAATTTATATTCGTGAACAGACAGCTGCAATCCGGTATTCGCAATTTCACCGACCAAATGTTCCATTCGCAGCAACTTAAAGATTCTGACATCAAAATGTTCGAGCAGGAAATGCTCACCCATTTTGATGTCGCACAAACGGTGAGTCAGTTGGAGAATTCCGTCGGGATAGCATCCCACCTGACAGCATCCCAATTCAATCTGCATTTTCACAAATTGATGGAAGAACGGTTTGATTTGATTATCTACAAAGATTCTTGCCTACACGAAAACCTGGCCCGTTTTGTCAATTTTCTTAAAAACTCTATTCCATCGCAATTTTCAGACGTTCAGGGCTATCACTTTGAACTTACGGGACAAACCATGATAAGGGGAGATAAACAGTGAAAAAAATAGTATTTATTTTAGCGATCCTGGCATTGGCGACAACATCCTTTGCGAAAGAAAAAATTATCATTTTTCATGCCGGAAGCTTATCGGTTCCTTTTGCAGAAATTGAAAAAGTTTTTGAAGAAAAATATCCCCAATACGATGTTCAGCGCGAGGCAGCCGGCAGTCGTGCATGCGCGAGAAAAATAACGGATATCAAAAAACCAGCTGATGTTATGGCCAGTGCTGATTACAAAGTGATCGACAACTTGATGATCCCCAACGACGCCAAATTCAACGCCCAGTTCGCCACCAATGAAATGGCTATCGCCTTTACAGAAAAATCAAAATATGCGGATCAAATCACAGCAGAGAACTGGCCGGAAATCTTCCTGAAAGAGGGAGTCAAGGTCGGCCATTCCAATCCCAATATGGACCCCTGTGGCTACCGCTCTATGTTGGTCACCAAACTAGCTGAAAGCTATTACAAGATGCCCGGTTTGTTTGACGAACTTTTCGGCTACGGTGACTCTTATGAAAATGGAGAAGAAAGTAAAGCCAAAGTGATTGTTCGTCCGAAGGAAACCGATCTTCTGGGGCTGATAGAGGCCGGGATGTATGATTATCTCTATATCTATAAATCGGTGGCAGAACAGCACCAATTAAAATACTTGACCCTGCCGGAAGAGGTCTCACTGAAAAGTGCCAAATTTGCCAATCAATACAAAAATGCGACGTTCCAGATCAATGGTAAAAAACCGGGTGAATGGATCACCAAAAAAGGTGGCCCCATGGTCTACGGCATTACCGTGGCAGAAAACGCCATCAGTCCCGCCAATAAAGAGGGAGCGGTTCTGTTTGTCAAGTTTGTTTTGTCTACACAAGGGCAGGACATCATGGCAAAGAACGGTCAGGGTGTTATTGCTCCTGCTGTCATCACCGGTGACCCGTCCATTCTCAAATAATGCTGTCGCTGCACAACATCAGTCTACAAAAAGGATCCTTCACATTGAAGCAGGTATGCTTTGATGTGAAGGATCGCGACTATTTTGTCATTCTCGGAAGAACCGGCAGTGGCAAAACCCTGCTACTGGAAACCATTGCCGGCCTGCACAAACATGCGGGAACCGTTTCTTTTCGCAACCGGGACATCACAAATGTGCCAACGGAAAAACGTAAAATTGGTTTTGTTTACCAGGATTTTGCCCTTTTCCCCCACCTTTCTGTGATCAAAAACATCCGTTTTTCAGACCGCTATCAGACACAGTCCGATAAATTCCAATGGGATGAACTGATCGATTTCCTGGGGTTAGAAAACCTTTTGCACCGCAATGTCTACTATCTGAGTGGTGGTGAAAAGCAACGGGTAGCACTGGCCAGAGCTATTTATTCTCGCCCTGATATCCTCTTGCTCGATGAACCCCTCAGTGCAATTGATCCCAGTTTCCGCAATACCATCATGGAAAAACTGAAAGGCTTGAAGCAGCGCTTTAACATCACCGTTATTCATGTCACCCATAATTTCCGAGAAGCCGCTTTCCTGGCAGATCATGTTGGCATCATGATGGATGGCGAACTGGTTCAGCAGGGTCCGGTCCAGGAAGTTCTTCACTCTCCTGCGAATGTTTCTATTGCCCAGTTTCTGGGATTCAAAAACATTCTCAGGACCCATCTCATTGATAGAGATGGGAATGATCAATATTTCAGCGTCAATCCATCACTGATTCACGTCAGCAGTCACCCCGTCGAGAGCGATCACAGTATTCGGGGCATCTGTCGCGAATCTAGCGAAGGGTTTAACCATCGTCATCTCATGGTCGAAGCGGAAGGGTGCTCTATCTTTGTCGAAATAACCAAGCAAAGCCATGATCCATCCCTCATCCGCGCTGGTGCTGCCGTGCATCTGAGCTTTCCACGGTCTGCCATAACCTTCCTGCCAACGCCGGAGAGCTTTGATGAAACATCTGTTTAACCTGACGTTTATCTTTCTTTCAGCTCTGGTTCTGCTGTTTATTATCATCCCTTTAGTCGGACTTTTCAGCGGTGTCGGTTGGAGCAAATTGATTGAGGCTTTTCTTGACTCGGAGATCATGCTCTCCGTCTGGCTGACCATGAGGGTTTCGTTTTATGGAACCTGCCTGATTCTTCTAACCGGACTGCCTTTGGCTTATCTGGTTGCCAGATACGATTTTCGGGGTAAATCAATCATAGAGAGTATTATTGACATACCGGTTATGATCCCCCACACCGCTGCCGGCATTGCCCTGTTGATGGCTTTTAACCAGGGAACGATGGCACATATTTTTGAAGCGATGGGAATTCAGTTTATCGACACTGAAACCGGTATTATGACCGCCATGATGTTCCTCTCTTCACCATTTTTGATCAACGGTGCCAAGGAGGGATTCAAAAATGTGGATCAAAAACTGGAAAATGTGGCTCGCACTTTAGGGGCCGGACGCTTTTCTGTTTTTTTTCGGGTTGTCCTGCCTAATGCCAAAAAAGATATTATCAACGGCATGTTGATGATGTGGAGTCGGGGGTTGGGAGAGTTCGGCGCTGTGGTCATTATTGCCTACCATCCGATGGTAGCACCGGTGATGATTTACGACCGCTTCAATAGTTACGGACTTTCATATTCAGCGCCAGTAGCGGCAGTCATGATCGCGGTCTCGTTGACGACCTTCCTGCTTGTCAGAGGTTTGAACAACAGAAAACGAATATAAATTCCGGACGTTACAGTGCACTGGCATAAACTTCTATCCGCTCTTTACCTCTACCAATATTATTCCTTTTAAGACGCAAGGTCCCGACCTCACCGGTTCTACGCAGATGCGTCCCACCGCAAGAAACTCTCCCCAAACCAGCAACCTCCCAGTAACGCTGTTGTCTGGATTGATCCGAAAAAGCACTGACAATTTCCAGATTCTGATCCACGAGTTCTTGAGCGGCAGCGGTCAAACGTGAAAATTCTGATGCAATATTCACCGGCCAGATAAAATCAAGTCGGGCCTTATCTGCGGCAATGTGGGCTCCAATTTTTTCAATCCCGGGTAAGCTCTGGTATGCAAGCTCCAGGACAATTTCAGCGGCAAAATGGTGCCGCATCAGCTGGTAACGGCGCGCCCAATCAATCTGGACTCGCACTGGATCCCCCGGTTTAAGATGGTGCTCCTCTGAGAGGCGGTAATGAATATCGAGATCAGATTTCTTCGCCTCAAGAACAGGATAGATGTCTATCGTTCCAGTATCACTCTCCTGCCCGCCAGAAAAAGCATAGAAGACCGTTTCGCTCAGGGTCACCATGTCACCATGGACTGATTGCACAATTGTGTCGCAGCTGGAAAGGTAAGGATCAACCCAGAATAGTTTTTTGGTCATTGGTCGTGTCCTATCGCTATTAAACTTCGAAGGGACTATACAGTACCAATGAAGCCAACAAAAGAAGTTATATTTTTACTTGGTCAGCTGAATTGTTCCATGATAGGAAAAGACCATGATTAGCTACCTGACCATCGGCATTATTCTTGGACTATCTGCGGGGTTCGCTCCAGGTCCCCTACTGGCACTGGTGATCTCCGAAACCCTACAACACAACATCTATTCTGGAATAAAAGTTGCTCTGGCACCTATTGTAACCGATCTTCCGATCATTCTGTTTTCGTTATTTATTCTGGCAAAATTGTCTGACTCTGATGCTGTATTGGGAATTATTTCTCTGGGAGGAAGTCTTTTCCTTCTGTTCCTTGGCTACCAGAGTTTAAGGGTGAAAAATATCAATCTGGAGTTGCCGAAGGCAAGACCAAAGTCTCTTAGCAAAGGGATTTTGACCAACCTTTTGAGTCCACATCCCTACTTATTCTGGCTCGCAGTTGGTGCCCCAACAATGACAACCGCTATCAGCAAAAACCCTTTTGCCGGGGGGGCTTTTCTTGGTGGTTTTTACACCTGTTTAATCGGAGCCAAAATTGCTATCGCAATATTGACTGGAAAATCAAAATCTTTCCTGACAGGGAACATCTATCGAGCTATTATTCAGTGTCTTGGTTTATTTATCATCTTACTGGCGGGGAAATTGTTCTATGATGCTCTGAAATTGTTACAAGTCTTGTCGTAACCATACTCAACAGACCTATAGGGGGAAGAATGAACCACAAAATAAAAAACTCTCAACATATTTCCAAGCAGTGTCTGGTCTGCGGCACCGAGAACCAGTTCGGCTTGAAAACCCGTTTTTTTGAAACGGAAGAAAATGAAGTGATCGCCCTGTTCACAGCACGGGAAGAACATCAAAGCTATCCCGGAATCGCACATGGCGGGGTTTCAGGGGCGTTACTCGATGAGGTGATTGGTCGAGCCATCATGGCACATTATGGATCAGATACTTTTGGGGTGACCGTCGATCTGCAGGTTAAATATAAAAAACCCGTGCCGCTCGGGGTGGAGCTAAAAGTGATTGGACGGGTCACCAATGACCGGGGAAGACTTTATGAAGGAACGGGAGAACTGTACCTGCCAGATGGAACAGTTGCGGTATTGGCACAGGGTAAGTACATGAAAAGAAACTTGAAACAAATCACCGACAGTAATTTTATCGAGGAAGAGTGGTTTTCCCCCGAAGGGGATCTTCCAGACGAAATAGAAGTGTAATTTTAGAGCAGTGGCTACAAGGAAAATTTATTAATTGGTGCAAGGGGATACGCGGTACCCCCTTACACCGCGCCAAAATAACCTTTTGGGAGGATTTTTTGGCTAAAGACAAGATATTGCATTTTCCATATATTTGCAAGCAGTGAATATCAATGCGCAACCAGACAAGCCAGTTCTTCTTCAACTGGCTTGTCTGGTTTTCAATCTCTGTTACGGAAGAACTTTATTCCAGCGATCAATTGTTGTTTGCTCAAACAGTCCAGCCTTGGCATAGGGATCACCCGCCGCAAAAGCTTCGGCCTCTCCCTTATCAGCTAAATCAAGGATCACAACAGAGCCGCACATATTTTCATTGTCATCAAGGAGAGCTCCAGCTGCAAAAAGTTTTTCTCCAAAACTCTTCAAATACTCTACATGGGCAGGGCGATTCTCCTGACGAACAGGCAAATGATCTTTTTTGTCGACACAGCGAATAACAAAAAGCATGATATAAATTCTCCTTTTAAGTGGGGCAAAACTTCATTAAATTCTTGGGGCTGTTATGCTTTTATCCCATACTGCTTCATTTTTTCCCACAAATTTTTGCGACTGATTCCCAGCACCTCTGCCGCTTCAGTCCTATTACCATGAGTGCTTTTCAATGCATTTCTGATGCACTTTTTCTCTGCAACGGCAACCGCTGCCGCAAGATTGACTTCCCCTTTTTCAACTAAGTCGTCGTTCATCCCCCGAATTTCGACAGGGAGGTCCCAAAGTTGAAGTTTGGGAGCGGGGGCCAGGACTGTCAATCTCTCCAGAATATTTCTCAGTTCACGAACGTTCCCAGGGAATGGATAAACACTTAACGCTTCGGAAGCCTCAGGGGAAAGGGTGAAGGTTAAACCTCTTTCGCGTCCAAACTGCTGCAGGAAATAATGACTCAATTCGAGGATATCTTCTTTTCTCTCCCTAAGTGCTGGAACGAAAATTGGAATGACCTGGAGCCGATAATAGAGATCTTCCCGAAAGCTTCCTTTTTTGATTTCTTCAGCCAGATTTCTAGCGGTAGCACAGAGAACCCGGACATTAATCGAAATAGGAGCTTTCCCTCCAACTCGCTCAATTTCCTGTTCCTGCAAGACTCGTAATAATTTAACCTGGAGGTTAAGGGGCATTTCGCCAATTTCATCAAGCAAGATCGTCCCCTGGTCAGCTAGCTCAAACTTCCCTATGGATGTTTGTTCAGCTCCGGTAAAAGCGCCCTTCTCATGACCAAACAGTTCGGATTCCAAAAGCTCTGTTGGGATCGCAGCACAATTGACCCGGATATAAGGTTTATCTGCCCGCCGACTTTCATAATGGATAGCTGCCGCGACCAGTTCCTTCCCGGTGCCGCTTTCCCCCTGAATCAGTACCGTTGAATCGGTTTGAGTCACCTGGCTAATCAAACTCAGGAGTTTCTGCATCGGCTCACTTGAACCAATCAGCGGTTGACGTTGTCCACAACAACTTTCCAGAGAAACACAACGACTCTTGATAGCCTGAATATTTAACAAGCGTTGCACGCGGAACGTCAGATCATCCAGATCAAAGGGCTTCAGGAGATAGTCAGCAGCCCCTTGTTTCAAACAATGAATAGCACCTTCCGTATTACCATGAGCCGTCATCAGAATCACTTCCGTGCGCGGTGCTAACTGTTTCACTTTTAAAAGCAGCTTTTCTCCATCCAGGCCGGGCATACGGATATCTGAGAGAATCAGATCATATCTATTCTTTTTGACCAACTCTAATGCCTCGGCTCCATTGATTGCGGCATCCACTTGCCAGCCCTGGTGGCGTAGATGATCAAGCACCGTGACGCGCATAATTTCTTCATCTTCAGCAATCAGAATTCGAGTCATCATTTGCGATCCTCATCGGTATTGGCTTGTTGCGTAGGAATTATCAAGGTAAAACAGGCTCCACTATCCGGATTATTTTTAACCGAGATATTTCCCCCCAGGCGCTTGATCAATGAATCAGAAATAGAAAGTCCTAGACCTGTCCCCTCACCAACTTCTTTGGTTGTGAAAAAAGGCTCGAAAATCTTATCCAGATGCTGTGGATCTATTCCTGAGCCCGTATCGGAAAATTCAATATGAATCGTTCCGCTATCCAGTCGGCTGGTAACTTTAATCTTCCCAGTGTCTGTGCCAATAGCCTGTACTGCGTTACCGGCAAGATTCATCATCACTTGCCGTAGCGATTCTATCCCGGTCATGACCGGTTGTTGAATAGCCAACTGCAAATCAACCTGAATGTTCCTGTGCCCAAGGCAAAACAACTCCATACAGTCGCGAATAACCTGATCAACATCGCCAAGTTTGATTTCAAGAGGTTCCTTCCGGCCAATATTCAGTAACTGTTGAACTGTCCCTTTTATTTTTTCAACGCCCTGCCCAAGCAGCTGCAGATACCGAATTTGTAATTCCGGTTGATCCATATGCCGTTGCATGGTCTGAATACAATTCCGCATCCCACCAAGGGGATTATTAATTTCGTGAGAGATTCCTGCAACCAAACGGCCCAAAGCCGCTTGTTTTTCATTCTGAAAAAGCTGTTCACGACTTGCATCCAACTCACGCTGTGAAGTTTCAAGACGGCGGCAAAGTTTATGGAAGTGTTGGCTCAACACCCCGATTTCATCATGACCCTTAACCGCGACAGGGAAAGACTGTTGCGGATAGCTATCCATCGCACTGGCAAGTAACTTCAAAGGCCTGGCAACCAGAGAATTAAACAGCAGATAGATGCTCAGGGAGACAATGATGATCGTTACAAGGGCAATCCATAGCAACATCTGGTTGTTGGACTTAATTTCCGCATATACCCAATTCATTGGAACAGTAACATTCATCCCTCCCCGAATATCCCCAACCGAATAACTTTGCTGATTGTGACAAGTCAGACACTGCGAATCAACTGTCAGCGGAGCCATATAGCGCAGTCGATAGTTACCCCCAATCTGCTCAATTTCAACCGCTTCATCGGCCCCTTCTGTAAATTTAAGCAAACTGCGTCGCTCAAAATCGTCTGGTGCATTTTCCGGATTCATCGGCTTCAAACTGGTGACATTAAACTGTCCCATCCCCTGTTTTGCCGCATAGAGTGAAAGCTCCCTTGTGACCATTGCAGGGTTGCGCTTAACCAGCCAATTACCGTCTTTGTCCTGAATTTCTCCATCTTCAAGAAAGGGGTTACTTTCCACTCCGGGCTCCTTAATCAGGAAAAGACCGTTATGATCTGAAACCCATTGCCGTGTCAGAAGAATTTGCTGAAACAACATTTTAGCCTGGCGAGTTGCTTGTTCAACAACCAACTTTTCCTGAAAAGTGGAGGTTCGATAAAAGGTAACGCCATACGATAAACAAATGACCAGACTGATTAGCAGAATAAGCTTGGTTTTTAACTGCATGAGCAAAATACCTTTTACATTGAAATAATAGCGTTCGTAAATTTCAGCTGAATTGCTACCGAACGGTAACATATAAAATCATAAAAAGGCTACCCCGTGGTAACAAAATATAAATACGAGTATCTCTATGTCATTGTAATTAAGTAGTTTTTTCTGTGGCATGCTGATTGCTTAGTTAACTGAACGTTAAAGCGTTAAGAAAACCAATCAAGCATAGGAGGTGACATGAGAGAAGATGTGGCAAGGGCTAGGGATTGGCAGAAAGTTTCTGCCAAACATCCTGACATTCACAATAACTCAGAAGGGTGCTTATGGAGACCAGAAACGTTATGAAATATGTAGCGACCTGCTGTGTTCTGGTGACGATCGGTCTGCTTGCCTACGTGGTAAGCGAATCAAAAATGTTGTCTTACCTTTCCAGCGATCCAAAGGTTTGCATCAACTGCCACACCATGAATACGCATTACGCAACCTGGCAACACAGCTCTCATCGCGAGAAAGCCAGCTGTGTCGACTGTCACTTACCGAGAAATTCCGTAGTCAAAAAAATGATTGCCAAAGCGCGGGATGGTTATAATCATTCTGTTGCCATGACCTTCGGTACCTACGGCTACAACCTCAGAATCAGCGACAATGCGGCGACACGGATACAGGATAACTGCATCTCCTGCCACGGCGAAATCGTCTCGCAGATGCTGGATAACAGCAAACTTTACGAAACTGCCGATAGCCATGTCCAGATGGGACGGAACTGTTGGGACTGCCACCGGGAAGTACCGCACGGGACAACCCGCAACCTGACCACGACACAGAATAATCTCGGTGTTAAGGAATTATAAATATCAACTATAGAGAGGTAATTATGAAAAAATCCACGCTACTGACAATTGGATCCGTACTGATCATGGTCCCCCTGCTACTTCTGGCCGTCTCCATCAAGGAGAACAAAGCGGACCAGGAAACCATAAACTCCGTGCCGGAGATCAAGAAATTCGAGTCAAAAAGTGCCGAATGGGGTAAATATTACCCACGCCAGTACGATTCCTACATGCTGACCAGAAAAAGTGATGAGATCAAAGACGTGCTAAAAGCTGATCCAGCTTTGGTGGTAATGTGGTCCGGCTATGGTTTTGCAAAGGACTATAACGCCCCGCGCGGTCATCACTACATGCTGGAAGATAATATCAACACCCTGCGGACCGGTGGTCCAGTCGATGACAAAACCGGCCCGATGCCCACTGCTTGTTGGACTTGTAAATCACCCGATGTTCCACGCTTGATAGATAAAAAAGGTGAGCTTGATTTCTTTACAGGAAAATGGTCCCGGCACGGAAGCGAAATTGTCAACCCGGTCGGTTGTGCCGATTGTCACGACAACGAAACCATGAAGTTGACTGTCACCCGGGATTACCTGAAACGGGCTCTGGATGCCGAAGGCAGTGAGCCTTTTGCTGATGCGTCTCATCAGGATATGCGCACCCTGGTTTGTGTCCAGTGTCATTCCGAGTACTATTTCAAGCCCACCAAATGGACCGATCCAGACGGCACGGAGCAGACCGCAAAAGTTGTCACCTTCCCTTGGAATAACGGCCTCTCTGCGGAAGCAATCGAGCAGTACTATGATGAGCGTGACTTTAGCGATTGGACTCACAAGCTGAGCAAAACCAAGATGCTGAAAGCTCAGCACCCTGGCTATGAAACCTTTAAGACTGGTGTTCATGGACAAAATAACCTTGCCTGTGCTGATTGTCACATGCCTTACGTCCGCGAAGGTGGCGTCAAGTACTCGAACCACCAGGTCGGCAGTCCGCTGGACGATATTGCCAATACCTGTCTGAACTGTCACAGTGGCACCGAAAAAGAGTTTACAGAGATGGTGAATAGAAAGCTGGAGCGGAAGAACGAGCTCTCCAAGGCGGCCATGGATGTTTTGGCGAAAGCCCACCTGGAAGCAGCTAAAGCCTGGGAACTGGGTGCGACTGAAGAAGAGATGGAAGCAGCACAGTTGGATATCCGTCATGGCCAATGGCGCTGGGACTTCGCCGTCGCTGCTCATGGTTCATTCTTCCATGCACCAGAAGAGACCCTGCGGGTCCTCGGCAGTGCTATCAACAAAGGACATGATGCACGCTTGAAGCTGCGGATTATTCTGGCAAAATACAACGCAGCTGAATATGTTGCTCCCGACTTCTCAACCAAAGAAAAAGCCCAAGTGGTCACTGGGCTGCCGTATGATAAATTGGTTGACGAGAAGAATAATTTCCTGAACGGTCTACGTAAGGAATGGATCGTAGAAGGGACTAAAAAAGGACTGTACGACCCCAAGACCCGTGAGGGTATGGTTCACAAGACCTCTTACTCTGAATAAAAGAATATTAAACCACTAACCTGAAATCAGCCCTGTCTGCTTAAACGCAGACAGGGCTTTTACTATCCATCCCATTAAGCGAAACAATAACAACGGGTTCCTCACACTAAGCGACTAAGTCTACACAAAGAACCATGACTTCCTCTTTGCAAACTTTCCAGTGAATTTCATACTGATCAAACCGCACCCTATACTCTTGTAAATCTTCTGCTCCACGACGGTAAGCTGGTCGTGGATCAAGACCGAGAGTTTCCCGGATCATCAGCTCCAGCCCTGGCTTCTCACTTTGATATTGCTCCAGCTGCCTCCGGGCGGCCGTGGTGAATTCGACTTCAAGGGTTGGTTTTGGCATGTCTTCTGCGAAACCACCACGGGCATCCGGAATACTATCACCATAGGGGATATAGGGTTTGACATCGAGGATCGGCGTCCCGTCGATCAAATCTGCCCCTTCCACCTGCAATGAAACCTTCCCCTTATCAACATTGACACCCAGTAACTTGACAGCAGATAGACCAATGGGGTTGGGTCGAAAAGGTGATCTGGAGGCGTAAACCCCGACCCTCTGATTCCCGCCTAAACGAGGTGGACGAACGGTCGGTTTCCAACCTTTTTGCCAATTCTGATGAAATAGAAAGATGAGCCAGAGGTGGCTGAATCCCTCCAAGCCACGAACCGCTTCAGGAGTCGCAAAATCAGGATAAAAATCAACCTGGGCATGAACAGATGGGGTCAAACCCGGTTGCCGTGGAGTTGCAAACTTTTCTTTAAATGGGGTATGGATCAGTCCGATTGGTTCTAATGGGTAGCTCACCCTCACTCCTTTGTTAAAGTGCCGGAGACACCTCAACCGCTCGTCCGCCTCTGCTGCTTAGCCAGACTCCGCAAAAGACCAGTCCGCACGCCAGCCATTGTGACAGGTTCAGCTTATCTCCCAGGATGATCATTCCCAGAATAACACCAAACACCGGAATCAAATTAACATATCCAGCAGCACGACTGGCAGGGATCCGGCTCACCCCGTAATTATAGCAGCCATAGGCGCCAAAGGTGACCATCGTTCCCAGATAGAGGACGGCTAAGGCTGGAACCAGCTCCCACTGAATTGTCCAACCGACCTCGGGAAGCAGCAGAAAAGGGAAAAAGAAAAAACTCCCGACAAAAGCTTGAAGCGCCGTAACAAACAGTGGGGGATAATTGTGGCTCAAACGCTTCAGAGACACTGTATACGCTGCGGCAAAAACCATCGCCATAAATTCAAAAAAGTTCCCCAGTAATGGATTCGGGGCATTCGTACTGGCATCACTGGCCAAACTCAGCCAACAAGCACCGACAATTGCCAAACAAAAGCCCGCCAGAGTTTTTTGAGTGATCCTTTCTTTTAACCAGCTCCAAGCCAGAATTGCCACCAGTAATGGCATCATAGCGGTGATCATCCCTGCCTGTGACGCACTGGTGAGTTCCATCGCCTTGGCTTCAAAGATAAAATAGAGACAGGGCTCACAAATCACCATAATCAACAGGTACTTTATATCCTGACGGCGCCAGTTAACTTTTCGGAATGACGGAATGAATGGAAGAAAGCAGATGCTGGCAATAAACATCCTTCCGAAAATCACCTGCATCGGGTGGTAACCTTGAAAAGCAAGCTTCAGGGCCACAAAGGAACTGGCCCAGAGCAGCATTGCCATAATCAGACTGATAGATGGCAGCAGATTATATGTTTTTTCGGTCAAGGGGAGCTCCATGAGTAAAAACGGAGCCTAAGATAAGCTGATAGGAGTTTAGATGCTATAAAAATCGGAGGATAGAAGATTAGGTTTAACTTCCTTTAGCATGTTTAACATCCGCTATACTTGACGAAATAAGTTAACTTTATCGCAGCGGTTTATAGTAGACTGTATAAAGAATCCCAGATACGGATTAACCGCGTTGCCGATATTCTCCGGATTGCGCATTGAACTTGATGAACAAGAACAACTTCTTATAAAGGTTACATAGATGAGTAGTCGTGCGACAAAAATAATTATTCTGACCATTGTAGCTGCCCTGTTGGCAAGTTTTTTCATCTTCGATCTTGGACAATATTTGACCCTGGGCTATCTCAAAAGCCAGCAGCAGGTCTTCAACGATTATTATCAACACAATCGTTTTTCGACCTTGCTGATTTATTTTGTTATCTACATCGCGGTGACCGCTCTGTCCTTACCAGGGGCAACGGTCATGACCCTGGCCGGGGGGGCACTCTTTGGGCTATGGACGGCTTTGATCGTTGTCAGTTTTGCCAGCAGCATTGGTGCAACACTGGCATTTCTGGTTTCCCGTTTTCTGTTACGCGACTGGGTGCAGAAGAAATTCGGTGACAAATTACAAGCGATCAATGCGGGAATAGAAAAAGAGGGTGCTTTTTATCTGTTCTCCCTCAGGCTTGTCCCACTCTTCCCATTTTTTGTCATCAATCTGGTGATGGGATTAACCCCGTTAAAAACCTCCCTTTACTACATCGTCAGCCAGGTTGGGATGTTGGCTGGAACCATTGTCTATGTCAATGCCGGGACCCAACTTGGTCAATTAGAGGGTGCCGGGGGGATACTCTCTCCCGGACTGTTAATCTCATTTGCTCTGCTGGGCATATTTCCTCTGCTAGCCAAGCGAATCCTGGCCATTTTCCAGGCGCGCAAAGTGTTCTCCGGATATCAAAAGCCGCAAAAGTTTGACTACAATCTGGTGGTTCTGGGTGCTGGGAGTGGCGGACTGGTCAGCTCTTATATTGCCGCAGCGGTTAAAGCAAAAGTGGCCTTGATTGAAAAAGATAAAATGGGAGGTGATTGTCTCAATACCGGCTGTGTCCCCAGTAAAGCTCTGATACGTAGTGCCAAAATGCTTTCTTACGCAAAGCGGGCCAAGGAATTCGGCTTTGAAAACACCGCGGTTGATTTTGATTTTGCCAGAGTGATGGAGCGGGTCCAGCAGAAAATTTCACAGATTGAACCACATGATTCGATTGAACGCTATACCAGCCTTGGTGTCGAGGTGATTGAAGGGGAAGCAAAAATCACCTCTCCCTGGACAGTTGAAGTCAATGGAGCAACCTTAACAACACAAAATATTATTATCGCAACCGGAGCCAAGCCCTTTGTTCCACCGATCAAGGGATTGGAACAAATCGATTATCTGACCTCGGATAATTTATGGGCTCTCCGTAAGCTCCCGAAAAAACTGGTTGTCCTGGGTGGTGGACCGATTGGCAGTGAAATGACTCAGGCTTTTGCCCGTCTTGGCAGTCAGGTCACTCAGGTTGAAATGGGGCCCCGGATTGTCGGCCGTGAAGATCCTGAAGTCGGTGAATATCTGCAGCAGAAATTTACGGAAGAAGGAATTCAGGTACTCACGGAACATCAAGCGCAAGAAGTGCGGGTTGATGCGGATCGCCAATGGTTGATTTGTGACCATCATGGAGAAAAAATAGACATTGAATTCGACCAACTCCTCGTCGCCGTTGGTCGTAAAGCCAATGTCACTGGATTTGGTTTGGAAGAACTGGGGGTTAAGATAAGTCCACGCGGTACCATTGCCACCGACCCATTTTTACGCACCAGCTTTCCCAATATTTTCTGTGCCGGGGATGTCGCGGGTCCGTACCAGTTTACCCATACGGCAGCACATCAGGCCTGGTATGCAGCAGTCAATGCCCTATTCGGACAGTTCAAAAGCTTCAAGGTTGATTATCGGGTCATTCCCTGGTGCACCTTTACCGATGCCGAAGTTGCCCGGGTTGGTCTCAATGAAACGGAAGCAAAAGAACAAAACGTCCCCTTTGAAGTCACTCGTTACAGCATTGATGATCTGGACCGGGCCATCGCCGACAGCGAAGATCATGGCTGGGTTAAAGTTCTCACAAAACCTGGGTCCGATAAGATTCTCGGGGTCACAATTGTCGGCACCCATGCCGGAGATCTTTTGGCAGAATACGTCCTGGCAATGAAATATAAACTCGGTCTGAATAAAATTCTCGGCACTATTCATACCTATCCAACTATGGCAGAGATGAACAAATTTGCAGCGGGAGAGTGGAAAAAGGCGCATGCCCCGGAAAAACTCCTGGCATGGGTTGAAAAATATCACGCCTGGCGAAGAGGAAAATAAACTTCGGACCAGAAGAGACTTCCCAACCGGAAATTTTATTTGCAACAATAAAACAAACGTGGTGATTTTTTTGCTATAATTCGGCCGTTTGAAGAGGCTAGAAGCCCTTGTTACAACTTATTATCAATGAGAGACAGATGAGAATGACTCAACATTTTTTAAAGTCACTATCCGCATGCTTTTTTATGATTTTTGCTCTAGCTGGTTGCTCCAGTCTTCATGTCGACGTTTCTCCTGCTATCGATTGGAGTCGTGTCAAAGTCATTGAGTTTCAAAGCCCCCTTCAGGATCCATGGGAGCTAACTCAGCCGATTCAATCCGAGTTGACCGCTATGGGTTTTCAGGTTGAAGAGACTCATTCCAATCCGGACTTATTGTTCAGCTACTTCACTCAGGAGAGTCGGGACTTGACGATTGAAAGCGAAGTCATTTCACGGTTGAAAAGTCTCCATGTTCAATTTATTGACCCAGAAACAAAAACACTGGTCACCGCTGTTGATTATTTTTACCCCGAGGTGACCAGTCCGTCAGCTCCGGAGATGGGAGTCAAAGAGGTCTTTTCAGGACTGCGACAACAGATTCAAACCGAAATCATTGCTCAGCCTGAGGCTGCACAAAATCCGCCCCCTCCTGCAGCCCCCGCAAAACAGATTATCGCTTCTCCACCAGCAAAGATTCAAAATGGTCAAACAGAACAGTTGCAACCGAAATCCACCCAAAGCGAAAACGAACCTGAAGACAATACTGCAAATATCTCTCAAACCAAGCCGGTTGAACAAGAAGCACTTACTCAGGAAATTGTGACGCCAGTGCTTGAAAAGTCTGATCAAAAGTCTCACCAGGCCGTCCAGAAAACACGTTCTCCCTGGGTCCCTAAATTTAAATCATGGGGCTTTGAAGATTGGGGGGAAGACTCTGCCGACTCCGTTGACAACTATTGAACAGAAATACTCTGACTTATTTGCGGGATGTCTTCTCAACAGCTTGTTGATGTTGTAATTCAGCACAGATGCTTTCGAACTCTTCTTTCTTTAACTCAACAGGAGGCATTTGTGCATAGCGGCGAATTTTTCGGGGATTTTTAAGCCATTTTTCCAGGTTTTCAATCGACCAACGTTGCTTGTCTTCTCCGAAATTCAATAAATAAAATTCGGAAAAAATCCCGGATAGATTGGGGCCTATCAGTCCGCTTCCTAGCCCTCCAAAACTTGCAGTCAACGCACGATGACAACTACCGCAATGTTTTTCAAATTGAAACTCGCGGGTGACCTCCTCCCCTTCAAAATGGACAACTTGAGGCAATTCCTGCTCAGGAACCTTGACGTTCTTTCCACCCCCAAAAATAGCGTTGATCAGTTCAACCCTCTGTTGTTCGCTAAAATTGAACTCGGGCATAAATAAAGCCGGAAATTGAATTGCAGCTTCGAGCTCTTCCGGAGTCTTTTCCATCTGCGAGAAATCCAGATTGGCAGACAGCCGATTGCCTTTTTCTTCGCTGATATGACATCTGCGACAGGTATAATCTTTCAGCCGTTGCTTACCCCGCTCCGTTTCCGGGTCATTGGCGAGAGTAAAAGAAGAGAAGCGTGCAGTGATTAAACCCCCATGGGCAATGTTAAGGCGATCAGTACTGGAAAAACCGCGATGACAACTGACACAGGAGCCCATTTCAGCATAGTGAACCGGGTGACACTCCAAACAATAATTCCTGGCAGGCGGTCCCTCTGCAGCACAGAGATTGACTCCCAGCAGCAGGATTAAAATCCAAATACGAACGACCAATTCTCACCCCGGAAATACATCGCGATCACTGTCAACAAAAGAATCCCAAAGAAACTGAATAACACAAAGATATTAACAATCTTCTGGTCTTTTCCCAGCCAACGGGCCTCTTCAGCAGCAGGACTGACAGGCAGCCAGGGGAGAAGAATAAAAACAACACCCAGACCTAAAATCAAATAAACCATCAAACTGGAATAGCTCACCAGTTCCTGAGTCCACATCAGAAACCAGGCCGATTTCGATGGATTAGGAACATGACTGATATCCGCTGGCCCCTGAAGCGGCGCCTGAATAAAAAAAGCCAGAACCAGAAGAATAACAATCAATGCCGCAAAAGAGATCTTGATAATGCGAAAAAAATAAGGAGAAGACTTTATATAGTCGCTCATAAATAGGGCAAAACTCCTTTTTGCTTACGGATCTGGTAAAAGTGCAACATGCATAAAATCAACATGCTTAAAGGAATCAAGGCAATATGCAACACGTAAAAACGAATCAGCGACATGGGCTGACCAATGTCATCAGGAACAAGGAAGCTGCGGAGAAATTCACCAAGGGGGAGGGTGCCCAGCAGATTCATCCCTGTTTGCGTCGCCCACAGTGCCAGCTGATCCATCGGCAGCAGATACCCCGTATAGCCTTCAAAAAGGGCCAGACACAACAGTCCAAAGCCGATCAGCCAATTCAACTCACGCGGTTTCCGATAAGCCCCGGTCAGCAGAACGCGCAGGGTATGAAGAAAAAGCAGGATAAGGAAAACATTTGATGCCAGACGATGGAGGTTGCGGATATACCAGCCCCCGGGCACCGAATTTTCAATGTAGAGGATTGATTGAAAGGCGCCATCTGTGGCTGGCTGATAGTAAAACAACATCAGGGCACCAGAGATAATTAATAGCAGAAAGGCGGTAAATGCCAGTCCCCCCAGACAAAAGGTGTAAGTCAGGCGCAGATTACGGCGTAATACAACACGGGGGAAAAGATGCTTGATGAACTCTTTAACAAAATCGTCATCTCGTCTCATACCAGTACCACCAGCTTTTCTCCCCGTTCTTCAACCTGCAAACGTTCCAGAGGTTTGTCGGAAGGTCCTTTCAGAACGTTTCCTTCGCGGTCAAAAATACTGCCGTGACAAGGGCAGACAATATTTTCAGCCGTGACATTGACCGTGCAACCAAGATGGGTACACACCATGCTCAGTGCATAAACGTCTTCTTCGCTGCGAATAATAACCACTCGGGACCGCTTGAAAACAAGGGCTCCACGCAGTGGAATATCGTTTTTCTCAACTTCAAGAAGGGCTTTTTTACGGACTTTTTTTGAGGGCACCAGAAAACGCCACGCCAGCCCACCAAAAACACCGATAAAAGCTATTCCTTTGAGAAATTTTCGTCTTGGCCAAGCAGTTTTTTCCATCGTTTTACATAGGCTTTCGTATAGGCCGCATCTTTATTGGTTATCAGTGAAAATTGCTGCGGGCTGACAAATGAACCATTCTGGATAGTTTGGCCCTGTTGATTCCAGAAAGACATCAACCCCAAACCATCCAGATCAATTCGATAGAGTCTATCTTCTTCATTTTCAAGCAGGTAACGGCGACGATCATCGTGACAACTATCGCACATAACCGTGCCCGTGCGAATCGTATGGGGGAAAAAAGCTTTCCACTCTGCGCCTAACAGTTGATTTTCCACCAGCGGGAATTCACCGCCTCGCAGGTCAGAGTAGTAAGATATAAATTGTGGTCGTATCGGGCTGTACCGTTGTCGATCATTCAGACCCAAAGGGGGTGCATCCTGTTTGCGCAAATAGGCTCTCACCAGATATTCACCTTTAAGGGGTGGGGTTTTAAATGCTTTTTCCGCTTCCCGATTTTTTTTACCGAGACGTAAGTAATAATTGCCATACTCCTGCGGCGCCCAGGCCGAATGGCAGGCATAACACTCCATCTTATCCATGTGTGCGGCAATGCTGTGTTCTATGACACTGGGATCAGGCTGATGACAGCCCTCGCAGGTTTGCGCCGCTTTCTGACCAGCGATCAGACTTTGCATCGAATGGCAGTCTTTACATTCCATCCCCAACTCAGAATGGATATCCGGGCGCATCTTCAACGCTTTTTCGCCCAGGTGATCGGGGCCTCGTTGATAACGGGGGTGGTCTTCACGTGGAGCCCATCCCAGATATTCACGACCAACAAAATAACCAGAGTGACAGGCCAGGCACTCTGCCTGTGTCGCACTTGCAATTTTGTGCCCATCCCCGCCATGACAGTCGATGCAATCAGAAACATGACAGCTGCTGCAATTATTGGCATAAAACCCTGGATCAACGTCACCGAAGGTCTGATCCACATAATGTTTCTCGGCCAGACGTGTCGTCATCGCCTGATCAAAGATCTGATCATAACCTTGATGACAGCCGGTACAGCCATTCGCTCGCACTGCCAGTGACGAAGGACGTGGAGTTAAAGATGGTTCTTCTCCGTGGCAGTCGCGACAGGTCAATTTGGCATGAACACCTTCAAGCTGTATCGACCCTGTGGCCGCGACAGCATTTACAGGGAACTCACTGCACAGGAATATCAGAACGCTTAAGACAATTGTCCAGGACATTATAATCAAGTTCTTTCTGGTAAATAGGATCTTTAGGATCAGAATGACAGACAAGACACAAATTGACGGCCATAATTTTTTTAATTTCATGGGTTAAAAATGGTCGGGAATTCTCACGTGTGATGGCTGAGAAATCCTTGACTTCCCCATCATTCATAGTGATGAAACCATCCAGAGGCTTCTCATCCGATTTTTCACAGATCAATGTTGCTTCAATACTGTCACTTTCAACCACATGCTGACCAAAGCCAAGAAATGCCGGATTGGCATGACACTCGCTGCAGCCGATCGCTTTTGTCCCGGTATTGTGACCGAAAAAAGGTGCAAAGCGTAACTGCTGCTTTCCTTTGTAAATGGTGACATATTCGTCGAGAACTCTCTCTCCTTTGGGATTGATGACGCTGACAAATGTCTGGCAGCCAGGGGTCACGGGTGAAACCTTCCCACGCTGGTTGAGCGCCAAAGGGAAAGGGTAGAGCATACGGTAATCCTCAGTTTCCGTGAACTGACCGGGAGTTCTTTTCCCCTTGATGTAATCCATACCAAGTTCCCGCTGGTCATATTCTGTGTGACAGCCATAACATTGAACCACCGTTCGTGAATGGCAAGCATAACATTCCATCTTTTCATGGCCAACAATCGTGTGCTCGGGAGTGCCGGTTATCACTTTGCTTTCATGCAATTTCCCACTGCGCTTGCCCTGAACCCATATTTTTTCGTTTTCTAGAAACACATTTGAGTATTTGCGATCTTTGGCTGTCAGCACCATGTTATCGCCCTGCTGCATCTGTTTTTTATAATGAGCAGATTCCCGTAACACCTCATCATTTTCCCGGCTGATCGGTTCAACCCGTGGACGCTCGGATACACTGCCATGACAATCTTCACAGGTGATTTCTGTTTGTTGATACATGTTTTCGTAAGCGTAACCGTCACCCATGATGTCACGTGACGTATGACAATCAATACATTCCATCCCCTTCTCATGGTGGATATCTGGCGGAATCCGGGTTGCATTGCGAACGCCACTGATAATGTCGGGACCTGGATCACCATTGCGGGTCGGAACCAGACTGTTATTGCCATCGTTACGTCCTTCGTAGGAAAGAGCAATGCGGCCACTGCGATTATGGCAGCGGACACACACTTTATTATCCGGCAATTTTTCCATTTTATGGCTGGCAGAATGTGGCCACTTCCCTTTAACCGTTAGATCATCTCCCTGATAGGTCGCATTATCATTGTAAGGAAAGTGGCAGGCACCGCAACCGGACGCATGGCTACCCGTCCAAACCCCATTTGAGTCAACACCGATGTGACATAATGAACAGGTTTTGCGGTAGAGTTCGCCGGCCAGATTATCAAGTTCTACTACAGATTTAAGCTCCAACGGTTCACCTGTTGCTGTCGCAACCTGTTCCTGGCGCGTCGCATAGAGAACACCATCTTCCCCTTCCCAGGTTGCTTGAGCATTTTTGATCATCCCCGTATTGGTGTACATCAGATTAGCTCTGACCCGATCGAGTTGATAGGGGTGACATTGACCACAGGTCTTATCCCAATGTTTTGGATCGGCAGGATTTTTCGGCCCATACATACTTTGGTGAGAAGCTTTTTCTTCAGGCTCATCCGGATCACCACCATGACAGGAAACACAGTCCTGATGTGTTTCTGATGCCAGCTCCAGCCCTTGATGACAGGCGGCACAGGTTGATCCATCCCCTGTCTTCTGGCTACAGCCTGCGATCAAGATCAGCAGGACAAGCAAGAAAATATATCGTTTTTGAATGACTCGCATAAATAGCTTTACAAACTCTCCTGAAGGTATTTTTCAGAGTTTAACATGGATGGAATTTTGAACAAAAAAAATACGGCTGTCGATCCAATACTAAATACATATAGGGTCGACAGCCGCATCGGTGTGTTCAATCAACAAATAAAATAAATGTTATTCGCTGACGGTCACTTTCTTCGTGAAATCCTGCCAGATAAATGGATCACTCTGTTTGTTACCATAAGGGAGATACCAGAGCTTAACATTGATTTCCAGCTCGTTGTCCATCAACTTACGCTCAATGATACGATCGTTATCATCGTAAACATCTTCCGTATAGAATGGAATTTCAAAATGTTCTTCAACGGTTTTTCCTGGGGGCAGACCGGTATCATTAATGATGCCGCTCTTCTCGTAAGGTCCACGACCCATTGCGTCGCCACGACCCATTTTTTGAGGCATTGGCATATAGATTTTTTCTTGGCTGAACAATTCATCACCTTCGCTGTCAACTGCACTTACCGACAGAACCAGTCGGTTAGGAGTCGGTCAGCCATCAGGGATGGCATGGCCAGTGCGATTGGTCATTTTGACTTTAACGATTGCCTTCGGTGTTTTCAAGCGTCCGTCAAGCCAGTTAGCACCGTACGCTTCAACCTCAAAATCGACAGCCGCGTCAGACATAACCTTTGAACGGTAGCTCTGCATGTCGTGACCCAGGCCACTTTTTTCCATGTGGCATTCCTGACAGGTTTCGGTGCCACCTTCTGCTGTGTAAGCCCAAAGATAACTTCCGTACGCTGTTGCACACTGGGTTGGGTTGTCCAGCTCGAAGTTCGGACCGAGCCCGTGACACTGACCACAGAAGATCGACTCACTCATGATCGGGCTGACTTTAGCATGTGGGAAAGCTTCATCATCATGCTCACCATCGTAAGAACCATAAACAACGCCATCCTGAGGATAGCCATCAGTCCACTTATGGGTGATCGCCATCTTGTTATGACAGACCAGACAGTTGATATTGAGACTCAATAGTGTCTCTTTCATCTCTTCAAATTTTGTTTCATCATCATTGCGGTACGCATCCATCAGTCCATAGATATCAGCAATGAATTCTTTAGCGACCGCATCAGTCGCATCTGCCAGCTGAGGCAAATGACACTTCGCGCAGCCCATGAGATGGTCAACTTCAACATCTTCTGGGTTTGTTGCTCCGGAAAAAGCCCAGGACAGAACCCCGTTTTCCAGTGCAGTCTTCATGGTTGCAGCAGTACGCCCAGTTCCATAAACCGAACGGGAGTGAGCTGAATTGGCCCACTCATCATGGATGTCTTCGTGGCAGTCAATACATCCGGTAGAATCATACATGGAAACAAGTTCAGCGATAGTCGTGGCCTTGCCTTTTTTGCCGACAATTGTCCCATCCTTGCCCACACCTGCAGCAAAAGATGATGTCGCAATTAGAGCAAAGGTCGCGAAACAGGCTAAAAAAGCCATCAACGTGATCTTTGTTATTCTCATATTTTAATCCTCGATATTTCTCAAAATGAATAACCCCGCCGCAAGCAGCGGGGTCAAATAATCTTCATAGGTAACACTGACTACCGACCCCGGCAGTCAACCTGTAAAAATTAGCAGCCTTGGAGCATGCTTCCGCCGCTCTTTTTCGGTGCACCTTTGGATTCGTCAGCTTCAATCTCTACTTTGGTGCCCACTTTCAGTTTTGCAGCTTTTCCTTTGGTGATTTCAATCGTCACGGTTTTCCCCTTCACTTTAGTCACTTCACCTTTATATTCACTGGCAAAAGAAACCCCGGACAGAAAAACCAGAACGGCAATGAGTACGACTATTTTTTTCATAATATTCCCCTTTCAATTTTAGGAAAAAAAGCCCCCCTGAGGGAGAGAGTTCCCTGGGGGGCTGGTTGTACACGTAACTAGTCTAGAAAATAACTTGAACCTGGGCAACAACGGTATCGGAATCTTCAACTGTAGCGTTACTGTCATAATCACAGTTGGTGTACTCAACGGTTACTTTCAAGTTCTGGCCACGGACATAGTAATTAAGTCCGAGACCCAGCAACTCAACTTCATGATCGGTTACGCCGTACAGGTTAGCAAAGGACCAGCTTTCTGAGCGACCGAAAAATTGTAGTGGCATGTTGGGAAGCATGTAACCGGCTTTAACATAACCACCGTTTTTCTCACCGGTCACGCCTGTTACCCCAGCACTTGGACTGGCACCTTGATAAGCGTCGTCCAGATCATAATCGACGTAGGCGGCAGAAAGGGTGACTGCGCCCATTCCTTCAATCGGATACTCGAAGAAACCATCAACGGTCCATGCGCTATAATCAACAGCGTCTTGTTCTAAATTTGAGTTCGCATAAGCAACATCGCTTTCCATTTGATATGCGGCACCAAAGGTGAGGACTTTTTTCTGCCCCATGTAGGTCCCTTTATAGCCGTAACCTTTTTCTGGATCAAGGAGGCTGACATGGACACGAGCAGAATAACGGAGGTTAGAATCAACCTCAGAGTCATTACCATTCATAGCGTCAACACGGTAC
>JAZBPC010000156.1:0-11402 GCA_036351455.1 Desulfuromusa sp.
ATAATATGTTCCTGCCCAACTTCTTCAAGAAATGCATCGATTCGACGAGTGGAACCAACGACCTGAAGGATATGAACATCTTCACCTTTTTGTTCCAAAATTTCAAAGTTATAGCGACCGGTAAAATCCTGAAGATGTGCAGCATCAACTTCTAACTTAACGATTGCAACTTCACGCCAGTAACTATGATCCGTATCCAGCTCCTTTGCAGAAATGACCTCGGTAAATTTTTCCAGCTGTTTGATGATTTGAGTCACTCTCGCCTGATCATCCTCCTCAAGAGTAATCGTCATCCGACTGACCCCGGGAATGCGTGAACGACAGACCGTCAGGGTATCAACGTTATACATTTTTTTACGGATCAGCATCGAAACCTTGTTTAAAACTCCAGGATTATCGAGCGTAAAAGCTAAAATAGCGCGTTTTTTCATGCGGCGTCCCCTTCCTCGGTTATGTCCCCACCTTTTTTTTGCGGATGGCTGACGATCATATCTTCAAAACCACCACCAGAGGGCACCATCGGCAAAATAACTTCTGCGGGATCACAGATAAATTCAAGCACCATAGCTCCTTTGTAATCAATAGCCTCTTGCAACGCAGGAGTGACATCTTCCAGTTTTTCAACTTTGCGGTGGGGAATACCATAAGCCTGTGCCAGTAATTTAAAATCAGGGCTTTGCATTGGAGTTCCAGCATAGCAACCATCAAAAAAGAAGGTTTGCCACTGACGCACCATCCCCAGGTACCCATTATTGAGAATTATAATCTTCAGGTCGATGTTGTGCTCCATAATGGTGCCCAGTTCCTGAGCATTCATCTGAAAGCCGCCATCACCACTGATCGACCAGACCCGCTCATCGGGACGTGCCAGTTTGACACCAACCGCCATCGGCAAGGAGCAACCCATAGTTCCGGCTCCACCGGAGGCATACCAACTGTTATTGGTCTGGTAATTGTAAAAACGGGCTGACATCATCTGATGTTGACCCACATCGGAAACGATCAGGTCACGCCCTTCGGTCACCTCTGACAGTTGGTGGATAACTGTTTTCATCAGCAACTTGTTGTCAACGCCAACCCCTTTAGCAATCTCAGCAGCAAGATCTTCTGCCATCATCCTACGGAAGCCATCGATCTTCTCCAACCAGCGACGACGTGGCTTGTAAGTCACCATCGGGTCACCAAGTAAAACATGAAGGGTTCGATAAACATCGGCATTAATAGCGACCGAGGTTCTGACGTTCTTGTCAATCTCCGAAGGGTCAATTTCGACATGGATAACATCAGCATTCTGGGCATATTCATTCAGTTTGCCAGTCACACGATCATCAAAACGCATACCAAAGGAAATGAGTAAATCAGCTTCAAGGATTGCCCGGTTGGCCTCAACCGTACCGTGCATTCCCATCATTCCCAAACTCAAAGGATGATCTGCCGGCATTGCCGACAACCCATGCAAGGTAAAAGCTACTGGAATATTAACCTTCTCGGCAAACTGCTGCAGTAACTGGCCCGCATTGCTGTTAATCACTCCGTGGCCACAAAACATAACCGGCCGTTCACTTTTATTGATCAGCTCAATGGCTCGCTGCAGAGGTTCTCGCTCCGGGGTAGGAGAATAAAAATAACCAGGAAGATTGGGCCGGAAGGTCGTCGGATCAAACTGATAATCTTCACTGACCTGGGCATTCTGAACATCTTTGGGAATATCGATAACAATAGGGCCCCCACGACCGGTTGTGGCGACATAAAAACCTTCATGAATCGTCTTCTCGATTTCATCAGCGTGCAAAGGCATGTAAGTTTGCTTGCAGATTGGCATCATCACCCCAACGACATCACTCTCCTGAAATGCGTCCGTGGCAATAACTCCGGTTGCTACCTGTCCAGTAATTGCAACAATGGGAACTGAATCCATATGCGCATCAGCAATGCCAGTGACCAGGTTCATTGCCCCGGGACCAGACGTTGACATGCAAACACCGATCTGCGGATGAGCCGTCGACAGAGATGCTCGTGAAACCCCTTGGCACATAAAGGCTGCTCCCTGCTCATGCCGGGACATCACAAATTTAAAATCTCCAAGCTTTTCCATCTCATCAAAGACCGGCATGATCGCTCCACCGGTGTAGCCAAAAATATACTTAACTCCACGATCTTTAAGTGCCTTGAGTAATAATTTTTTCCCTGTCATAACAGCCTCTTATGGTTTATTTACTATTTAAAACATATCATCGCCACAGAAATACAACTTATTTAGTTATGTTTTGCTTCATATTTTTACACCATTATTCTATTGCTGTCACTTATAAACGATTATTTTGTAACTTATAGGTTATTCGGGGGCAGGTATTTCTACATCTGATTCAGCAATAATCTCCTCTTCCAGTTGCTTTGCCATGACCGGCATGGGACTCAGCGTCAAATAACGCAACCCCCCATCACGAGTATTCTCAATAATTGACATAGGCCCAGAGAGTCCTATTTTTATTTCTGCCGTTGTTTTCCCCAAAGTAATGGAACAGCCTTCCTTTAATTCATTCAGAATATTTATCTTCGGATTTGTGGTGCCAATATTCTGGGGAGTGGAGGCTGAAATCTCGGCATCAAGACGATCTTTTTCTTCCTGAAGTTTCAGCAACTTCTCAGTAAGAAGTGATAATCTTAATTTTGCCGTCTCTGCATCGCCCTTTTCTTTTTGAAGAAATAACTTTAAAGGTCGCAACGCTTCATTAATCGAATGAATCTGTCGATTGACTCTATTCAATTGTTCATGCAGATATTCAAACCGGTCAGCATCAGGGAAATAAATACCGGCTATAAATTGGGATTTCTGTCCAGAGCTTGTTCCCAGGGTTTTAGCTTCAATCCCCTCCATAGCGGTACACTTTCCTCCGATTATAGCTCCCTGCTCTACAATAACTTTACCCGTTGATTTAATCTGTGAATTTCGTATCTCGCGAGTAACGTAAACATTGCCATAACAGAAAACTGTGACCTGGTTAAGATAGTTTGCATGTATATCCCCATGGCAAACAATCCGCCCAATCTCTTTACCGGCCATGCTGGAAATCTCGACTGAACCGGCCGACTCAAGGTGACACGCACCAACAGTCCCGGCAATTTTTATCCCTTTTGTTGCGGTGATATTAAAATCATCTGGAACCTCCCCTTTGATCTCAACAAAGCCGTTAAAATTAATATTGCCAATACTCAAGTCAATGTCACCAGAAATAATAAGTTGATCAACGACCGACAAGGTTTGTTTGTCAAACAGGGCTCGCCCGGACTTTTCAGCGAATGCAACACGATTATCAAATTTCAGAGTGACACCCTCACCGGCTATTAAGTCAAATGTGCTGCCACGTTCAGCAGGAACAGGCAAACCAAGTACATCAATCCCTGGGACCCCATCTTTGGGAGGATGCACAAGCCCGAGCTTTTGCCCCGCCTCAATTTCACTGTAAGCATGCAAATTTCTAAGGTCGACATTTCCCTCTTCATCTTCTTCAAACTCTGCCTCTTCACCTGAAGTTTTAACCGTTAACTCAAACCAACCATCAGCACCACGGACCGGTTCAACCCCGTTGGCCAAAATTGTTGCATCGGGTGCAAGACCCATCTCAATAGCAGCGCAGAAATCATAAACGGCTGCATAATCTATCGTCTGGATAATGTTGTTTTGCTGCAGGAACCAGAATATCTCAGGCGGCGTAATCATGGGTTTTAATTGTTCCGAAGACGTTTCAATTGCTGCACCTGGAACTTTATCATCTGCTTGATCTGGAACGGCAACTTGATCAACATCTATTGGCAGGGATTTTTCTGTAGAAGGTTGTTCAGCGGGGAAAACTTCAATTTCAGCCAGACATTCCATCTGACTATTTTGCAGCCGGAAGGTTAATTTATATCGTGAATTCTCTTCAACAAACAGGACATTCGGACCTGCATCATTTTGAGAATTCAAAATCTCTTCAGTGTCACTCATACCGAACCCTGACATACAAAAGGCCGTTTTCTAATTAACCTTGTTGGTTCTATTTAAAACATTCACTCAACAGTATTGTAACCTCATTGGCAGGCATAGGTCGACTAAACAAAAATCCTTGTCCTTCATTACAATGGTATTGTTGTAAAAACTTTTTTTGTTCGTCTGTTTCAATTCCCTCTGCGGTAATTTGTAGATTCAGGCTATGACCCATTGCGATAACCGCTTTGGTAATCGCTTCTCCTTCAGGGTTTTCACCAATATCCCAAACAAAACTTCGATCGATTTTCAAGCGATTAATCGGTAACCTCTTCAGATAGTTCAACGATGAATGGCCTGTACCAAAATCATCAATAGACAGTTCAACTCCCAATGCTCTAATCTGTTGCAAAACAGCAATGGACCGCTCCGGATGCTGCATAATAAATCCTTCGGTAATTTCAAGCTCAAGAGAAGCTGACGGGCAACCGGTCTCTAACAGTATCCGTTCCACGATCTCAGGTAAATTTTTCTGCTGGATCTGCTTTCCGGATAAATTAACAGCAATTCTCCGGAGACCATATCCCTGCTCACGCCAAACCAACAACTGTTCACATGCCGTTTTCAGAATCCACTCACCCATTTTTGTTATCAGGCCGGTTTCCTCACTCAGAGGGATAAATTTATCCGGCATAACCAGACCAAGATCAGGATGCTGCCAGCGGACCAGAGCCTCTACAGCAATCACATGACCCGTAGTCAGTGAAACTTGGGGCTGGTAGTGCAGAACAAGTTCATTCCTCTCGATAGCTCGCCTTAGATGACTCTCCAACAGGACTTTTTCAATCGCAGCATCAGTAAGTTCAGAAGAATAGAGTTGATAGCGGTTTTTGCCCTGCTCTTTTGCTTTATACATCGCTGCGTCAGCATTCTTGAGTAACCCCTCAATATCGGTACTATTGCCATCGAATTCCACCATACCGATACTGCCACTGACATACAGTTCATACTGGTCGACAATAAAAGGTTGCTGCAGACTTTCAAGAATCTGTTGAGCTCTTTCAATTGCATCTTCAATCGAGCGGATTGCCTGAAGCACAATCACAAATTCATCTCCACTCAAATGGGAGACAGTATCAACTTCACGGCTGTGCATCTGTAGTCGGAGGGCAACCTCTTTGAGAACAATATCACCAGCATCATGCCCAAGACTGTCATTTATCTTTTTAAAATTGTCTAAATCAAGAAACATGACTGCTCCATGTTTTCTCTCCCGCTTGGCGTACTCAATAGAGTGCTGCAGGCGAGCATGAAGAAGTAATCGGTTCGGCAACCCGGTGAGCGGATGATGGTGTGCCTGATATTTCAGTTGATCTTCTGCTTTTTTAAGAGCGGTAATATCAGAAAAAACTCCAACATAATTTAGCGTCTCTTCTTCGTCATTTTTGATGGAACTGATCATTAAAAAAGATGGATATATTTCACCATTTTTACGTTTATTCCATATTTCTCCACGCCATTGACCTGACTCAGCCAATTCCTGCAACATCTGCTGATAAAAATTATCAGTATGGCGACCAGATTTGAAAAATTGCGGACTCTGCCCCAGTGCGTCTTCTTCTGAATAGCCCGTGATTCGACTGAAAGCCGGATTCACAGCAACGGCACTCCCTGCTTTATCGGTTATTATTATCCCTTCACTGGTACTTTCAAAAACCTTTGCTGAGAGACGAAGGTGATCCTCTTGAGCACTTATTTCGGTAATATCTCTGGACCGTGAGACGAAACCACTCACCAATCCATTCTCTTCAAAATAGGGAGTAAATGTAATATCCATATGGCGTCTACCCATTTTTGGATAGTCCACCCACCCCTTAAAATGCAGAGGTTTTTTTTCAACAAAAAGAATCTTCTCAAATGTCAAATAGCCCTGGTACCGATGACGACCAATGACATTTTCAGCGTGTTGACCAATAATCTCTTCCGGCATCAGCCCGAAATACTCTGCATAAACAGAATTGGCTGCTAAAAAAATATAATCCTTGTCAAGAAAAGCAATCAAATCGGTATTTGTTGATAGAATTTTTTCATACTTCTTGAGCTCTTCAATATACTTCTCACGTTCGGTCACATCTTCCATGTAATGCATTGAATAGAGGTATGCCCCGTTATCATCCTCAATAGTAAATGATTGTGACCGAAAAATCCGATCATTGACCTGAACATCCTGCTCAGTTGTCCGGCAATCGACATCCTCATTTTGAAGGCTTTCAATGCAACCGGGTAATGCGGTTTCGTTCTTTGGAAATACATTCCAGTAAAATTGGCCAAAAACTTCGTCAAAGGAACTTTCAGCCAAATCAAGGTAGGCCCGATTCGCCTTAACAATCCGCCCTTTTTTATTATGTAAAAAAATAGGAGAGGTAACAGCATTAAAAGCGTCAACCCAGAGCCGCTCAGACAACTGTAACTCTCTGGTGCGCACCGCAACCTGCTCTTCTAAAGATCGATTTAATGCCAAAATCTCAGCATGACTGTCTTGAAGATTAACCTCACTTTGTTGGAGTTGCCGAACTGTCATTTCAAGTTTTTTTTGTGATAGAAAAATCTGCCGATACACGATCCCTATGAGGGCAAAGACACCGAGAATGATCGCGAACGCCCACTGCACTTCAATCCGATGATAATGGTTTTTAGCTGCAGAAATATCATCTTTGAAAGCAGCTAGCTCCAGGTTGCTGTCAAAAGTAAGCTTGTTAGCATTTTCTGCCAGTTGATCGAGCTGCGAATGGATATGTTTAGCAAATTCTCGTAGCTTCAATCCTGCTTTCTGAAGTAAATCTCCTTCAGTTCCACTTAATAAACGATTACGCAGAGTCGTCATATTGATTGTCTGATTAATGTGTTCTTCTAGATCAACCAATTGTGATCGCAACATCAGAACTGCTGCATCATGGTTATTCTCTTGTTGCAAAGCATAAGTGATTTTGACCAGAGACGCTTCTTGTGTTGGCGGGGTAAGAAATAAATTTCGTGAAAAGGTTCCACCATCAGCAAGAACATCCAAAATATCATGGATTTCTTTGATGGTTTTTTGAACATCTTTGAACAGCAATTCCTGTTGCTCAAAGTTTGCTGAAACGAGGATCATATAAAATGTTGTAGCAACTTTTCTCAAATCACTGACAATCAACTCGCCTAAATCTTTTTTTGCGGTGATATTCTGAATTTGAGCATCAACCTTTTGCTCATAGCTATGGAAATTTTTCTGAAGAAGAAAAAGGAGTAAAAACCCGGCGAAAACAATACTGCTTGTAAGAATTAAAGGCAAAGAAGCACGTACGAAATATTTGGAGAACCATCTCATTTTCCACACTCCAAATCAGAGGTAGAAAAGATGATCTTTCTTTTGTCCACAGCCATCCGTATCATGAAGTGTCGTTCCAAAAACAGGTAAAGGTAAAGTGGCACAAAGCCATTTTAACAGTTGAGATTTAAAATCTGCAAAAACCATTCGAGCACCTAAAAGCAGATGCTCATGCAGTTGTAAGCCAGCTGACAAAAACAATAATATATTAATATGTATGTGCTTACTAGTTTTTTTTAATTTTTGAGAGATTGGTGTACAGCATCAGAAAGTTGGGCCAGCGTATAAGGTTTTTTTAAAAAGAGTTTTACACCCAAAGAAAAAAGCTCATCAACCTTGTCGTTTTCAGAAAAACCACTAACAACAATAGCTTTTTGTCCTGGTCTCATCCGACTGATCTTTTTATAAGTCTGCAGACCATCCATTCCAGGCTCCATTTCCATATCCAGAAGCATTAGATCGACATCTTCTGAACTGATAAAATTAATGGCGTCTGTGCCACTACTAACAACGTCCACCCGATATCCGAGCTCTTTTAGAATTTGCATAGCGATATCCCGCTGACGAGCGTCATCATCAACCACCAGAATACGCTCCCCATTCCCCCTGAGATTCGATCTTATCTCCAATGGCTGAAGACCATCATCATGGTCCGAAAGATTGCTGTCGCCTTTATATTGCGGAAAGAACAGAGTAAAAACAGTCCCCTTATCATCACTTTCTACAATCACAGTCCCATCATGGTCCTGCATGGAATTCCAGACAACTGCAAGACCAATCCCTGTACCACTGCGACCCATCTTTTTTTTTGTGTAAAATGGTTCAAAAATATGCTGTAAGTCTGCTGGATCAATTCCTGAACCAGTATCTGAAACCGTCAGAGTGACATATCCCCCAGGCTCAATTGCAATCTTTTCTGCTTCTACCGCAGACAATTCACGATTCTCCGTACTGATAACAATTTCACCCGTAGTCGCAATAGCTTCGGCGGCATTGAGGACCAGATTCATGATACATTTATTCACATGGGTTGCGGAGCAGAAAACCCAGCTGGGACAGTCACATAGCTCTGTAGAAATTGTAATCCCTGGATGAAGGGAGTTGATTTTCTGAGCTTCTGGAGACTGAAGATATTCCAGAATTAAAGCGTTTAGGTTTAACCGAGAACGGACCTTTGCTGCATCACGGGCTACAGTCAGCAGGTCAGCAACAACGTCGGCCGCACGTAAACCTGACTCCATAATTGAGATAATAGGCTGACGCAGTTTACTGTCCTGCGGTAAACGCATCAGAAGAAGTTCAGGATAACTGACAATCCCTGAAAGGATGTTATTCAGATCATGGGCAACACCACTTGCCATTAATCCGATAGCTTCCATTTTTTCAGCACGATGCAATTTTTCTTCTGTCATCCTGCGTTCTGCTACTTCCTGAAGCAGCTCCCCAGTCTTTTCCTCGACTTTCTGTTCGAGCCTTTGATTAAGAAATATGGTGTAAACAACCACAAAGACAAGCAACCCAAAGACCAAGATCAACATCAATCCAGTCAGCCAATGCGCACGTAAAAAATCAACAATGGACACTTTTCCGAGATGCTGTTCATATCTAAAAAGATGCAATTCTTTTAGCAGATCATGAATCGACTGGTAGTCAAGTGGAACTGTCCAGCCACCAATATTTGCTGTTCTGGCGGCATCGCTTGAAGCTGGCATATTGAACAGGGCAACAGCAACATCCTTCGCCAGCTTCGGAGATGTATGGGGGAGAGTGGCAAATGGCCATTCAGGGTACAAGCGCGTACTCAATAAAAAATGACAATCGTGATTCCAGGAGCGACGATTCAATACCTTGATATCGGTAAGAGATATTATCCCTTCAGCAGCCATCCGTTCCAGAGTATCGGTTCGTACTGTTCCGGCATCAGCTTCACCATTGATCACAGCCAGGGCGACAGCGTCATGAGTGCCTGTGAACTTGAGTAATCCAAAATCGTGTTCGGGGTATATTTTTGCATCGTTAAGCTCTCGCCATGCTGCAAGCCATCCCCCCAGAGAATCTCTATCAACCGCCCAGAATGATTTACCAGAAAGATCTTCCAAGGTGTTGATATCAGATCGATCTGCGCGGGTGAAAATCACCCCACCAAAAACATGTTGTTTTACCTCACCGTGTAAATTCGCCATCGTGGCAATCCGGCTTAAGCCGTAATCAACCTCCAAAGCGACATAATAACTGCTATTCGTTAGAAGGAAATCGATATCATGAGACATTACTGCGACGCGAACTGCCTCAAAATCAAGAGGGACTATTTCAAACCGATAACCAGGAATTGTCCGAGTCAGATAGTCAGCTGTTGCATTCCAATGTTCAAAAGTAAGCTGTGGTCCGCGTTTTGCCAGAATTCCAATTTTGACAGGCTTCTGTGAATCCGTATCTGCATAAACAGCTGGGACAAAAAGTTGAAGAAAAACAATAATAAAGAAAAATAGAGACAAGAGCGGGAAGAGTAGTGGACAACAGGAATTATAAGAGAAAGTTTTGCAGGCTGATCCTTTTTGCATTGTTACCCACACTCCTTATTTATAAACTGGCACACAATAATGACAATTTGATGCTAGCCCGATACTGCACATTATAACAGTCAATGAGAAATATTTTCGGAGTGTTTGTTATTTTTCGATATGCTTACCCCCTACAAAAGACAGTAGGGGGTAAGCACTACAGAATTTAGAATTTGCCAAATTCGTCATCATCCAATTTAATTTCCAGGGAACCAGGAGCATTGTTCATTTCTCCCCATCCCGAAGTTGATGCAGGTTGAGCAGGTGGAACTGGATTTGCTGGTGGCATTTGCGCTGCAGGCATTCCTACTGGAGCACGGTAATGACTCTGTTGAGAGTTCGCCAAAGTAAACCGGCTGAGCATGTGTTTCAGATGTGCAGACTGACTCGACAACTCTTCCGCCGAGGCAGCAGATTCTTCGGCAGTTGCAGTACTTTGTTGCACTGCCGTGTCGATTTGTCCCAGACCTTGATTGATCTGCGAAATACCTTGAGCTTGTTCATTGCTGGCAACAGCTATTTCAGCCACAAGGTCTGTCACCTTGGTTATTGAACTCACAATTTCATCCAAAGCTGCCGATGTTTTTTCAGCGATGTCAGTTCCATTTTGGGTTTTTTCCACCGATCCCTCGATTAATTGGGCGGTCTCCTCAGCAGCCTTGGCACTACGTGCAGCAAGGTTGCGAACTTCTTCAGCGACAACCGCAAAACCTTTTCCATGCTGTCCTGCGCGCGCCGCCTCAACAGCAGCATTAAGAGCCAGCAGATTTGTTTGGAAGGCAATTTCATCAATGACTTTGATAATCTTGCTAATATTTTGCCCTGCAACATTGATTTCGTTCATTGCAGAGACCATTTCCCCCATCCTCTCACTTCCTGCTTGAGCCGCACCTTGAGCTCCAGCGGCCAGCTTACTTGCCTCTCCAGCATTTTCCGCACTCAGATGAGTCTGACTCCCTATTTCGTTCATTGAACTGCTGATTTCTTCAAGAGAAGCAGCTGATTCAGTTGCACCTTGGGATAACGTTTGCGCAGTATCAGAAACCTGAACGCTCCCTGAATCGATCTGGTCCGAGGCCCTGTGAACTTCACCAAGGACATCATTCAGATTGGCCACCATAGCCTGGAAGGCTTTCCCCATAACATCATGATCTGATGCAACCGAGACCTGAATCTGCAGATTTCCCTTAGCAATTTGTGTTGCTTCCTCCGCTTTGGCCTTCAGACTGTCAGTCATTTTATTGATCGCATCGGACAATTCGCCAACTTCATCTTTACTCTCATAATTCACAGTCTCAGAGAGATCCCCTACAGCAATTTTTTTAGCAGCTGTCACTGCCATCTGTAGCGGCCCGATCACAATTCGAGTTACATAGTAAATCGTCGCAAATAGAATCACAACCAACACCAGTGCACCAGCACCAAAGCGCCAATTGATTGAACTCATGGTTCTTTCGCTGGAATCTTGAATATCAGCAATCAAGGAAGTGATTTGTGACATATCGTA
>JAZBPC010000157.1:0-2588 GCA_036351455.1 Desulfuromusa sp.
GGTTACAGCACCAAAAACATAGAGCAGAATGGGGAACTGCGCGGCTGAAACCTCTTCGTTGGTTGCAGCCATGACACCAACATTTCCGGTAGCCAGTCTGAAGGTGACATTGTCTGTCGCGTTTTGTTTGCGGTAGTTTTTGACTTCAGAAACAATATTGGCAATGGTTTCCGCTTTGTGGTCTTTGGTAAAGATCATCACCGGCATGACGCTGCAATCGGAATTCAATAATCCGCTGCTGGTTGGTACATAGCCAACGGCCTGAACCATGGTTGCCTGATTGCGTGGCAGTACTCGCCATTTTAAACTTCCCTCATTCCAACCGGAATTAATGATTTTAGCAATACCGGGAAGGCCGATGACTGACTGGACTCCATCCACATTGTTCATATGCCAGGCAAAACGGTCGATGGCAGTCATGATATCATAATCAATACAGCCGTCGGGTTTGGTTTCAACAATAACGGTGATCAGATCGACCCCAATGGAAAAGTGTTCAGTAATGACTTTACTGTCTTGATTATAGCGGGAATCGGTTCGTAATTCGGGAACTCCACGGTGCATGTCACCAATTTTGATATCGGAACCCTTCCAAAGGCCGAACCCAAGCAGGAAAATGGCGACAATGATAATAACCGTTGCAAATTTAGGTTCTGCGGCGCGTTCAAAGAAACGCCAGACAGGTCGCAATGTTTGTGTTTGCTGGTCAACCCGGCGCTTATACCGTCGTCCGGTTTTGACATAAGAAAGGAGGATTGGCAACAGAATCAGATTGCTGAGAATAATCACCGCGACCCCCAGGCTGGCAGTGACTGCCATTTCCTGTATGACCTTGATTTCAATCAGCTGGATGGTGATAAATCCAATTGTGTCACTGGCCAGGGCAATAAATCCGGGAATCAGCAGTTGGCGGAAACAGGACTTCGCTGCTTCAAGCCGATCAGCTCCAGCGCGGACTTCGGCTGTATTCGCCGTTATCATCTGCACTGCGTGACTGACACCGATTGCAAATATGAGAAAAGGAACCAGCAAACCCATGGGATCGATACCATAACCGAGAATAGGCAACAGTCCCAGTTGCCAGATCACGGCTATCAAAGAGCAACTTATAGGGATCAGGGTCAGGATCCAGGAACGGGTATAGAAAAAAACCAGCAGGCTGGTGATCACAAAAGCAACAAAGAAAAACAAAATAACCCGTTTTGCGCCATCAGCAATATCGCCAATAACCTTGGCAAAACCGATAATATGGACACTGACCTGATCGCTTTGATATTTATCCCGTATCTGTTCCTCCAGCAGATGTGACACCTTGATAAAGTCGAGTTTTTCACCCGTTGCCGGATCGACCTCCAGCAGTTGTGCACTGATTGCAGCACCGGTAAAGTCATTGGCGACAAGGCGTCCAAGGATGCCGGCCTTGAGAATATTTTTACGAACTTTTTCCAGCCCGGCAGGGGTTGTTTCAAAGTCTGCCGGGACAACGTTACCACCGGCAATTCCATCTTCAACGACCTCTGTAAAGCGGACATTCGGGGTAAACAGGGATGTGACCTGGGCGCGATCAACCCCGGGGATAAAGAAAACATCGTCTGTGGCTTTTTGCAGAGTATCAAAAAATTCCGGGGTAAAAATATCCCCCTGCTTTGTCATCAACGCGATCAGAATCCGGTTGGCACCGCCAAACTCTTTGCGATGTTCAACGTAGGTCTGCATGTACTCATGTTCAAGGGGGAGCTGTTTGCTGAAGCCTGCATCGATGCGCAGGTTAGTGAGAGAATAAGACATAAGCAGGGTTACCAGGATAAAAAAGCCCAGCAAGATACGCCGATTGTTAAAAATGAGCTTTTCCAGTCCAGTTCTGAAGGCATTGATTTTCATCTAGATCTCCTGCTTTTTCTTATATTTTTTTAGTGAATACTTTGTTGGGGAAGCTTGGTGACACCAAAGTCTCCCAGAGCAATAATGCTGTCATCTGCTGCCTGCAATAATTGACTGAATCCTTTGCGATCCGGGTCCTGATGCAGAATAAAGGTGGAGCCGTTATCGTGACTTGTTAAGAGAGCTCCGGCTAAACCGGTTATCACCAAAGTGCCATCGCTGAGCCGAATTCCGCTGGTTAAACTTGCCTCTGTTCCTGTTGTCGCTGCGGCCCATGTTTCACCTGAATCATCAGAATGGAACAGATGACCGCGCAAGCCAAATAGCAGCAATCTCCCTTTTTCTCCCGGGAAAATACCAAAAAAGGAGCCCTGATAGTCTGGATCCAGAAGCGTCCAGGTTTGGCCTTGATCATCTGAACGATAGACAAAACCAGCTTCAGCGGCGATAAATAATTGATCTCCAACAGCAATGATCTGGTTTAAATGGAAATCATCCTCACTGATCCAGCGTCCTTCCCAGCTGCTTCCGCCATCAAAAGACTCCATAAATTGTCCATATGCACCAATGGCATAGCCATGCTTGTCATCCAGAAAAAGAATATCCAGAAGGGGGCTTTCCGCTTCTGAATTTTCATAAACCAGTTCCCAGTTTTTTCCACCGTCCCCGGTTCGTAAGATGACCTGGTCATGACCAACAACCCAACC
>JAZBPC010000158.1:0-43795 GCA_036351455.1 Desulfuromusa sp.
CATGAAAAGGATTCGGGGCTGCATGAATGTAAAATGGAAAATCATTTCTCTCGTCATGCTGATCGTCATTGCCGCCTGTGCGACATTCATGGCCCTGATAGACTCCCAAGAAAAAGTAAATCTGCAGAAAGATATTGCTCGAGAAATCGCAAGCATCAAAAGTATTGTTGACCTTATAGAAGAAAATAAATATCAAACCTACAAGCTGCGTATTCAAACTTTTGTCAATGATAAGGTCGATACCCGCAAAGCCCTTCTTAAAGCTTTTGCCGATCGCGATCGCAACAAGCTGCTCACCAGGAGCAAACCGTTCCTGCAGTTTTTAAAACAAGAAAATCCCTACTTTGCAACCCTTGCCTGGATTACCAACGATAATCGAAATTTTCTTCGGGTCCATCGTCCTGATGTGGAAAGCGGTGATGACATCAGAGAAATGCGTCCTGACGTTGTTGAGGTTAATAGAACCCATTCACAGATTGCCAGTTATCAGATTGCCGGAAGCGGGTTGCAGTATCGTGTTGTCCAACCCGTTAGTTACGAAGGCCAACATATCGGTGCGGTTCAATTTGGTATCGACACAATACTGCTACAGGACTCCATCCATGAAAAGCTAAAAAGGCCTGTGGCTCTGGTCATTCCAAACAGTAAAGCCAAGTTTGTCACGACTCCTCAGAAACAATCATGGTCTGGGCCAACTTACACTCTCCACTCAAAACAACTCGATATTTTTCAACGCAATGACACCCCGATAAACTGGTCTCTTGATGTCCAAAAAATTTCTCACGAAGGCAAGTCCTATCAATTAATTCGGGCTTTCGACTTTCTGAATTATTCCCACAAATCAGAAGGGAGCCTGTTTATTGCCCTGGAGACAACTCAGCGGGAAAAAACATTATCTGAGCACCTTGCGCTGATGACTTTCATCAGTGCGGTTGTTGTGTTGTTCTCGTTTCTTGTTCTTTACCCCAGTTACAGTAACTTGATCGGAACTATTGAGACATTAAATTCAAAACTGAAAAAACAAAACACAGACCTTGAGACAATAGTCGCAAAAAGGACAGCTTCACTGCAGGAAAGTGAAGAACGGTTTAAAAAACTCTCTTCTCTGACATTTGAGGGGATAGTCATACATCAACAAGGTGTTGCTCTGGATGTTAACCAATCGATAACGAAAATGTCCGGGTACAGTCGAGATGAACTCGTTGGTCAAAACCTGCTGAAATTATTAATTCCTAGTGAAAGTCAGCATATTGTCAGTGCGAACATGTCCGCTGCGCAAACAGCGCCGTACGAGACTCTGGTACAAAGAAAAGACGGGACAATTTTTCCGGTAGAGATTGAGTCCCGCAATATTGACGATGAAAATGGAAGCTATCGAGCCACAGCAATCAGGGATATCTCACAACGAAAACAAGTTGAAAGAAAATATGAAATGCTGGTTCAAGAAGCAAGTCTTGGGATCGCTCTTGCTGATGCTGAAACCGGAACCATTATTGAATGTAACGATGCGCTGTTAAAAATGATTCAACGAGATCGTCAAGAGGTCATAGGTCAACCTCAGTCGCTACTCCATCCAAAACAACCGCTGGTCAATGGATTAACCCAACATTTCGTACGCAATCGTGACCAGCATCCCAAACATATTACTCAGAACCAGTTGATAACCAAAGATGGAAGATTGCTAGACATAGAAATCAAAGCCCAAAAGATCGAATATAATGGTCGAGAAATGATGCTGGGTATTTTTCAGGATGTCACAGAGAAATTGAAACTTGAAGAACAGATACGGCAGAAATATAAAATGGAAGCCATTGGGGTGATGGCCGGGGGTATTGCCCACAATTTCAACAATTCTCTGGCGATCGTTTTGGGCAACCTGGAAATGGCACAGCGGAAATTTTCTCAGCCGGACAAAGTGAAAAGTTTTATCGAAAACGCTAAAATAGCCACACTCCGTTCCCGTGACCTCGTTAACCAGATTATGACCTACAGTCGCAAGGGGGTAAGCAGGGAAGATACTGTTTCACTTGCCATGGTGGTCGATGAAATTCAGAAATTAATCAGTTCGACGTTGCCAACAACAGTCCATCTCAATATCAACATCTCTCAGAAAGCTTCACAGTGCAGAGTTAATGCGGACGCTGGTCGCGTTCAAGAGGCCATCCTCAATCTTTGTAATAATGCGGTTCAGGCCATGGATGAAAAAGGCGATCTGAACATCAGCCTAAAAAAGGTGACTCTTGATCAACAGGACATCCCGGCTCAATATCAGAATTGTCAGCCTGGATGCTATGCCCTGCTCAGCGTACAGGATAGCGGATGTGGAATGGATCAGGACACGATTTCAAGAATTTTTGACCCATTCTTTACCACCAAAGAGATTGACAAAGGGACCGGGATGGGATTGGCCTCTGTTCAGGGAATCATTGATCAACATGGTGGCCTGATAAAAGTTCATAGTACGCCCGGGCAAGGGAGCACCTTTGAGCTCTATTTCCCTGTTCTTGAGATTTTTTCTACGGAGCCTCAGGTCGACAAAGATATTCCTACGCGACAGGGGACGGAATTAATTCTGCTTGTGGATGACGATCAAATGATTCTTGATCTCAGCAAACAGATGCTCAGTGACCTTGGCTATAATATCGTTACCGCTCTGTCGGGACCCGAAGCTTTGGCCATGATTATTGAAAATCCAAACCGTTTCGAGCTGATTATTACCGACCAGACGATGCCTAAAATGACCGGACTGGAACTGACTCAAGAGATCCGAAAATTGAACTCTAACGTGCCGATCATCCTGTCCAGCGGTTACAGTTCAAAAATCAAAGAAGGGGATATAGAAAAATATGGGCTCTCGGCATATTGCTCCAAGCCACTTCGTCTGAATGAACTCTCCCAAGTGATTAGAGATTTACTGGATAGCTGAACTCGTCTATTTGATACAACCATCTGGACTGGAGCCAAACTTTACTATTCTGCCAATTCATCCCGCAAGCGTCGGAAGATTTCACGATATGCGCGGCGGTCATCGTGTTGCTGTACCGACCGTGCTAACCTGGAGATAGCATTACGATCAATCTCGGGAATTAATTCAAGCATATCATTGAACGCAGCATTAAAGCTGTCTGCATCACAGAGTCGATCACGCAATTTTTCCAACTGGTGGAATTGCTTCTTCTCCCCCCGGGAAACTTGATCGAGATTCTCTAGCTGCTTCAGCAGACCATCAAGTACATCTTCTGACTTACGTATCATTCCAGCCAGATGCTTCAGTTGGCGCCGCTGTGAGCTATGCCCCTTGGTTGAACGAGCCTGTTCAGCCTCTAAGGCAATCTCCGCAGGGAGATCGATCTGAGAAAACTGTTTGTCCGTTAGGTTCGTCAGCTGCGCCGCAATTTCCTCAATTTGTTTTGCCTGCTGTTTTTTTTTGGTGCGACTTAAAGGTATATCGTCTTCTACAAAATTATCCATTTTTATGCAGTATCTCCCGAAATAGGTTAAACCTTAACATCCTTGTCAAAGGTATGGTAGCTAAGCAAAAATTGCGGCCTACAAGGCGGAGTGATTTTTCAGGGGCAAAGGCCTACACCAGTAGGTCGAGATCCAGAAAAAGCACGACAACATCGTAGGTCGGAATCTTTTGCGACGCCAGCAAACGTACCCTGAGTGCAAGAGGAGGGTCAATTGAGAAAATCCCTGCCTCACAATCAGTTTTTTGCTATGATTCAACCTCAGCTTCTAAGATAAATTTATGGGGAGGAAAAAATGGAGTATGGAATTAACCGGGAGCGTTCATTGGAGCTCCTTGATCAATATCTAAGCAGTCCCAATCTGATGAAACACTCTCTGGCCAGTGAAGCGGTTATGCGCGCATTGGCACGTCATTTTTCAGAAGATGAAGATCTTTGGGGCCTCACCGGCCTATTACACGACCTCGATGTTGAATTAACTTTAGATGCACCCACTCGTCACACCCATGAAACGGTTCGTATTCTCCGTGAAGAAGGGGTTGCTGAAGAAATTATCACCGCAATTCGCATGCACAATGAACTCGCCCACAACGATAAACGGAGTGAACGTTTCCATCATGCTCTGGCTGCCGGAGAAACCATCACCGGATTGGTAATTGCTACGGCATTGGTCTATCCGGATAAAAAATTGGCCAGTGTAAAACCCAAATCGGTACGTAAGCGTTACAAGGAAAAACAGTTTGCCGCTGGAGCCGACAGGGATATCATCGCCGAATGTGAATTAATCGGGATTCCAGTTCCAGATTTCTGCGATCTCAGCCTGGCTGCAATGCAAGAAATTTCTTCTGAACTGGGACTATAACGACAGAATCAAACCATAAATTGGATAGCATATGAATAATAAAGAACTGGCGCGCTTGTTACAGTCACTGGCAGATGGCCAGATTACTGTTTCTGATGGCGTCGAGCGGCTTAAGCAGCTTCCATTTGAAGACCTCGGTATTGCCCAGATTGATCATCACCGTGAACTCCGACAGGGGGTCCCCGAAGTTGTCCTTGCCGAAGGTAAAAGTCTGGAACAGCTGCGAACAATTCTTACAGCAATGGCAAAACAGGATCAGAATATTCTTGTCACCCGTTTGAATAATGAAAAAGCGACAGCACTTTGCAACCAGTTTCCAGAGGGAGAATACGATATTGATGCACGTACTTTCTGTCTGCTTCGACAAAAAATAGAAATCACCGGGAAAGGCAAAATTTTGGTCATCTGTGCTGGCACCTCAGATCTTCCCGTCGCTCGTGAAGCCGTGATAACTGCCCGGATGCTTGGCAATGAAGTTGAGGAATTGGTTGATGTCGGGGTTGCCGGCATCCACCGTTTACTCGCTCGTCAGGAGCTACTCCACGAAGCAGCCGTACTGATTGTCATCGCTGGGATGGAGGGCGCCCTCCCCTCGGTCGTTGGTGGGCTGGTTGCCACTCCGGTCATCGCCGTTCCCACATCGGTGGGCTATGGTGCTTCTTTCGGAGGGATAGCGGCGCTGCTGGGTATGCTGAACTCATGCGCCAGTGGGGTGACAGTCGTCAATATTGACAACGGTTTTGGTGCTGCTTTTGCGGCTAACCGGATTAATCGGAAAAATTGCTGATTTATACCCGACTCTAAACCACAGAGACACTGAGAAAAACAATAGGACAAAACGTATGAAAACTCTCTACCTCGATACCTTTTCCGGGATTTCCGGTGATATGTTCCTTGGCCTTCTACTAGACCTTGGCGTCGATCAGCAGTCGCTTAAACAAGAACTGGCTAAACTGCCAATCTCCGGTTACAAACTTGAAATCGGACGCGAACAACGACATGGAATAGAAGGATGTCGGCTGCAGGTAGAATGCGAAGAGACACACCACCACCGTGGTTGGAGCACCATCGACTCCATGCTGGCTGAAAGCTCACTGCAAGAGCCGGTCAAACAAATGTCGCGCAAATTCTTCCGCCGCCTTGGAGAAGCAGAAGCCAAAGTTCATGGGATCGATATTGATCAGGTTCACTTTCACGAAGTTGGTGCTGTTGATGCCATAGTCGACCTGGTTGGTGCTGCTATCGGCTTGAACCTGTTAGGGGTTGAAAAAGTCCTCTGTTCACCCCTTCCATTATCTCGCGGTATGAGCAAATGTGCCCATGGGGCATTGCCTCTGCCGGCCCCTGCAACGCTGGAAATTCTGCAGGGGAAACCTGTCTGCGATAGTGGTATTGATAAAGAGCTGGTCACCCCCACTGGAGCAACAATTGCTGCAGAGGTCGCGATGTTCGGACCCTTCCCAGCACAAACCTTAGGAAAAACAGGCTATGGCGTTGGCGGATGGATGCTTGAAGATCGTCCCAATCTGTTGCGCGGCATTCTCTATGAGGAAAAGATGACCAGCAATAGCGATCATAAGGTACAACTGCTCGAAAGCAATATTGATGACTGCACTCCAGAACAGCTGGGCAACCTGATGGATTTGTTGTTCTCCGCCGGAGCGCTGGATGTGGGCTATATCCCGCTGCAAATGAAAAAAAATCGCCCCGGTCAGCTCCTGTCGGTAGTCTGTCGCTCCGATCAAGCGGCCCAACTGGCCACTCTGATCATGCGAGAAAGCAGCGCCATCGGCGTTCGGAGTACAGCTTGTAACCGCTATCAACTTGACCGCAGCCATGCAGAAGTGATAACCGAATCAGGCCCCGCCAGAGTCAAATTAATTTATCAGGGTTCTGAGTTTTTGCGCCTCACACCGGAGTATGATGATTGTTGCGAACTGGCACGCAAGAGTAGGCAACCACTCCAGGAAATTTACCGACAAGTGGAAACAGCAGCCTATGATCAACTCGATCTTACAGCCAAGGAATGTTTCAATGACTGAAGAAAAATCGGCCGAACAATTTATCTATCGAAAGTTGGTTCTATTCTTAAGCAGCAATGGTGGTCTGGGTTATGCCCCAATAGCACCCGGGACTTTTGGCACCTTAGCCGGGATCCCTGCTTTTTATTACCTGTCACGATTTTCCTGGCCGCTGCAATTAATCACTCTGGTTGCTATCCTCTTTTTAAGCTTTTGGGCCTGCGACATTGCTGGAAAATATTATGACGAAGCCGATGACGGACGGATTGTCATCGATGAATTAATTGGCTATTTGATCACCACCGCCTTCCTCCCCTTTTCCTGGCCGACGGCAATTCTTGGATTCATCTGGTTTCGGATTTTTGACATCGTCAAACCTCCACCCGCCAACTGGTTTGATCGGGAGATGAAAAACGGTCTTGGGGTAACCCTGGATGATGTTATGGCAGGTATTTATGCTGCTATCTTACTGCGTATTTGTCTGGCCCTGTTTTCCTCGTAGGGGCAGACCTCTGTGTCTGCCCGGATTCACGTTGCGGAGTTCCTCATGCCCCCCTATGATATTGCCATATTAACCACAGGAGACGAACTCCTGAGTGGAGAAATCAGCGACAGCAATACCAAGACGATTGCTGGAATCCTGTCAGCTTATGGTTACCGCCTCCGCTGCTCCCTGTCGGTTCCTGACCAAGAAAAAGAGATCGTTGCTGCCCTGCAATACCTGATTGGACATGTTCAATTCATTATTGTCACTGGTGGGCTGGGTTCCACTGGAGATGATCGTACCGTAAGAGCAGCAGCAAGAGCCCTTGGACAACCCCTGGTCATCAATGATGCCGCACTGGATATGGTCAGACAATGGTTTGCTCGCCGCAACTACCAAATGGAACCCAATAACGAAAGACAGGCCCTCTTACCCCAGCAGGCACAGCCACTCCCAAATCAACTCGGCACTGCCCCTGGATTTCGTTTACAACACAACAATTGTGAACTGTTCTTCCTTCCGGGTGTTCCAGCAGAGATGCAGGCAATGTTCAAACAATCCGTGCTCCCCGTCCTGCAACAGAAAATGCCGGGTGTAAGCCCGTATCAGCAACGGACCTTCAAACTATTTGGCCTTTCTGAACCAAAGATCGACCGCATGATTCCCTACCAACAACTCCCTGAAGGGATTGATGTCGCCTTTGCCCTCGACTATCCGCTGGTTTTACTCAAGTTGAAAGCGACCGGGGATGATGCCGAGTATTGTCTCGATCAAGCCGAGGCCTTGCTCCTCAAAGAACTGGGTGATTACCTGATGGCAAGAGACGGAGAAACCCCTGAAGGGAATGTTGGCAAATTACTTAGCAATGCCGGATTAACCCTCTCACTTGCTGAATCATGTACGGGTGGGCTGCTGACCACAATGTTGACCAGTCAACCGGGAGCTTCAGCTTTTTTGGAACGCGCCGGTATCACCTATGCCGACTCCGCGAAGAGAGATTGGCTGAACGTTCCGGCGCTGTTATTACAACAACATGGAGCCGTCAGTGAAAACTGTGCTCGCGCCATGGCAAGCGGTTTAAGACAGATCACGGGAACCGATTTATCCCTGGCAATAACCGGGATTGCCGGACCGGATGGTGGCACCGAAGAAAAACCAGTCGGCACTGTTTATATTTCTTTGGCAAGTGGAAGTGGCGTTCATGTCAAAAAGTATAATTTTTCCGGAGATCGAAGCCAGATACAGCGCATGAGTGCAACGATGGCATTAGAGTGGTTACGCCGTTTCACCTTACAGCTCATGGAAAAATAGCCTCGGCAGGAAGAATATTGGCTCGACACCAGGAAAAAAAAGTTTTAATGTTAATCTATGAGAGGGGAACAGATAAATTCTACACAAATCTTTCAGTACTGTACCCGAGCCAACGTATATGACTTTTTCTGACACATCAGCATGAGACATTTCGGGAGAGTTAAGAAAGACTCAAACTAACAAATCAAAATGACATAAATAAATTGGAGGAAAAAATGTCTGACGACAACCGTAACCGCGCCCTTGACTTAGCGATGGGGCAAATCGAAAAACAGTTTGGTAAGGGCAGCATTATGCGCCTTGGTTCTGATTTCCAGATGCCTGCCATTGAGACAATTCCAACCGGAGCTCTGAGCCTCGATCTTGCTCTCGGAGTTGGTGGAATCCCTAAAGGACGCATCGTTGAAGTCTTCGGCCCGGAGTCTTCCGGTAAAACCACCCTTGCCCTGCACATTCTGGCAGAAGTACAAAAACAGGGGGGAGTAGCAGCCTTTATCGATGCCGAACATGCTCTTGATATTCAATATGCCCAGCATCTTGGGGTTAAAGCAGATGATCTGTTAGTGAGTCAACCTGACACTGGTGAACAGGCACTGGAAATCACTGAAATGCTGGTCCGCAGTGGCGCCATTGACCTGTTGGTCGTCGATTCAGTTGCAGCGTTGACACCCCGCGCAGAGATTGAAGGGGAAATGGGCGATTCCCATATGGGTCTCCAGGCGCGTCTGATGTCCCAGGCACTACGAAAATTAACTGGCATTGTCAGTAAATCTAATTGCACCATTATCTTCATCAATCAGATCCGCATGAAAATCGGGGTCATGTTCGGCAACCCTGAGACCACGACTGGTGGCAACGCCCTGAAATTCTACTGCTCTGTCCGTCTTGACATCCGCCGCATTGCCTCCCTCAAACAGGGGCAGGATGTTGTTGGTGGCAGAACTCGTGTGAAAGTTGTGAAAAATAAGGTTGCCCCTCCATTTAAACAGGCAGAATTTGATATCATGTATGGTACTGGCATTTCCCGCGAAGGTGACCTTCTGGACCTTGGGGTGGACAACGATATTGTCGAAAAAAGTGGCTCCTGGTTCTCATATAAAGGAGAACGGGTTGGTCAGGGCAGAGAGAATGCAAAACAGTATTTGAAAGAGCACCCGGAAATAACCAATGAAATTGATGCATCACTACGAGAACTTTATGGCATTGGGGCAGAAAAACCTGCAGTTGAAAGCAAAGAAGATTAACAAACCTGAATTGTAAAGTAGAAGAGGATATACCTATGACTCTGAATGACATTCTCGGCATGGCTCTTAAGTCCAACACCTCGGATATCCATCTTAAAGCAGGATTACCTCCGGTTTTCCGAATCGACGGCAATCTTCGGCCATTGCCCAAAGCACCAAGGTTGACTGCTGAGGCTGTCCGCAGCATGTGTGAATCTATTATGAATGATCGACAACGGACCAAGTTCGAAGAAGCAAATGAAGTCGATTTAGCCTATGGAGTTCCTGGGTTGGGACGTTTCAGAGCCAATGTCTTTATGCAACGCAATTCAGTTTCGGCCGTTTTTCGTGCCATTCCATTTAAAATCGCAACCCTTGATGATCTGCTGATGCCGCAGATTTTAAAGAAAATTGCCACTGAATCCAGAGGTTTAGTTCTCGTTACAGGAGCCACCGGCTCAGGAAAATCCACAACACTTGCAGCAATGATTGACTATATCAACAGTAATCGAACCGCCCATATTGTTACCGTTGAGGATCCCATCGAATACCTGCATCGGGATCGAAAATGCATTATCAACCAGCGTGAAGTTGGTTTCGATACCACAGGTTTTGCTCCGGCTCTTAAGAGTGCTCTGCGTCAGGACCCCGACGTCATCCTTGTTGGTGAGATGCGTGACCTGGAAACAGCTGAAACAGCCCTTGCGGCTGCAGAGACTGGGCACCTTGTGCTTTCAACTCTGCACACCATTGATGCTCCGGAAACCATTTCACGGATTATTTCCATGTTTCCACCCCACCAGCAACGCCACGTTCGCCTGCAACTCTCCAATGTTATCAAGGGGGTTATTTCCCAACGCTTGATTCCACGAATTGAAGGAACCGGGAGGGTTGCCGCTGTTGAAGTTATGATTTCCACCGGTCGGGTACGAGAATTGATCGATGATCAGGAAAAAACGGCCCACCTTAGAGACACGATAGCCAACGGTTATACCACTTACGGCATGCAAACCTTTGATCAAGCATTGATGGATCTGGTTAAGAGAAACGTCATCAGCTACGATGAAGCCATCAGACAAAGTTCGAATCCGGACGACTTTAAGCTCAAATTTTCTGGAATCGATTCAACCTCTGACTCCTCCTGGAGTGATTTTGAGCGTGGTAAAAACCAGGAAGATACAGATGCCCGTGCAAGTGAGGCAGAAGAGTTAAATGCTGATGGACAAATCGAAGTCGAAAGATTCTAAAGCATTTGCCGCAGCTCTGCGGGTATTAACTCGGCGCGACCGAAGCGAAACCGAACTGCGACAAAAACTTGAGCAGTTCGGTTTTTCTTCACCTGCCACTGAAGCTGCCATCAACAAATGTCGCGAGTATAATTATTTAGATGACAACCGTTACGCCACAGAACGGGCACGCTCCCTGATGCGAACCGGCCGCGGTGTTGGTGCTAAAATCTTGTTTGACCTGCGCCGCAGGGGAATTGATGAAGCAATCGCGAGACACGCACTGGAAGTTGTCGAGAAAGAATTTTCAGCATATGATTTACTGCGCGAACAACTGAACCGTCGCTTTCCAAATTTTCATTACCCTACTGCGAATAACCGCGAACGGCAACGTGTCATTGGTTTTTTTCAACGCCGCGGGTTCGGCCTCGAAGATATTTTTCAGGTGATCAAAGATAACACCGATATCGCATAAGCTTTATCCAATTCCTCCATCTGCTGTTCCCAAACATCACGTTATACAATCACGCCTCATGTCTGTTGAAGAAAACTGCTCTGCCCCGGGTAAAATTTCCTGTTTCAGCGACTGCATTAAAGAGTTCGACTAGGCGCAATCTCACAACCCTCATTTATTTTTCCAATAAAGGCTATTGATCACATTAAAACTATCCATTTGACTTACCTTTTTCAATCTCCTATTTATAGCCCAGATTTCGATCATTTATATAAATTTCAACTATTTATTCTCAGGAGCTTCAGATGAAAAGATTACTGCAAATTTCGACTATAGTTCTGCTTTTAACTCTCAGTCTGTCCGTTTCAGCTTTCGCCTATCAGTACATCACTGCCGCCGAAGTCAAACAACACATTGCTGCACGTACTCCGATGACACTGGTCGATATTCAGGTCGAAGATGAATTTAACCAACACCATATCATTGGTGCCCAGGCCACCTACGCCTACCCAGTCAAAACTGCAGCCGACCATGCCAAAATGACACCGGTTATCACGCCACTCCTCACTAACAATGATATGGCTGTTGTTGTCTGCCCCCGCGGCGGTGGCGGTGCTAAACGCGCTTACGACTTGCTGCTAAAATCTGGTGTTGCAGAAGATCGGGTTTATATCCTGAAAAAAGGACAAGCAGACTGGCCCTATCCAGAGCTGCTAGACGCTTCCAACTAGGAGCAGACTTTTCCACGCAAGGTCAATCCTCGACAGCGGTGGGATAAAGGCAGCAATCACGCTGGAGTAAGCGGATGTCCAGACGCTCGAAAAAAATGTTGATCCTGCTGACGATTGTGGTATTGATTGCCCTGTTTTTTCTGCTTGATCTCCAGCGTTTCCTGACCTTGTCACAGCTTAAGCAGAGACAGGATGCGTTCCAGCAGTTTTATGCTGGCAATCAGCTGCTGACCCTTGGCGCTTACTTTTTCATCTACGTCGTCGTCACAGCTCTGTCTCTACCGGGAGCAACGATCATGACCCTGGCCGGCAGTGCTCTATTCGGCTTTCTGCCGGCACTTATTGTTGTTTCCTTCGCCAGCAGCATTGGTGCGACCCTGGCTTTTCTTGTCAGCCGCTTTCTGTTGCGCGACTGGGTGCAGAAACGCTTTCACGAACGCTTGCAAGCCCTCAATGACGGGATTGAAAAAGAAGGTGGTTTTTATCTCTTCACGCTGCGTCTGGTCCCTATCTTCCCGTTTTTTATGATCAATCTGGTCATGGGGCTGACGCCGATACGCACCTTAACCTTCTACTGGGTCAGCCAACTCGGGATGCTCGCCGGAACAGCGGTCTATGTCAATGCTGGAACCCAGCTCGGCCAGATTGAAAGTCTCAGTGGCATTCTTTCTCCGGGGCTGTTGCTCTCCTTCGCTTTGCTTGGTGTATTTCCACTCATTGCCAGAAGAAGCGTCAGGTACATTCAGAGCAAATCGCACCAGTGACTTCTAAACCGCATCAATCAAAGCGTCAACAACAGGACAGCCAATAAATCTCCAGCCTGATCAGACGATCATAGATCTTTTTAGTAAGGCTTTCGATTGCAAAACCTGCTATTGCAGCTCTGGCAACCCCTTGCCCACACCATCCTGTTTGTGACCCATGATATCAGGCAACAGCTCAAAATCTGACAAGGCACAGAGTTAAAGGTAGAAACGTTTCTCAACTCCCCACTTAAAACCCTTTTCAAATCGAGCGTCTTCGATTAATATCCCAGATTCCATATTTTTCAAAAAGGTCTCACGACCTTTGTTATAAAAACTGAAAGGTTGCCTCAAATGATTTCTGGAAATGAAATTCGTGCCCGGTTTCTAAAATATTTTGAAGATCGGAATCACACTGTTATCTCATCATCTTCTCTGGTTCCTCACAACGATCCGACCCTGCTTTTCACCAATGCCGGGATGAATCAGTTTAAGGATTGTTTTCTAGGGGATGAAAAACGTGCATATACTCGGGCGACGACATCTCAGAAGTGTGTTCGTGCTGGTGGGAAACACAACGATCTGGAAAATGTTGGTCGCACGGCCAGACACCATACCTTTTTTGAAATGCTTGGAAATTTTTCCTTTGGCGACTATTTCAAAAAAGAAGCAATCGCTTTCGCCTGGGAATTTTTAACCAAAGAGATGAAGCTCGATATTGACCGCCTCTACGTATCAGTCTATACCGATGACGATGAAGCCGCTAATATCTGGCATAATCAGGAAGGAATTCCACGGGAGCGGATCTTCCGTTTTGAAGAGGACAACTTTTGGTCTATGGGCGATACCGGCCCCTGTGGACCTTGCTCTGAAATCTTTTACGATAACGGTCCGGAAGTTGGCTGTGATTCACCAACCTGCACAGTCGGCTGCGATTGTGACCGCTACATGGAAATCTGGAATAACGTTTTCATGCAGTTTGATCGTCAACCAGACGGCACCCTGATTCCGTTGCCAAAGCCTGCCGTTGACACCGGCATGGGTCTTGAGCGACTCGCCACAGTTATGCAAGGTGTTCAATCGAATTATGATACTGACTTGCTCCGCAATATTATCTCCTACATAGAAAAGCTATCGGCTAAAACCTATGGGGAGAACGAAGACAATGATGTTTCCATGCGGGTTATGGCTGATCACAGCCGTGCTACTGCTTATTTGATTGCCGATGGTGTTTTACCCTCCAACGAAGGTCGTGGTTACGTACTTCGACGAATCATGCGACGTGCTATGCGCCATGCCAAAATGCTTGGGTTTGAAGATCCAATCTTATTCAAGACAGCAATTTTTGTCCTTGAGTCGATGGCCACAGCCTATCCGGAAGAAGCGAAACGGAAGGACTTTGTGGCCAAGGTGGTTCAGAATGAAGAAGAGCGCTTTATTCAGACCCTTGGAAACGGACTGCGTATTTTACAGGAAGAAATTTCCCAGCTATCAGCAGCAAAGCAAACCATAATTCCGGGAGAAACTGTCTTTAAACTCTATGATACATATGGATTTCCACTTGATCTGACTGCTGATATTGTCGAAAAGGATGGGTACAGCCTCGACGAAGAGGGTTTTGAAACCTGCATGGAGGCACAGCGTGCCAAAGCCCGGCAACACTGGAAGGGTTCGGGTGAAGAAGCCGTTTTAACCATCTACAAACAGTTGGTTGACAAAGGAATTCGAACTGAATTCTCCGGTTACCTGAAATTGGAAGATCAGGGAGACGTTCTGGCTTTGATCCGTCAAGGGGAAGTGGTTGAAAATTCAGCCTGTGGTGAAACCGTCGAGGTTATCACCACAACGACTCCCTGTTACGGCGAGTCTGGGGGACAGGTCGGAGATAGCGGGGAGATTATCACAGCCGAGGCAGCCCTGAGAATTATTGAAACCAGAAAGCCGCTTCCCGAACTCTATGTCCATGTTTGCGAAGTTGTCACCGGGGCAATTCAAACAGGTGACAAAGCAACGATTAAAGTCGACGCAGAACGACGCCAGAGAATCGTCCTCAACCATACGGCAACTCACCTGCTACAGGCGGCATTGCAAAACCAGCTGGGGCAACATGTCAAACAGGCTGGTTCGCTGGTCACCCCAGAACGGCTCCGTTTCGATTTCACCCATTTCTCACCGCTTTCGGCTGAAGAACTGAGGAAAATTGAAGAGGAAGTTAACCAACAGATCCGCACCAATGCTCAGGTCGAAAGTCGTGAAATGAGTGCCGATGCAGCTCAGCAAGCTGGCGCCATGGCTCTCTTCGGGGAAAAATATGGTGACGTTGTGCGGGTGATCAATGTTGGCGACTATAGTATGGAACTCTGTGGCGGCACCCATGCCAGTGCCGCTGGCGATATTGGCCTGTTCCGCATACTCAGTGAAGGGGGAATTGCAGCGGGAGTACGTCGGATTGAAGCTGTTACCGGAGCGACGGCCCTGACTCAGGTCCAGCAACAACAACAGTCGTTACAACGTTTAGCGGATCTGGTCAAAAGTGATCCACAGAAACTTGAGGTCCGGCTGCAGAAACTTCTTGAACAGCAAAAAGAGATGGAAAGAGAGCTTGAGCAACTGCAGGCAAAGGCTAACGCTGAGCGCAGTGGAGAATTGATCGATAAAGTGCAGCTGGTTGGAAATGTAAAATTACTTGCCGTTAAAATCCCAGGAACTGATGGTAAGGGGTTACGGGAATTTTCCGATCAACTTCGTGATAAGCTGGGTTCCGGTGTTTTAGTCCTGGTTGCTGATGCCGGTGGTAAAGTATCTCTGCTGGTTGCTGTTACCAAAGATCTCACGGGTCAAATTAAAGCGGGTGAATTGATTAAACCTCTGGCTGAAATTGTGGGTGGCCGTGGGGGTGGCCGACCAGAACTTGCCCAGGCGGGAGGCTCAGAGACAGATAAAATTGAGATGCTTTTACAAGCAGCACCGGAACAGCTCAAAAAGATTCTAAGCTAAAAGCAATCCGCAAGTTGAAAATTATTTTCTCCTTATAAGCAGCCAGAGACTGGACATCTCTGGCTGCTTCGCTATATTTATCTGGTAACACAAACCCACCAACCTAACGCAGGCAAGCAGAAAGAACTTGAAAGCATGCCATTTTCAACACTAGATGTGAAACCAAAACAACACACCCTCCTCTGCGTTGATGATGAACCGATCATCCGTGAACTGTGTATTAATGTTCTGGATGATTATCATGTGCTGGTGGCAAAAGACGGTCTTGAAGCATTAAAAATTCTGGCAACCGTAGAAATCGATCTCCTTCTTAGCGATGTCATGATGCCCAATCTAAACGGACTGGAATTGTTACAAAAAGTCAAAGAAGAACACCCTGACAAAGCAGTGATTTTGATGACTGGCTACTCGGACAAGGAATTAATCCTTCAGGCTTTGAAAGCGGGCGCCGATGACTTCATCAACAAACCAATCAATATTCTGCAGCTCAGCACTACGGTTGCCAAAGTGCTTGAAAAACAGAAAATCCGTCAGGAATTAGCCGACTTAAAGAAAACAGACAAGCTTAAAAGTGACTTTCTGGGGCTGATCTCACATAAACTGAAAACTCCAGCAACGGCAATCTCTCTCTTTATCCAAAACATTGCAGATGGAGTCGAGAGTCCAGATGACGGCAATTTCCAGCAGATGATCGCCATGGTACAAGCCGAAACCGTTCACCTGGAGCAACTGATTCAAGATCTGCTTTACTTTAGTGAAGCAACTTTGGACGAGGAAGCTTTCACCCTCGAACCCATTGATCTGGGAGCCCTTGCTGAGCGGGTATCCATGACTCTGCAAACAGCGGCACATAACAGGGGTATCCACCTTGAAACCGTTATTGACCCGCAACTGACACAAAATCCGTTGATGCTGAACCAACAAAAAGTCAGCTTTGCTATTCGCGCCCTGCTTGACAATGCCATTAAGTTCACCCCGGAAGGGGGCGCTGTCCATATGCGAGGAGAAACAGATGATAAACATATAAAGCTGACAATCAAAGACAGTGGTGCAGGCATACCATCACAAGAACTTGCCAAGATATTCAATAAGTTCTACCAGGTTGATCCCGAACATACCGGTCAGGTGCGTGGTTTTGGTCTCGGTCTTTACTATGTTCGTGAATTCATCCGTAGCATGGGAGGGCAGGTTTATATCGAAAGCGAGCTGGGTCAAGGAGCGACAGCGACCATCGAGTTCCCTCTGGCAAGTTAACAGTCCCCCTGAAATCCTGAATACTTTCCCCATTAATTATTGCTTTACATCTTTATTATCGAGCCCTCTTTATGTTATTTGTTATCATTTGTTGCTATTCCTCAATAACTTATCTTTTAGTGGAGTTATAAATGTTCAAAGGAACAACAATCTGCTGTGTTCGCCACAACTCACAGGTTGCTTTGGCTGGTGATGGACAGGTCAGTCTGGGCAACACAGTGATGAAACATAGCGCCCGGAAGGTCCGCCGGCTTTATCAAGATCAAATTTTAGCGGGATTTGCAGGCAGTACCGCAGATGCTTTTACACTATTTGAGAAATTTGAGGCAAAACTTCAGGAATTTCACGGAAATCTCTCACGCGCCGCGGTTGCCCTTGCCAAAGATTGGCGCACTGACAAAGTCCTACGCCGCCTCGAGGCTCTTCTGATTGTGGCTGACAAAGATCTCAGTCTGGTGATTTCTGGTGCTGGAGATGTCATTGAACCTGATGATGGTGTTGCAGCAATTGGTTCCGGTGGCAGTTTTTCTCTGGCAGCGGCACGGGCCCTCGTAGCCCATTCTGATCTTGATGCAGAACAAATTGTGAGAGAGGCTCTTCATATTGCCGCGGATATTTGTATTTACACTAATGACAATATTTCAGTTGAGGTTCTTAAGTGAATAACTTCACCCCCAGAGAAATTGTTTCCGAACTTGATCGCTATATTATTGGCCAGAACGACGCCAAACGCGCTGTTGCCGTTGCCTTAAGAAACCGTTGGCGTCGCCAGCAGGTTCCCGCCGAACTACGGGACGAAATCGCCCCTAAAAATATCATTATGATCGGCCCCACCGGTGTTGGTAAAACTGAAATTGCCCGACGCCTGGCAAAACTGGCACAAGCCCCATTCATCAAAGTTGAAGCCAGCAAATTTACTGAGGTTGGCTACGTGGGTCGTGACGTTGAGAGTATGGTTCGCGATTTACTGGAGCTGTCAATCAACCTGGTCAAAGAGGAAGAAACTAAGAAAATGCGCCTCAAAGCCGAGGCCAATGCCGAAGAAAAACTACTTGATCTGCTCCTCCCTGGAGAATCTGACCATTCCCCTGACAAACAGGAACAGCGCCAGCACACGCGTGATCGACTGCGCAAATTATTACGCCTCGGAGAGCTTGAAGAACGTTTTGTTGAGCTGGAGATTGAAGTGAGCAGTATGCCCACCATGGGAGTCTTCACCCCGCAGGGGAACGAAGAAATGGGGATGAACATCAAGGAAATGTTCGGCAACCTGTTTCCCAAAAGCTCCAAGCGCAAACGGGTCAAGGTAAGTGAGGCACGCGAGCATCTGATAGAATCCGAAGCTGAAAAGCTGATTGATATGGAAAATGTCACCACTCTGGCCCGTGAGCGTGCTGAACAGAATGGTATTATCTTTATTGATGAAATTGACAAGATTGCCAGCCGTGAAGGTGTTCATGGCCCCGAAGTATCGCGCGAGGGAGTCCAACGGGATATCCTACCAATTGTTGAAGGAAGCACAGTGAGCACCAAACATGGGTCGATCAAAACTGACCATATTCTGTTTATTGCTGCTGGAGCTTTCCATACGGCAAAGCCATCTGATTTGATTCCAGAATTACAAGGGCGTTTCCCGATCCGGGTTGAATTAAACAGTCTGAGTGAAAATGACTTCTATCGCATCCTTACGGAACCTCGGAATGCCCTGATCCGCCAATATAAGGAGTTGCTGAAAACTGAATCAATTCAACTTGATTTTGATGACGAGGCTATTCGGGAGATAGCCAAGATTGCCAAGACAGTCAACGATCGCACCGAAAATATTGGTGCCAGACGTCTACACACAATCATGGAGAAACTTCTTGAAGATCTCTCCTTCACTGCTCCCGAGCTTACCGAAGATCAAGTCAATATTGCTGCTGAGGAAGTGCAACAGCGCCTCTCAGAGATCAGCCAAGACGAAGATTTGTCACGCTATATTCTGTAGCCGATAAGGATAAAGCGGTAGGGACATGAAAATGGAAAAACTGATTGAAAAAGCCAATGTTCTGATGGAGACACTCCCTTGGATTACGCGTTTTTATGGAAAAACCATCGTCATCAAATATGGTGGCAATGCCATGGTTGAAGAACGCCTGAAAAAAGGCTTTGCCCGCGATGTGATCATGATGAAGTATATCGGCATGAATCCGGTCGTCGTTCATGGTGGCGGTCCGCAAATTGGTAAAGTGCTTGAAGCAATGCACATTGAGAGTGAATTTATTCAAGGAATGCGGGTCACCGATAGCAAAACCATGGACGTGGTCGAAATGGTTCTTGGCGGCAAGGTCAACAAAGAAATTGTGACCAATATCAATCTGCACGGTGGAAAAGCCGTCGGCATAACGGGCAAAGATGGTGGATTGATCAGAGCCAGAAAGCTCGAAATGACTGCTGTTAACCCGGAGACCCTGACCCCGGAAATTATTGATATCGGTATGGTTGGCGAGGTTGAATCGGTCGACCCGACCATTATCAAAAGTTTGGAAGAAAGCAATTTTATTCCCGTCATCGCTCCAATCGGCGGTGGTCTCAATGGTGAAACCTACAACATCAATGCTGATCTGGTTGCTGGAAGAATTGCCGGTGCACTCAAAGCTGAAAAATTGATCTTGCTGACCGATATCGAAGGGGTCAAAGATAAGCAAGGCAAACTCATCTCCACTATAGATATTCAACGAGTTCCCGATTTGATTAACAACGGTACAATCTCCGGTGGCATGATTCCTAAAGTCAACTGCTGCGTCGAAGCCATTGATGCGGGAGTAGCAAAAACCCATATCATCGATGGAAGGATGGAGCATGCCTGCTTACTGGAAATGTTTACCGACAGAGGAATTGGAACTGCTGTTGCGAGGTATAATTGATGGACATTTCACAAAGCTGGATTGATCGGGGCCTGGAGCATGTCGCCAAAACTTATGGACGCTATCCGCTGGTTGCAGCAAGCGGTCAAGGATGTTGGTTGACTGACGTTGATGGGAAGAAATATCTCGACTTTCTTGCCGGTGTTGCCGTCAACAATCTCGGGCACTGCCACCCCAGGGTCGTTGCAGCCCTGCAGGATCAAGCGGGTAAATTACTGCATTGTTCCAATTACTTTCATATCCCGCAACAGATTGAGCTGGCAGAAATTCTTTGTGAGCATTCTTTTGGCGATCGGGTCTTTTTCTGTAATTCGGGAGCTGAAGCCAACGAAGCGGCGCTGAAACTGGCCCGCAAATACAGTGCGGACACATATGGTAATGATCGTTTTGAAATTATTACCGCTCAGGCATCTTTCCATGGGCGAACCCTTGCTACAATCAGTGCCACCGGGCAGGATAAAATTCAGGCAGGTTTTGCCCCCCTGATTCCAGGATTCAAGTATGTCCCCCTTGGTGATATCCAGGCCCTCAAACAGGCAGTTAGTCCAAAGACCTGTGCCATTATGCTGGAACCGATTCAAGGTGAGGGGGGGATCAATATTCCTCCGCAGGGATACCTTCAGGCAGTGCGGGAACTCTGTGATCAGAACGAGCTGATATTAATTTTCGATGAAATCCAGGTTGGCCTCGGTCGTACAGGAAAACTCTTTGCCTATCAACATGATAACGTCGAACCCGATGTGATGACGTTGGCCAAAGCTCTCGCTGCAGGGCCTCCCATCGGAGCCATGGTTGCCCGTGAAAAATATGCAATTGCGTTAGGGCCCGGAACCCATGGATCGACCTTTGGGGGCAACCCGTTAATAACAGCTGCCGGTATCGCAACCATGAAGGTTCTGCTCGAAGGTGATGTTATTGAAAACTGCATTGCTATGGGCCATTATCTGTTTACAAAACTGCAACAGCTACAGGAAAAGTATACTTTCATCAAAAATATCCGTGGCCGGGGTCTTATTGTAGGGATGGAACTCACTATTGAGGGTGGTGAAATTGTCAAAACGGCTCTTGATCGAGGTCTGCTGATTAATTGTACGGTTGGAAATGTCTTACGCTTCGTGCCTCCTTTGATCGTATCGCAAAGTGAAATTGACCAGATGATCGAAATTCTGGATGGGATTTTAGAAGAATTGTAGCTTTTGCCGCCCTGAAGCGCACAAGAGACCATACGGATTTCTACAAAGTTTTGTACTCACTGTGTCCAACAATGTTTAGGAGAATATAACCAATGAACAAGGATTTTCTTGCCCTTTCCGACTGGACTCTGGAAGACCTGGAAGCCATTTTTTCCCTCACCAGAGAACTGAAGCAGAAACAGAAAGAAGGCACTCCGCACCGACTTCTAGAGGGGCAAACCCTGGGGATGATCTTTGAAAAAAGCTCTACCCGTACCCGGGTGTCCTTTGAGGTCGGTATGTTTCAGCTTGGTGGCCATGGATTATTTCTCCATTCTGGAACCACGCAAATGGGTCGCGGCGAACCCATCAAGGACACCGCACGGGTCATGTCGGGGTATTGTGATGGGGTGATGGCTCGGACTTACTCCCATCAGGCGCTGGAAGAATTTGCTGAGCATAGCTATGTTCCGGTCATCAACGGTCTGAGTGATCTCTACCATCCCTGTCAATTGGTTGCGGACATGTTTACCGTCACAGAGCACAAAGAGGATTATCGCAACCTCAAATATTGTTGGGTTGGGGATGGCAATAATATGGCAAACAGTTGGATCAATGCTGCTGCCCTCGTCGGTTTTGAGTTACGTATAGCGACTCCAAAAGGGTATGAACCCGATCAGGAAATTGTCGCCATGGCTGAAAAATCCGGTGCAAACATTATATTAACCCATGACCCTCGTGAAGCCGCTGAAGGAGCTGATGTTCTCAATACCGATGTCTGGGCCAGTATGGGGCATGAAGCGGAGCAGCAGGAACGGATAAAAGCCTTTACCGGGTTTCAGATCAACGCCGATCTTGTTAGGCTGGCTGCTCCTGAGGCCGTCGTCATGCATTGTCTACCCGCACACCGCGATGAAGAAATAACCGATGAAGTTGTTGAAGGACCTCAATCAATCATCTTTGATGAAGCTGAAAACCGCCTGCATGCACAAAAAGCAATTATGGCGACTTTAATGGCACGATAAACCATGCTGATTACCTGTCCACACTGTGGTTATAGTAAAGAGATCAAGCAGGAACAGCTGCCGGAAAATGCAGATCGGGTCAACTGCCCAAAGTGTAAACAGAGCTTCCCGCTGTCACTGCAAGCATCAGAGTCTGAACCAGAGCCGGAAATAACGGTTGAAGAGCATCAGGCAAGAAACCAAAGAGCACAATTTCCGAGCCGCACGGAGATCGATGCCTTGCCAAAAGCGGGCTTCTGGATGCGACTGGTTGCAACCATCATTGATGCATTTATTGTCTTTATCCTCCAGCTTTTATTAGGGTCACTCTTGGCTCTGGCTGGGGTCGTTGCTGCGGGTCACCAGGCATCGGCTGGAAATGTTGCTGTTTTAGTGCAGCTATTCGGCTTTGTCCTCAGTTTTGTCTACTATGTTGTTTTCACTGGATACGGTGGACAGACCCCGGGGAAAATGGCCTTGCGAATAAAAGTGATTCGCCGTGACGGATCTTCACTCAGTTATGGTCGAGCGGCTTTTCGTGAAGTGCCGGCAAAATTCATATCAGGCATAATTTTTGGGATCGGTTACCTGATGGTTGCCTTTGATGAGCAGAAGCAAGGGTTGCATGACCGTATGGCCGATACATACGTAATCAAACTTTAATAGCATCACATAATCTCAGGAGAAATAGAAATGGGAAAAAAAGAAGAAGTTAAGAAAGTCGTTCTTGCCTATTCTGGCGGTTTGGATACCTCGATTATCCTCAAATGGCTCATCGAAGAATATAATTGCGAAGTCGTTGCATTTTCTGCTGACCTTGGACAAGGAGAAGAGCTGGACGGGATCCCGGAGAAAGCTAAAAAAACCGGGGCCAGCGCCTGCCACATTCTTGATCTGAAAGAAGAATTTACCCGTGACTTTGTCTTCCCAATGTTTCGCGCCAATGCGATTTATGAAGGACGCTATTTCCTAGGGACATCCATCGCAAGACCATTAATCTCTAAAGCACAAATGGAGATTGCCGCCAAAGAAGGGGCTGATGCCGTCTCTCACGGTGCAACAGGAAAAGGGAACGATCAGGTCCGTTTTGAAATCGCATATTATCATTTTGATCCAGCGGTCAAAGTTATAGCTCCCTGGCGTGAATGGGATCTGAACAGTCGTACCGCCCTTGAAAACTATGCCAAAAAACATGGTATTCCAGTTCCAACCAGCAAAAAGTTCCCTTGGAGTTCAGATCGCAACCTTTTGCATATTTCCTTTGAGGGAGATGTTCTGGAAAACCCATGGGCGGAAGCCCCGGAAGAGATGTATGTTCTCACGGTGGCACCAGAGGATGCGCCCGACCAGCCAGAATATGTCGAAATTGAGTTTGAAAAAGGGGATGCCGTCGCCGTCAATGGCGAACGACTCTCTCCGGCCAATCTCTTGGCAAAGCTCAATGAACTTGGGGGGAAACATGGCATTGGCCGGGTTGACCTGCTGGAAAACCGCTACGTCGGAATGAAGAGTCGTGGAGTCTATGAAACTCCAGGCGGGACGATCCTTGAAGAGGCACACCGTGGCGTTGAGCAGATCACTATGGACCGTGAAGTGATGAATCTGCGCGATTCATTGGTCCCACGCTATGCGGCAATGGTCTATAACGGCTATTGGTTTGCTCCGGAGCGGATCGCACTACAGGCCCTGATTGACGAAACCCAAAAATCCGTCAATGGTAAAGCTCGAGTCAAACTCTACAAAGGACACTGTCGTGTTGTTGGCCGTGACTCTGCAACCGACAGCCTGTTTAATGTTGATTTTGCCACTTTTGAAGCAGATGAAGTTTACAACCAGGCAGATGCTGAAGGATTCATTAAACTCAACGCTCTGCGGCTAAGAATTGCTGCCATGCAACGGGCAGCAAAAAAATAGTTATTTTAACAGGGGCTCGGTGTCAGGAATAATCCCACCGAGCCCCAGCCTTTGAACTTAAGCTGCATCCGGATAGGCATATATGGCCTAAACTGAAGTTTCCTTTAAGACGGTGCAATTTGAGAAATCATCGGAATTGACTCCCTGCACTGATTATTGCTGCCATGTTCACAATTATCAAAAAAAATATTGATATCAATTTCCCGCGTGGCCACCATCTGCACTGCCTGATCAGCCAGATCCCCAACGAAATCAGGCTTGAAACAGAATCTGATCCCCAGGCCGTCACTCAGCGCAAATGGCGGCGTATCCGTTCCGTTCTTGAGCTCATTACAAACGCTGAAAGTAATTTAAAAAAAATCCATTTCCTCCTTTTTCCTGAGGGTATCTTACCCTGCGGCCACTTTGATAAAGCTCTCTCTTTGATTGTTCAAGGTTTTCGGATCAATACAGTGACCATGATTGGCCTTGAGGCTTGTCCTCTCGCCACTTTTGCTGCCTTAGCCAAACGTTTTAAGGATGACAATGAAGAGTTAGTAGAATCTATCTGTGAAGACCGCCAAAGTGGAAAAATTGATGATTTACAGGTCAACAGTACTGCAATTATTGTGAAGGAGAGTACTGGAAAGGTCCGTGTCTTTCTCCAGGCTAAGAGTCATCCATGCTACCACGAGGAAGCTATGGAAGCCCCCCATGATCTATATCACGGAAAAGTTTTCCCGCTATGGCACTGTCCCTCGACCGGCTTTAATTTTATGGCGATGATCTGCTTTGACTATATTTACCGTACCCCCTATCAGTCGAATATCCGGCAGATCATCGATTATGCCAATGAATTATATTTTTCCAGTCGCCAGCAGCTTGATTTACTGGTAGTTTTGGAGTGTAATCCCAAACCGGAACACATCTTGTTCCGCAATGTTGTTCACGGCTTTTATGGTGAAATGATAGAATCGACACCTGGAGTTCATGATACTATTACCGTTTTCTGTAATGCTTCCGACGAAACCAACGATTCTTTACCAGATGAAGATAAAGAATCTTTTGGTCACTCATCGATCATCATGCATGAAAGTCACAAAATTGCGCCGCGGAAATACCCTAATTTTACAGCCGACAATTTTGATGGATTGCCTGTCTGCCGACTCCGTTTTAACAGTGACACAAGACTTTTTTATTTCAACCTGCCGGTCTTCCACAGGTTTGACCCACGGACAACCCGCATGCCACTGAAAGTCCACCGGATCTACAAGGAGGATAATCGGGGCAACTGGATCGACGTGCGAGATATTGAAGATGGTGACCTAAATGTTCCTAATTCTCAAGGAGAACCACAATGAGTAGTAAGCTCTGGGGAGGGCGCTTCACCCAGCCTACAGATAAATTTGTTGAAGAATTCACCGCGTCAATCGGGTTTGAACAACGTCTTGGTAGCTACGATATTCAGGGTTCTAAGGCCCATGCAGAAATGCTTGGGCGACAGGGAATCATTACGGTTGCTGAAGCTGAGCAAGTTATTGCCGGACTGAATGAGATTCTGGGTGAGATTGAAACCGGAACAATGGAATTTTCTGTTGCCCTGGAAGATATCCACATGAATGTCGAAGCACGTCTGATTGATAAAATTGGGGCGGTCGGGGGCAAATTGCATACTGGCCGCAGTCGTAACGATCAGGTTGCTGTCGATGTCCGCCTCTACCTCAGGGATGAAATCGACACAATTCTTGAATATCTCACCCAGCTTGAGAGTTCATTGATTAAGCAGGCCGAAAATAATCTGTCAGTTATCATGCCTGGCTATACCCATTTACAAACAGCACAGCCGATTCTTTATAGTCACCACATGCTTGCTTACCGGGAAATGATTTCTCGAGACTACAGCCGCCTCAAAGACTTACGGGCCAGATTCAACCTGATGCCACTCGGAGCCGGAGCGCTGGCAGGAACCACATTCCCTATCGACCGAGAGTGGGTCGCTGAAAAGCTTGGATTTGATGGTGTCACCAGGAACAGCCTTGATAGTGTTTCTGATCGTGATTTTGCCATTGAATTCTGTAGCTTTTCCGGTATTTTGATGATGCACCTGTCACGTCTTTCGGAAGAGTTGATTCTCTGGTCAAGTGCGGATTTTAATTTCATCGAACTCTCCGATGCCTTCTGCACCGGAAGCTCTATCATGCCGCAGAAAAAAAATCCCGATGTCCCTGAACTGGTACGCGGCAAAACCGGACGGGTTTACGGCAACCTCATCTCATTGCTGACATTGATGAAGTCGTTGCCGTTAGCCTACAACAAAGACATGCAAGAAGATAAAGAGCCTCTTTTTGATACCGTTGATACCGTTAAAGGGAGTTTGAAAGTTTTTGTCGCGATGATTGCAGAAATGAAAGTGAAGGGAGATAATATGCGCATCGCTGCAGCGCGTGGTTTCTCTACTGCAACCGATGTTGCTGATTACTGCGTCCGCAAGGGTTTGCCTTTCCGCCAGGCGCATGAAGTTGTCGGCAAAACTGTTCGCTATTGCGTTGAAACTGGAAAAGATATTCCTGAACTGAGTTTGGCCGAATTCCAGCAATTTTCAGACCTGATTGGAGCTGATATTTATGATTTTGTCACCCTTGAAGCTTCGGTCAACGCCCGCAAGGCAACGGGAGGAACAGCAACAGAGGCTGTTAAAATGGAGTTGGACAGATTAAGTTCCCGCACATAAATTTTCAGTAACCGCTATCCTGCAGTGGTAAAGAGACAAATGAGAACAAAACATTTATTTATAATATTCATACTGTTATTGGCACTCAATGCCTGTGGAAAAAAAGGTCCTGTACGGCCAGTTAACACAATACCTGCAGGTACAGTGTCGCAAGAAACAGATCAAGAACCTGGAAAATGCCCTAACTGATGGAGGAAAATATGTTTCAAGGATCTATGGTAGCAATCATTACCCCGTTTGATGCCCAGGGAAACTTTGATGAAGAAAGCTACCGCCAACTCATTGAATTTCAAATTGAAAACGGCACTGATGTCATTGTCCCCTGTGGGACAACCGGCGAATCCGCAACCCTCGATTATGCTGAGCATGATCAGGTCATTAAAGCCTGTATCGACCAAGTTAATAAACGGGTTCCGATCCTTGCGGGGACAGGTTCCAATGCCACCGCTGAAGCCATAGCAATCTCACAACATGCCAAGGAAATGGGAGCCGATGGTGTTCTTCTGGTTGCCCCCTATTACAATAAGCCTTCTCAGGAAGGGCTGTATCAAAACTTCAAAGCAATTGCTGAAAATGTTTCCCTCCCCCAGGTTTTGTACAATGTTCCAGGCAGAACCGGCGTCAATATGACTGCAGAAACAACCGTTCGCCTTGCAGAGATTGACAACATTGTGGCAATTAAAGAAGCCTCGGGCGACGTGACCCAGGCAAGTGAAATCATCGCCCGGGCAGGCGACAAAATCTACGTTCTCTCGGGGGATGACTTTCTCACCCTGCCATTGATGGCCTGTGGTGCCAAAGGGGTGATTTCAGTGACCGCGAATATCATGCCGAAGCAGGTTAAATCCATGGTTCAGGCCGTGCAGGAAAATCGCTGGGACGACGCACGCAAGCTCCACTTACAGTTGCTTGATGTCCACCAAACCATGTTTATTGAATCAAATCCGGTACCAGTAAAAACTGCTGCTGCATTGATGGGTAAATGTCGAACCGATGTCCGTCTACCTCTGGTTGCCATGCAAAACAACACCCTGGAAAAACTGCAGGCAGTTTTACGTAAGCATAAGTTGATATAACAGAAAAGCTGACTCACCACAGAAAGACCAAGACACTGAGAAAGTCATTAACTTTCTCTATGTGCTTATTTATGCACAGTGTCTCTGAGCCTCAGTGGTTTAAGGATTAGACAATATGAAAATTGCAATAGTTGGCGCCGCCGGGCGTATGGGTGGTCGTTTAATTCAAGCGGTCAAGGATACGGAGGGGCTGGAATTAACAGGAGCGATAGAACGCCCGGGACACCCACACATTGGCGCTGATGCAGGATTACTTGCAGCCGTAGGAGAACTTGGAATAAAAATCACAGATGACTTGGCAGCAGCCATGGTCGACGCTGATGTGTTGATTGATTTCACTTTCCCTGAAGTCACCTTAAAAAATCTCGAAATCTGTGCAAACCTGGGAAAAATGGTTGTCAGTGGCTCAACCGGCTTTACTCCCGAGCAAAAAAAACTGGCAGAAAAATTTGCCAAGAAAATTCCTGTGGTTCTCGCCCCCAACATGAGTGTTGGGGTCAATGCATGCTTTAAACTTCTTAAGGAAGCCGCAAATATTCTGGGGGAAGATTTTGATGTTGAAGTTGTCGAACTTCACCATAACAAGAAAAAAGACTCCCCTTCAGGAACTGCTGTGCGTATGGGTGAGGTTGTCGCTGAAAGTCTGGGGCGTAACTACAATCAGGTTGCCAACTATCACCGCGAAGGGATGTGCGGTGCACGGACTCACGATGAAATTGGCATGCAGACAGTGCGTGGAGGAGATATTGTTGGCGAGCACACGGTGTATTTTATCGGTATGGGTGAACGGATTGAAATCAGTCACCGTGCCATGAGCCGTGACATGTTTGCCCGTGGAGCAGTACGTGCCTGTCAATGGCTACATGGAAAAGATTCCGGGCTCTATGATATGCAGGATGTTCTGGGCTTGAGTTAAGTAAGACAAAAGGAGGCTTAAATGAAAAAAGGACTCATTTTATTGCTGGTGCTTATAACTTTGATTATTTCCGGCTGTGAAACCTTCCACGGTCTGGGCAAAGATTTTGAAAACGCCGGTGCGTGGCTGCAACGTAAATCCAGCTAAAAATCGACATTAAGATCAAATAACAGGGTTGTGTTTCCATAAACGCCCTTATTTTTTAACGATTCAGGAGAAATTTACATGGCACGTATCAACGATAATTATTTAAAACTCCAGGCAGGCTATCTGTTCCCAGAAATCAGCCGCCGTATCAATGAGTTTACCCAAGCCAATCCAGAGGCAAAAGTCATCCGCCTTGGTATTGGCGACGTCACCAAACCACTGGTTCCAGCAGTACTCAAAGCGTTTCACCAGGGTGTGGATGAAATGGCAGAGGCTGCTACCTTCCATGGATACGGTCCAGAGCAAGGTTACGACTGGCTGGCACAGGTCATTGTTGACAAAGCCTATAAACCTCTCGGGGTTGACTTAAAAACGTCTGAAGTTTTCATTTCAGATGGATCCAAATGCGATAGTGGCAATATTCTTGATATTTTTGATCTTGGCAATAAGGTGGCCATTGGCGACCCAGTCTACCCGGTTTATAACGATACCAACGTCATGGTTGGTCGCAGTGGTCAAATTGACGCCAAAGGGTATTATCAGGGGCTGGTCTACATGCCCTGTACGGAAGAGAATGGTTTCAACCCGGACTTTCCTTCGGAAAAGGTCGACCTGATCTATCTCTGCTTTCCTAATAATCCAACGGGAACGGTCGCCAATAAAGAACAGCTTCAAGCCTGGGTTGAATATGCCATTGCTAATGACTCTATCATCTTGTTTGATGCTGCCTATGAAGCGTTCATTACTGAAGCTGGTATCCCCCACTCCATCTATGAAATAGAAGGAGCCAAACAATGTGCAATCGAGTTCCGCTCCTTCTCTAAAACAGCAGGGTTCACAGGGGTTCGCTGTGGTTTGACAGTTGTTCCGGAAATATTGATGGGGACAACAGCAAAAGGTGAAAAATACAGTATTAATAAACTCTGGAACCGTCGCCAATGCACCAAATTCAATGGCGTTTCCTACCCGGTTCAAAAAGCAGCTGCAGCCGTTTACAGTGATGAAGGCTGGGTGCAAACAAAAGAGGTTATTGATTTTTATATGGAAAATGCGCGCATCATCCGTGAAGGATTGACCGCAGCGGGGATTCAATGTTTTGGCGGCGTCAATGCCCCATACATTTGGCTGAAAACTCCCGAAGGGATGAGCAGTTGGGATTTCTTTGATAAATTGCTTAACGAATGTTTTGTCGTCGGCACCCCCGGTAGTGGCTTCGGCCCCAGCGGCGAAGGATATTTCCGTCTTTCTGCTTTTGGCGAGAGACAAAATATCGAAACTGCGGTGCAACGAATCAAAGAAAAATGGGGTCAATAATTCAATTTTCAACCCAGCAAAAGGGGCGTCCATTGTGACGCCTTTTTTGTGTATTTAAGGATTGTCATGGCAACAATTTAGCTCTCCTGAGTTATGTTCAACCCGTCATGTCCTTCATATTTCGAGAAAGAGAGCTTTACCATGATGAACCTGAAACCTGAAGTTATTGAGCAACTCGAGCGCGTACTAGGCTCTGTTGAGATGTTACTCCCAAAAGCAGTCAAAGCCGTTGATTGGTCAACCTGCCATGCCGCCAACTGGCGACGTCACTCTTTTTCCGGATTTCTTGAGCCGGTAAAAATGACCGACACCACCCAGTTGGATGAACTCCTTGGCGTGGACGATCAGAAAACTGTGATGGTTAACAATACGCGACAGTTTCTCCAGGGACTCCCGGCCAATAATGCTTTGCTCTGGGGTTCTCGCGGCACTGGAAAATCATCCATTGTCAAGGCTCTACTCAATCAATATGGGGATCAAGGTCTACGCGTTATTCAGGTTGAAAAAGAAGATCTTATTTATATTTCCGAGATCTTTACCGCTGTAGAAGATCAGCCTTACCGCTTTATCATGCTCTGTGACGATCTCACCTTTGAAGTTGGAGAACTGACCTATAAAATGCTCAAAAGCGCCCTTGATGGCTCGGTCTATTCAGCACCAGAGAATGTCCTGATCTATGTCACTTCAAACCGCCGCTATCTGCTCCCCGAATATGAAGGCGATCACCTTGGCGGAAAGTATGTCAAAGGAGAGTTGCAGCAAAGCGAGATTCAGGAAGAAAAAAGTTCCCTCTCTGACCGCTTCGGTCTCTGGGTTCCCTTCCACGTTTTCTCTCAGGACCGCTATCTCGAAGCAGTCAAACTTTCCGTTGAGCGCTGGAGCAAACAACTTGGAAAAGATATCCCGTGGAGCGATGATCTGGAACGGGCAGCCATCAAATGGTCCCATGAGAAGACCAAACGTTGCGGTCGAACTGCTTACCAATTCTCGAAGAATTGGGTCGGAAAGTATCTGTTGAAATAAATTATTTCCCAAAAACATAGGAAAATTGACACTTAACCACAGAGGCGCTGAGACACAGAGAAAAGCTACATGTTCTTAAAGATTTAAGCCTTAAAACAGCAGTTTTAGATTTTCTCTGTGCCTCTGTGGTATAAATTCTTACTTTGATCGTAGATCCAACACATCTGAGGAGAGACATGAATATCGATTGGGCATATTTACGCAAGGGTTGAGCTTCATGCAAAAAAGCTCAGGAGTTTCTTGAGCAGAAGCAGATAGATATCAAAGAGATACTGGATGCGCGCAAAAACAGAATAGAAGTTCAGGATGCGTGGGATATCATCAAAGAAGCAAAAGATATCAGCGTTGCCAAGGGGAAAAAAGTCGTCAATTTTTCTCAGGTTGCAGACGAAAAAGAAGCTGTACTCAAAACGGTGATGGGTCCTAGCGGAAATCTGCGAGCACCAACATTACGCATCAAAGATCAGTTTGTAGTCGGGTTCAACCCGGAACTCTACGAAGAGAAGTTTCGATAAAAAGTAAGTGATTAAATCGCAATATAAATCAGCGGAATTTTAGACGTGACAACAATTTTCCAAGCTTGTGATTTACTATATGATCCCGGTGAAGGGCAGGAATGGTTGGAGGCTTTCGTACTCCAAACTTTCTCATTTCTTGCATCAATTGCTTATTTGGACCAAGCTTGCAGCCTTTGCGAAATACCTGTATCGCTGGTCCCCGCTTATCGATCAGCATGTAAATACGCCCTAGATTGAGGTAATGATCGGCAGCAGTTGGCTCTTCTTCAATGGCTTGTTTGCAGGCACGGATACCATCAGAAAATTTACCATTAACCCTGGCATTGCAATAAGCCAGATATGAACGTAATTTTGGCGTGCTATGCAGCTTTTCAGCCTCTTCTAATAACAGTAATGACTCTAAAACATGACTTGATTCAAGATTTTGAAGTGCTTCATCCAGCAATTGGTAAAATTTGTCACTCGGATCTTTACTTTTTCCAATGGAATCATGTTCGGAAGTAACAGTTTTCTTTTCTTCAATGACTCCCAGATTGCTTATAAGTGATTCGATATCAGCATCGCTCGTTGCAAGTTGTTTTATAGCTTCAGTCAAATCAAAAATTTCACAACATTTAGGGCACTTGCACTGTTTTGAAGTGAGTGGAATATCGGATTCTGAAAGTTCTTCACTAAACCCGCAACTTGGACAATTAAATAGAACCTGCGCCATATATTTCCCATGATATTGTTTGTAAAACTTGAAGAACCTGTGATTCACAATTATCTTACTACAAAAAACATGAAAAACAGACACTATTCTATTCAGTCACCCTACAGTGAGCAATAGAAATACTCGATATTATCGATAAGTTAAGTTGAAATTCGGTGCGAATATTTGAGTAAAACATAGAGAAAATACTAAGTTTTGAAAACTGCCACCTCATCATAACCCTCCAAGTTCCATTGAAAACCTGCCGCAGCATCATTATTGCCAACATGGAGATATTATACCGAAATAGTCTTATTTAGTGTTGACGTAGTCTCTGCTACATGTGAATATTCACCGCCGAAAATCCTATACCCCTGTCAATTTCCCGACCAGAGATACTTAATATAGCGTTTCACTGAAGACGATTTTTATGTTACCTAAGAAATATTTTTCAATAAAAAAACTGACCCGAAAATCCCTTTTCGTAATCAGCATAATAGTATTGCTCCTTGATGGAAGTTTTGTCTCGCTTAATTATTACACAGCAAAAAATACCCTGCAAAATACTCTCATTGACCGGGCTCAAAAACATCAAACTGAATTCAATATTGCCCTGCGAATGACCTACCTTAGTATGGCTCAGGTCCTCGAGCTTATCAGCAACGATCAATCATTGAACCAGATTTTTCTGCAGGGGAAAAAAGCCCTTGATATCAGCAACACAGATATTGGCAAGGGACGAGCAGATCAAGCTCGACAGTTATTGTTAGCAAAAATCAAACCTGCCTGGGACAAATTAACGGCGAAATTTGACGTCAGACAATTACACTACCATCTTGGTCCCGGAAGTATAAGTTTTCTTCGTGTCCATAAACCCGCGAAGTACGGTGATAACATGGATGATATCCGACACATCATTGTGGACACAAATACAGATAAAAAAAGTCACTATGGATTTGAGACGGGTCGAATCTATAGTGGTTTACGAAGTGTCGCACCAATATGGACTGTTGATCCTGAAACTCAATCTTCTGTTTATGTCGGAGCACTGGAGACGGGGACTTCTTTCGCACAGCTGCTGCCAATATTTTCAAAGTTTTATCATACCGACATAGCAGTTCTGTTGACGCGAGAACATGTAGAAAGCAACATGTGGCCACAATTCATAAACGACCATTTCAAAAACAACCTTGTGTCTGACTTTTACCTGGAAGCGGTCTCCTCAGAAAATATACGGTCAGATGTTAAGAGGATCCTGCCTAGGGTAGAATTGGATAAAGATTACTCAACAGAAAAAGTGCAGTTGGTTAATTTTGAAGATCGACAGATTGCAGCATATCATTTTCCATTGTACGACTATCAGGGGAGTAAAAAGTCTGACTCACTCCCTGTAGGAATCGTGCTGCTATGGGAAGATGTATCAGAGGATCTGCACAGTTTTTACGTGGATTTCTGGATTAATGTCATCTATGCAGTTTTTGGATTTATCGTTTTTGAAACTGTTCTGTTCTGGGCAATAAACAGAGAAAAGCGATTAACTAAGGCAGAGCAGGAAGCGACCTTTGACGGTTTAACTGGGGTTTATAACCGCCGTGCATTTGATATAAAATTGGAGCATGAGATATCGGTTGCAAAGCGCAGAAATTCTCCTGTTGCATTAATCGTCTGTGATGTTGATTATTTTAAAAATTATAATGATCTCTACGGCCACCGCAAGGGAGATTACTGCTTACAAAAACTTGCCAGCACTTTAAAGCAAGGGCTGAGAGAACACGATTGGTTGGCCCGTTATGGTGGGGAAGAATTTGTTGCGGTTCTCCCTAACACCAATATAAAAAGTGCAGTCCTGGTCGCCGAGAGGTTGAGAAAAGCCATTGAAGAATTAGCTTTACCTAGCGAAGAATCTGCCGACTCACCCTGTGTTACATTGAGCTTTGGTGTATCCTGTACAGAAACAATTAGCAGTGAAGAAGATCTTTTCGAAACAGCAGATGCAAATCTTTATCGCGCAAAAAAATGTGGTCGTAACAGAGTCGTATCAACCTAGAGACCTTTAGCTGTTCCATTCATTGAAATAGGTTCAATCTGTACCAGGTTTGATAGGGGAGCTTATGCTACACGCTTGTCCTGCAAAAACATTCATGGAGTGGATACGACTAAATACGCCAATCCCTAAGTGAGCGGGGAGGAAAGGCCTGTTTTAAAAGGCTCTGATAGAGAATTTGCTGTTGTAAATCTTCAGCGTAGCCAATTTTTTTACGATCGGCAAGTAGCGGGAAGAAATTGTCTAACTCTTTAACATCCAAAGAAGCGGCAGCATCCATAGATACTGCTTTCCAGCTCAGATAATGACAGTCCCCATCTTTTTCCGAATTGGTTTTATTCAGCCATTCAACAAATTTTTCTATCAAGTCTGCGTGGATATAGACCTGCAATCCAGCGCCATTTCCTCTGTAAAGCCCGACAAGATTATCGATCAACCTTTGCTCTAAAACAGCTCTGGAATCATATTTAAATGTTCTGATGACTTTAACAATAATGGGCGTACCCCGTCTATTTCTTCTTCACCCGAAATCCGGATTTTTCTAATGCTGCGGCAAGATCTGTCCTGGTATTTTGCGGTTGTACTTTTTTGGGCTTATCAACCCTCTTAGGCTGATTTTCTCCGCTCTTTTCTTGTGGCTTGACTTCCCCGCTGCGCATGGTCAGTCCAATCCGTTTCCGTTGCAGATCGACCTCCAGCACCCGCACCTGAACCTGCTGTCCGACCTTGACCACATCATTGGGATCTTTGACAAAGCGATCGGCAAGCTGACTGATATGCACCAGACCGTCCTGATGTACACCAATATCGACAAAAGCGCCAAAGGCCGCCACATTGGTGACCACACCATTCAAGGTCATTCCCACCTTGAGGTCGCTCACCTCCATGACATCCTCACGGAAACTGGTTGACACAAAGGTTTCACGTGGATCACGGCCGGGCTTCTTCAACTCAGCAATAATATCCCGTAAGGTTGGAAGTCCGACATCTTCAGCAACGTAACGATTAAGATCAATAGTATCCAGCAGAGTTGTTTCCGCAACCAGCTTCTGCAAATTAACACCTGCATCTGCCGCCATTTGCCCTACCAGTTTGTAACGCTCCGGGTGGACGGCGGTATTATCCAGTGGCTGTTCAGCATCTCGGATACGTAAAAAACCTGCGGCCTGTTCAAAGGCCTTTTTACCAAAACGGGGAACATTGAGAAGATCCTTGCGCTGTCGGAACATCCCGTTTTCATTTCGATACCCGGTAATGGCCTTGGCCAGGGATTCACTGATGCCGGAGACAAAACCGAGCAGAGCCCAGCTCGCCGTATTTAAATCAACACCGACATAGTTGACACAGGACTCGACAACTTCATCCAACGACTTTTTCAGAGCGCTCTGGCTGACATCGTGCTGATACTGACCGACACCAATACTTTTAGGATCGACCTTGACCAGTTCAGCCAGAGGATCTTGCAGACGGCGAGCAATGGAGATGGCTCCACGGACAGTTAAATCAAGCTCTGGAAATTCCTCCCGGGCAATATCAGAAGCAGAATAAACACTCGCCCCCGCTTCGCTGACCATCACCACGGGAAGTTTCTTTGCAACCGCTTTTAGGCACTGACGGATAAATTGATCCATCTCCCGACCAGCAGTACCATTGCCGATGGCCACCATTTCAACCTGATGAGAATCAATCAGTCGCAGAACTTGCTGTTGCGCTTCTTTAACTCGCCCTTTCCCTGTATGTGGATAAATGGTGACATGTTCAAGAAAACGGCCCGTCTGATCGACCACTGCCAGCTTGGAGCCGGTACGCAAACCGGGGTCAACACCAAGAACCCGGGCACTCCCAGCTGGTGCCGCAAGCAACAAGTTACGCAGATTTTCGGCAAACACCCGAATAGCCTCTTCGTCCGCAGCCTTTTTTGCCTGCAGGCGCAGCTCAACTTCAATCGATGGAGCCAGCAAACGGTTGTAGGCATCATCGATCACTAACCTGAGCCAATCGTGATAAGGATTTGATTCAGGAATCAGCAAACGGGCAAGGCGCGCAAGAATCTCATCTTCAGGAGCTTCAATCGACAGGCGCAACACATCTTCTTTTTCACCACGGCGCATGGCCAGCATGCGGTGGGAAGGTATCAGATGCAGGAGTTCGCTGAAGTCATAATACATCTCATACTTACTGACAGTTCCATCTTTGCCACGAGCCGGTTGGGAAAGAAAAATTCCCTGTTGCCAGGTGAGTTCACGCACAATTGCACGGTTTTCCGCACCTTCGGCAAACTGTTCTGCCAGAATATGCCCCGCACCCTCCAATGCAGCTGCTGCATCGGTAATCTCAAGTTCAGGATTGATAAAAGGAAGCGCCAGAGTTTCAATTTTCTGGCCAGATTCAACGGCTTGCAACAGTTGTTCGGCCAGCGGTTCAAGCCCTCGTTCCCTGGCAATGGTTGCCTTGGTGCGCCGCTTAGGTTTGTAGGGGAGGTAGAGATCCTCCAGTTCGGTTTTCTGTCGGCAGATAACAATTTTATCCCTTAATTCAGGTGTCAGCTTTCCCTGCTCCTCCACTGATTTAAGTATCGCCTGGCGTCGTTCCTGCAACTCTTTGAAATATGTCAGCCGTTCCTGCAGCTGCCGAATCTGGACTTCATCCAGTTCGCCAGTGGCCTCTTTTCGGTAACGGGCAATAAAAGGAACGGTTGCACCTTCTTCCAAAAGCTCTACCGTTGCTTTAATCTGGTTTGGTTTCAGACCCGTTTCTTCTAATAATATCTGCAAGATATTGAATTCTGTCATTGGTTAACTCTATTCCATTGAGGGATTGATTTGCCGTTTAAAGAGGGGGGTTGATGGTAGCATGCTGGTTTCGATTTGCATAGCTCGTCTAAAGCTAAAATTGCCGATGATCAAAACACTTCGGGCAACCAGTTGGTTGCCCGAAGTCACTGTTTCAGTTCGTGTCCCTTTTAGGCAATTTCCACACTATCTGCCCCGAACCTTCGGGCTCACTATCAACAAAGGATCCCTCATAACCAAAAGTCATGGCGACGGCATCCGATTTTATTTTCATAGTTTTAGAAAATATTGTCTGATCATCCAAGTTAGTACTCAAAGTTCGAGCGATATCAAAATATTCAACCACCCGCATATTCTGATCTAGAAGAAAGAGTTTTAATTTTAAGTCCCGTACCCCTGTAAAATTAATTCTGGGACTGTCAGAAAAGGATAGAGCCCCATCAATATCCAGGATATTACCACTTGTGGACAAATTATAATCAACTGTCACATACAAGTCCTGCCATAGTTGTTGCCCCGTCTGAGCTGTTGCTAGGTTGATGACCCCTTCTTCGTCTGCCTTGGCTCCAAGGTAGAAAGTTGTTGTCGTTTGGCAAGCGGAAAGGGACAGAACTACAAGTAAAGCCGATATAATTAATACTGTTTTTTTCATAGTCTTACACTCCAATTATGGGTTATCGATATATATACTTTACCATATACATAAAGATAAAAAATAGCCTGCCTCATCTTTTTTTCCTACAAAAACACCGCCCAACAGTTGCAAGTAAAATCATAGCATGTGCTATGGTAAAAGCACGCTTCGATTCTATCCAAGGACTGTTGATCATGAAAAAAACGGGTATTTTTCTTCTCGGGGTATTCTCCCTCGTCTATCTTTTAAATCCAACGGCAGGGGTCTTTGAGCTCATTCCTGACAACATTCCGCTCATCGGGAATCTTGATGAAGCTGCTGCAGTCACAATCCTGCTGATGTGTTTCCGCTATTTCGGCTTTGACCTTCCCGATATTTTCAATCCGAAGAAGTAAAAAAGGAAGCGTGAGTGGAGCTGAAAAAAGGGGGATTGCGTTTAACAATTTTGCGGATAATGGCTGATCCCAATAGACGCTGATGCAGAAATTTACGAGCGGCAGCACGGTCCCAATCCGTTGCTGATTGAAATTCATGGTAGAGCCCAAGGGGACTTTTCTCATCTCGAAGCTGTGAGCTGTCAATGCCGTAAAGTTCAGGATTTTCCAGCAATCCTGAACCCCGGGGCAGATTCATAATGGATATGTTCAGAAAACCGATTTTCTCTGCATGTGTCTCCAGAAAGTTCAACGTCATTTCAGCATCTGCTTCAGTTTCCCCTGGTGACCCAAGCATGATATAGACATAACTGCTAATCCCTGCAGCTGATAAATTCTCCAGAATTTTGACCGTGGATTCAAGCTTGACCCCTTTTCCCAGCCGGTCGAGAACAATCTGGGAACCGCTTTCCAGTCCCAGTTGCAACATCTGACAGCCCGAATCAGCAAGAGATTTTACAAAGGCAGGATCTTCCAGCGCAGGCTCAAACCGGACAAATCCAAACCAGGACAGACCTTCCAGATCGACACTATGATGTCCCAGACTCTTGAGGATATTGACCGGAATAGCATTATCGGTCAGATGAAAAGTTGTTGCCCCGTGGCGTGCTGATAACTGCCGTAAAAGGCCTGGAAAAATATCCGGCTGAATGCTGCCATAAGGGTGCACTGGCGCGGTTGCTTCAGGGCAGAATAAACATTTTTGCCAATAACAACCACGTGAAGCGCTCACGGGAATAATCTGTTTCGGACTCAGATAACAAGAAAATTCAGCAAATGAAAAGTCAGGGACAAATCCTATCTCTGAAATATCAGACAGATAGTATCCCTCTGCGTCAGGACCTTTTGCCAGAGCAACAAGGGAAGCCTCTCCCGGTCCGAAAACAAGACGATCAAAAGGGGGTAATTTATGACCGAGACGTTGTAATGGTTCCTGCCATGAGGTAATCAATCCTCCCCCGGCAATCAATTGCAAGTCAGGGTATTGATGTCGAAGCATCCCGGCAAGTTCAAAGGCTGGAAATGCCTGATGCAGATAGTTGATCGAGATGGCAACAATTTTGGGCCGCTGAACTTCAACCTGGGGTATCAACTCATCCTGAAAATAGGGATGAAACAGGGTGTGGACATCTCCGCTACTGAAAAGATTAAGATCTTGAGGGTTAAAAACGGAGTAACCTTCATACTGATAATCACTGAGTGTTAACCGCTCACTATCGTTATCCTTTGACCAGAGACTCAGCAGCTGGTTCAGGTAGCGCACCGCCGTACTATAGCGGGAAAAAGATATTGCCCCCGCTGACGAACGCAACAATTTCAAAGATTCCTGGCAATGTTTTAATGCCCGACGTATCGAAGTCCTGGGTTCACTTCCAGCCAATGCTGCCAGACGCTGCTCATCCAGAAGATAAAGATAAGCCTTCAGGTTAGCATCCAGCGCACCAGAACAGACACCAGATTGGCGCAAAACTGAAGAGAGAATTGCCAAAGAGAGTGGCGGTTCAGAAGGGATCAGAGCGGGGGGTTGAATAAGCAGAACATCAGTCATAAAAATCCGCTATTGGTCCAAACTGACAACTGGCAATCCCGCTCTCAACCAACCAAAAATTCCATCTGAGACATTATATATTTCTACTCGAGACGTCACCTCAACAAGATACTCACAAATTAAAGTGGTACGATGCCCCGTACGACAGATAAGGGCCAAAGGGCGGTCGTCAGGAACTAAAGCATTAAGCTGCTGCAACCATTCCTCTGGTTGACTCTGTCCCTGATCATCAAAAAAAGTCAGCAACTCACTCCCGGCAACAATTCCAGTTAATTGCCATTCTTCCTGACGACGGATATCAACTATTGCCGCCCCCATTTTTAAAAGATCAGGGACGTCTTCACCTTTTACCTGCTTATATTTTCTTCGCATCGTATTTTCCAAGAAACTTTGTTATGTTTACACTTGTGATATTTTAATAGGTCAGTCTGAACAAGTAAATGCAAGTGGCAGAAAATAAGCTATAATCATTGTAGACGAAGAATCGGCTCGAAGTTTTTCTATTTATCAATTTTTTTCCAGATAGGGGAGTGACTATGCTACCATTTTACAAAAGAATTCTTGTAACCTCCGACCTGACCCCCAACTCAGAATTTGCTTTTAAACACGCCGTTATGCTTGGCCGGCGCAATAATGCAAAAATCCACTTGCTCCACGTTTTACCTCAAGTCGATTCCTCCATGCGTAGCTATATCTCATCCATTTTGGGAGAAAACAAATTAGAAGAGCTTGAAGAGTATAACATTCAAAAAGCCAAAGAGGACTTAACGCAGGAACTGGAAGATTTTGCAAAACAGGAACTGGCGAACTTCCCTGAAGACTTGGCCCGCTTTGCCGGGGCTGAAGTCGCAATTGGCCACCCTGTCATTAAAATCCTCGAAACCGCTGAACGCCTGGATGTCGACTTAATTGTCATGGGTACCCATGGCAAAGGTGTCATAGAACATGCATTTCTTGGAAGCGTTGCCGAAAAGGTGCTGAAAAAATCGACCCGTCCGGTATTTGTTATCCCATTGCCCAAATAGTTTGTAACTTAATAAGGGGCGTGCAAATAAGTACCACGCCCCTTTTTAAACCAGCCTCAGTACAACTCACAGGCCCAAGGCTTTGGATTGAAAATTAAAGTGGTAAAGTTCGTATGAACCTTCGCGATCAATAATTCGGATTGTTATTTTTGCATCTCCGGTTGAGTATTGGGCATCAACGTCATAAGTGATGAGTGGATGTTTGACAAACTGGGCATCATCAACCTCCGACTTCCCCTTGAAACTCATTTTATCAATGCTTTGTAGCGAACCTATTTTAGACAGTGTCCCCATAATAGCAGCCAAATCTTCAGCGGTTACCGTTCTCATCGCTTCCGGGGCCATATATTGTTTAACAATCTCCGGATCCCATTTCGAAATTTCAGGTACAACTTCCTGAATATAAGGACCGATACTCCCATCATAGCGAGAAGATAAAACAGCCCCATAGATGAAATACGCTGAAGGACCTGCGACTAGAACAAAAACGACATAAATAATAAACTTTTTCACTAATTTATCCTTTTCAGAAGAAAACAATACTCAATGCAGGCTTCCCGTAAAGTGAATGGTGCTTGGTTACAGTAAAGTCAGGGTAGAGCCATCTTTGCAGATAGCTTTATTGACGTGCCAAGCGTAAATTTTCAATGCTGACTTCAAAGTCAGAGCGGAAGGGATTGATATCCAGACCACCCCGGCGGGTATAACGGGCATAAACGGTGAGCTTTTCAGGCTGACAGTAACGCTTCAAGTCCACAAAAATACGTTCAACACACTGTTCATGAAATTCATTATGCTGACGAAACGAAATCAGATAGCGCAGCAGCGCTTCGGAATCAATTTTACTACCACGATAACGGATCAGCACGCTTCCCCAATCGGGTTGATTCGTGACCAGACAATTGCTCTTTAATAAATGACTGTGCAATTCTTCTTCAACCTTGCGATCAGGATCGGTTGAGTTTTCCAACAATGAGGGATCAAGAGAATACTCTCTGATTTCAATATCCAACCCATCCATACACTGCCCGGGTAAACATCGAAGTTCCTCTGTGATGAATTGATCGCTATCGATCAGGCGGACTCGAACCTGACTGCCACAGACACGAGACAGATCTTCAATCATTAGCGCTTCAACTTGCTCAAAGCCAGCAAAACCGGTTTGGTTAAAAGAGTTCAGATAAAGCTTGAAGGATTTAGATTCGATCAAATTTGGCGATTCGCAAGGAATATGAAATTCCCCCATGGCAACCACCGGCTTCCCTTTCAGATTGAGCCAGGAAAGCTCAAACGCATTCCAGATATCGTAGCCCGAAAAAGGTAAAGCACCTGTCACCCCAATAACATCACGCTTGATCTGGCGCGGAAATGGGCAGAGCAATGCCGGATCGTATTTGGAGTTATAGATGGTCGTTTTCCCCAGAGGCATAAGGGTTTCAAAATCTGACATAAGCGGCCTTTGAAGCAACTGTTAAGCAAAAAAATATAACTATTTTCAGTTCATTGCTGATATGCTTTGCTGGTTAACTGAATCGAAGCATAGGTTCTTTTTACTCAACCGTCAACACGGAGGATATTTACATGAACACAATTAAAGTTGGCTTACTCGGTTTTGGCACCGTTGGGACCGGCGTTGTCAGAAACTTTCAAAATAATAGTGAGTTAATTCAGGAACGACTGTATCACAATCTGGTCTTGGCCAAGATTGCGACTCGCGATATCAAAAGGGACCGTGGAGTGCAGTTGAAGGCAGGCGTTTTAACCTCTGATATTGATGAAGTTATCGCAAATCCTGAGATCGATATTGTGATTGAGTTGATCGGTGGTTATGAACCCGCGAAAACTTACATCCTCAAGGCGATCGCAAATGGCAAACACATCGTCACCGCCAACAAAGCCTTGATGGCGGTACATGGCCAAGAAATTATTGCCGCTGCAGACAAGCAGGGGGTTTCTGTCATGTTTGAAGCTGCAGTTGGTGGCAGTATCCCTATTATCTCAGCTATAAAGGAAAACCTCTGTAGTAATAAGTTCAGTTCGGTCCTGGGAATACTGAATGGGACGTGCAACTTCATTCTAACCAAAATGACTCAAGAGGGATTAGACTTCGCTCCGGTTCTACAAGAAGCCCAAGAGTTAGGGTACGCCGAAGCGGATCCAACGTTTGATGTTGAAGGCGTTGACACCGCTCATAAAATTGCTCTGTTGGCTGCACTATGTTTTGGAACAACCGTTGACTTTGACCAGATCTATACCGAAGGGATCAGTAATATATCAGCAATAGATATTCACTTTGCCGAACAGATGGGGTACACGATTAAACTTCTAGCAATTGGTAAAAGCCGCGGTGATAAAATTGAAGTTCGGGTTCATCCCACCATGATCCCCAAGAGTTACCAGCTTGCCCAGGTTAATGGGGTTTTTAACGCAGTCCGTCTCATCGGCGATTTTGCAGGACCAACACTTCTCTATGGGAGTGGAGCAGGGATGGATGCAACCGCCAGTGCAGTTATGGGGGATGTGATGTCAATCAGTCGTGACCTGATTGCCGGAGGAAAACCACGCATATCGATTCTTGGCTACAATTTCGACAAAATCAAGAAACTTCCGATCATGGCAATGGGCGAAGTGGTCAGCAACTACTACTTACGCTTTACCACTAAAGACCAAACCAGCGTTCTCGCGAAAATTGCCGGCTGTTTGGGCGCGCACAATATCAGTATTGAGTCAATGCTGCAGCCGGAAAAACGTGAAGTCGATTCCGTTTCGATCGTCGCAATGACACATGACGCTAAAGAAGCTGATATCATCGCAGCGCTGGAGGAAATCGGACAACTTGATGTTGTGTTGCAGCCAACCCGCCTCATCCGGGTCGAGAATGCCCCGCTTTGATTTTATCCAGGGGCACGGAATACCGTGCCCCTGAGCTACGGATGCTCACAATCAAGAATTATGACTGATTTTAGGAATGGAGATCGGCCCCTGTTTTCCTTACCCCTTTTTTGAGAATCCACTTTCTCGATCGCTTCACTTCCCCCGAGTGTCAACAAAAATGTATGAGCTCACCAAAACAGTCTAAATACCTAACTTTGTTACAATAGCAAAAGGGCTGTTCACTTTTTGTTACAATGGTGAAATTATCATTGACAG
>JAZBPC010000159.1:0-3257 GCA_036351455.1 Desulfuromusa sp.
GCGATTATGAAATTTCATTCAGCGTGTGAGAATATCTTTGCTGTGCGTTTTTGTCAACAAAAATCAATAGATTTTCAGTCATCAACTGAACAGCCATTCAGCCCAGAAACTCCTCTGCTACCAAAGATCTTACAACTGGTTCAGGAATGCGCTTTCAAGCGTTTCTTTTGACCTGGACACCTCGCTCATTGCCCGCAGGAACTTGATAGCGAGCCCCTTGCCCAATTGCACACCTTCCTGATCAAATGAATTAATATTCCAGCTAAATCCTTGATAAACTATCTTTGCCTCATACGCAGCAAGAAGAGCTCCCATTACCCTTGGTGTGAGTTTTTCTGCAAAAATAAGACAGGAAGGGCGATTACCAGGAAAATTTTTATTCGGGTTATCAGAAGACTGCCCAATTGCCATTGCAACTATCTGAGCCATCAGGTTGGCCAACAGCTTCTGCTGGGATGTTGTTCCGTTAACGACCAAATCCATTTCATACTGCGACTCTTTAAAACCTATGAATTCGGCTGGTACAATTTCAGTCCCCTGGTGGAGGAGTTGATAAAATGCATGTTGCCCGTTTGTGCCGGGTTCCCCCCAAATTATTGGCCCTGTGCGCCCGGTCACGATTCTTCCTTTTCGATCAATGGATTTGCCGTTGCTTTCCATATCACACTGTTGTAGATGTGCCGGAAATCTGTGGAGAGCCTGACTATAGGGCAATATTGCCAGAGTTGGATACTTTAGAAAATTGTGGTTCCATATTCCGATCAAGGCCAGCAATAGAGGAATATTTTTACGAATATTTTTTTCCTCCGCATGGCGATCAATCTCCGACGCCCCTTGCAAAAACTCCATAACCTGATCTATTCCAAGATAAAAACCAAGCATTACTGCACCAACCATGGAAGTTGAGCTGTATCGGCCACCAATGTAATCATGCATGTAAAAAGATTGAAGATAATTGGTCGAGTCATCCATAGGACTCTTTTCAGCAGTTACTGCAATGCAATGTTTGGCAGGGTGCAGACCCGCCTTCCGCAGCGCTTCACATAGAATTTTTTCATTTGTCAGTGTTTCAAGGGTACTGCCACTCTTGGAGACAATACAAACCAGAGTTTTTTCCAAATTCACATTGGACAAAACACATGCACCATCATCTGGGTCAACATTGGCAATGAAATGAACGTGTCTTCCAGGTTGACCATAAGGTCGCAGAGCTTCAAATATAGAACGTGGTCCGAGATCTGAGCCGCCGATACCTACTTGAATTAGAGTATCAAAGCGTTCTCCTTTATGATTGCACAGTGCTCCTGTATCAATATCCTCAAGAAATTTTTTGAGTTTTGTCAACTCCTTTTGTGCCGCTTCAGTAGCTCTTGGTTCCGCAGGTTTCGCGCAAAACAGATCCCTGCAGGCTGTATGTAGTACCTGACGATTTTCGCTCTCTAATCCCTCTATCCTGTTTAGAACAGCACCCCGTCGCATCATCTGAAACTGTTGTACTAGCTGCAACTCATCCGCCAGTTCCTGGAGTTGATCAAGCACCTGATCATCCACCCTTTCAGTTGCATAATGCAGATCCAGCAGCTCTGTCCTGCAGACATATCTTTCCAAACGATTTTCGGCCTGCAGGGCCTGTTTTCGTGTGAGATCGTACGGTTGTTTTGCCAGATCCGAGAGTTTTTGATACACCAAAGTTTCTGAAAGTGATTTAAAGGCAGCCACAGTAAATTTTCTCCTGAAACGGTTATTAATATCTGGCAGCACCAACCTCAGCAAGTTTTTTCAGCGAATGTATAGTTTGTTCATAGTCATTACTGCCGTAAATTGCAGAACCAGCAACGAACACGTTGGCTCCTGCTTCAGCAACATCACTGATGGTGCTCTCACTGATTCCGCCGTCCACCTCTATGTCCACTGAAAGACCCATGGCATCAATCCGTTGCCTGAGTTGCCAGATTTTAGCAAGCGTTGACGCAATAAAAGATTGACCACCAAAACCCGGATTGACCGACATCAACATGACAAGATCGACCTCCTCCAGAATATAGTCAAGAGTTGCAAGAGATGTCGCCGGATTAAGAACCACCCCAACTTTTTTACCGAGTTCTTTTATTCTGGAAACAGTCCGATGAAGGTGATTACACGCTTCTACGTGCACTGTAATCCAGTCGGCACCAGCAGCTGCAAAGGCATCTACATAATTATCCGCATTCGCTATCATCAGATGCACATCCAGTTCTTTAAGGGTAACCGTCCTGGCTGCCTGTACGACTAAGGGACCGATAGTTATGTTCGGTACAAAATTACCATCCATAACATCTACGTGAATGACATCAGCGCCAGCTTTGTCAACAGCACGGATCTCTTCGCCCAGTCGACAAAAATCAGCAGAAAGGATCGAAGGTGCTATTTGAATGTTCTTGCCCATAATTCTCCTTTATGACAACCGGTTTTCCCGGAAAGTTTCAATTTAAACAGGTGGTGAGTCCAAAGAATCTTAGCCTGCAATTTTTCTCAATTTATCGCCGGGCAGCATTTCAATTAGCCCATCCAGCTCAAGCAGCAAGAGCAATTCACTCATCCGGGCCGGGGAAAGACCAGATTTTTCAAAAAGAGACTCCCTCGTCAATGGATAGGGTTCAATATGTGCTAGCAGTGCTAAAGCATCAGGCTCGATGTCGAGACACTGCTCTTGTTCTGTTGCATTTTTCACCCCAGGATTCGTGCTGCAAGGTAAATCCAATTCAACAACAATGTCTTCTACTCTTTGGACCAGTTTGGCTCCTTGCTGCAAAAGCCAGTGAGCGCCTTCACTTTTAGAGGAATCGACTTGTCCAGGAACGGCAAATACTTCCCGACCACAATCAAGGGCCATCTGAGCTGTAATGAGGGATCCCGACCTTTTAGCAGCCTCTACGACAATAACGCCTTGGCTGAGGCCAGCAATAATTCGATTTCTTGCTGGAAACCGGAAGCCATCTGGCCTGGTACCAAGAGGATACTCTGTTACCAATGCCCCAAACTCAATAATTTGTTTATAAAGAGACCTATTCTGCTTGGGATATACCACGTCCAACCCGCAACCGAGAATGGCAATAGTGTTCCCCCGACCTGCTAAAGCACCTAAATGAGACTCTGTATCTATTCCCAGAGCGAGACCGGAAATTACCGTCACTGATAAAGCTGCCAAATTCCGCCCCAGATTAAAAGCGGTTTTTCGACCATAGCTGGTAGCAGCACGGGATCCGACTACGGCCACA
>JAZBPC010000160.1:0-5817 GCA_036351455.1 Desulfuromusa sp.
GACAAAGTCCAACATTATTGGCTATGTCGCCGCCTATCCTATTCCTGAGGTTATCAGAGGGATCAATGCATTTACTTTGGGCGTTCATGAAGTCAACCCGAAGGCAACAGTCAAAGTTATCTGGACCCAGACATGGTTCAATCCAGGTCTGGAGAAGGATGCTGCAGATTCATTGTTGGATGTTGGTGCAGATGTCCTTTCAATGCATCAGGATACTCCGGCAACATTGCAGGCTGCTGAGGAAAGAGGGATGTTTGCCATCGGTAATGATTCTGACATGCGGCAGTTTGCCCCCAATGCTTTTTTGACTGCACCGATCTGGGACTGGGGTGTTTTATATAAGTATTTCGCAACAGAAGTTCATAATGGGACATGGAAACCAGAAGAGATCTGGTGGGGAATGGAGACAGGAGTTGTAAAGTTGGCTCCTCTGAGCGACAAGGTTCCACAAAATGTTCAGACCCTGGTTGCCGAGAAGCAACAAGCTCTGATGGAGCATAAAATGCAGGTCTTCACCGGACCAATCAAAAATCAGGCTGGGGAAGTTGTTTTGCCTGCTGGAAAAACGTTTAGCGACAAAGAGTTGCTCAGCATGAATTTCTTCATTGAAGGAGTTCAGGGAACAATCGTGGAGTAAGATTGGTCAACAATGAGATAGAAACTAAAATGGCCGCTATTCAGAATATTCTGGATAGCGGCCACAACGATTCCAGCCTCAAAAATTCAGAAATTTATCGTTCCCAGGGTGGCACCATCCCCAACTTTGCCACTTTATCAGCAAATTCAGCCGCTTCCCGTGATAACACCAATTTCCCCTCTTTAACTTTGACCCAACCACTCTCTTTGCACCAGTCATCGGCAGCCTGATCTTTTTGACCAGCCAGTAGCGCTAGCAGCTCTTGATCCTGGCGCGATAAAGTCATCCTGTTGAAACGATAATCCTTAAATGCTTCCCAGGCCTGCGGGACCCAGCGACTGACAATTTGCTCACCAATGGTTTCAGCATAACGACGAATTTCCAATTGTGCATGAGAGTCCATACGCAATGCCAGGAAGTGAAACAGGTTGTGCAAATCCATCTGCCAAAAAGCTTCCGTATAGGTACTTAAAGGGAGATCCTTGCGCGCCTGTTCGCGAGCAACACCATTTTCCAGGCGACTGTTGTAGACCTCCTTCGACAACCGATGCAGATTCTCTTCAGCAGCCGAGAAATCATTGCCGATAGCTGGATCAAAATAACCGGCACTCCCTTGCTTATTGTCTTGAGCCTGCTGCCGCCACTGCTCAGGGCCGGTCATCTGGGCACCATCAATAGCAATGGAATAACGTGTACTGTACTCATTCACGCTAGCAGTCCGGTGCCGGATCCACTGCCGCCAGGTATCCATCGGCACGCGGATATGGAGTTTCAGACTACACATTTCGAAAGGAGTCGTGTGGTAATTGCGAAGCAGATAGCGAATCAAAGCGCGATCCTGGGATACTTTTTTAGTGCCGTCGCCATATGAGACCCGGGCAGCCTGAACAATCGAAGCATCGTTCCCCATATAGTCAACAACGCGGACAAAGCCATCATCCAGAACAGGGAAAGTCTCCCCAAGAATTGCATCAAGTTCAGGGCTAGACGGACGTATTAATTGAGCTGTCATGTAAACTATCCTTTAACGATGTGATGATGTTGCCAGCAGAGCACCAAAACCAACAAAAATCGAACCACTGATCCGACCAAACTTTTTAATCCGCTGTGGTTTCATCAACCAGAACTTTGCTTTGTGCGCCAGCAGAGCATAAAACATAAGGAAAACAAAAGAGAAAAACATCAGGGTTGCCATCAGAATAGTGAATTGTGGCAGTAGTGCTTGTTCCACATGCAAAAATTGAGGAAGTAAAGCTGTCAGAAAAACAATCGCCTTAGGATTACTCAAAGCAACCCCCATAGCCTGAATGAAGATCTTTTTGGCTGATTTTACTTCTGGCTGAAAACTCCCTTGCAACTGATTCAAATCAATTCCCTGTTGGAAAAACAGCTTGACTCCCAAATAAACCAGATATGCAGCACCTGCATATTTAACCAGATTAAAAATCAACTCAGAGGTGTTTAACAACGCCCCCAAACCCGTGACCGCAATGACACCCATAATCAACAAACCTGCAATATTGCCACAAGCAGCAAAGATCGATTTTTTCCAACCATACAAGGTGGTGTTGGTCATAATAAACAAAACAGCCGGACCAGGGGTCGAAGCTGCTGCCAGAACCAACACCAGATATATCAACCAGGAGTGGATTGTCATAGGCTGCCTCCCTCATAAATTTGAGGCGACAAAAGTAGCATATCGATATCAGCAAATAAATATTTCGTTTTAGATAAAACCAAAAAGAACGAAAAAAGGCAGCCTGATGGCTGCCCTTTTTAATCTGATTGAAGCTACAGTTCTTATTTTGCGCCAGAGGTTTGCGTTTTCTTTGAGACTCTCTGTGCTGCTGCTTTGGTCATGCCAAACAGTACCAGCACCGCTGGAACCAACTGCGCAACAATAAGCAGGGCACAGAAGCCAACAAACAGAAGAACGAGAATACCGCTGTTGTAGGTTTGAGTTGTATCAACAGCAAATGCAGGGCTAACAAGCATCATCGTAATAGCGATAGTCGATAAAACAGATTTAACTGGAAACATGGTTTTCCCCTTTTGTTTGTTAAGAGCTTGAATATTTGTATTTTCAGCATATTTTTTAAACGCATAACTCACTGCCTGACGGATTTCTTCACCATTATCTTCACCGGCAGTCCTTAAAGCATGGTAGAAAATACCTTCCTTCCGAATTCGACGTTCAAGTTCAATTGGCATTTCATCTGAAACCAGAATGATTGAAATATTGCGGTTACATTTTTTCAATAATGGAATCAGTTTGACGATATTCTGCTCATCGTAATGACCATCAATGATAACCACCTGAATCTCTTTATTGATGATTCCTTCAAGGGCGTTAGCTACTGAGTCGGCTTTGCTGACCTGGTATTCATTCTGATCAAAAAGACTCGCTAACTGCTCCCGGGATTCATGATTTTTATTTGCTATGAGTAGACCGTTCATGACTTTTACCTTTCCTTTAAATTCTAACTTAAGCTCAATGAGAAGATTTAACTTCCTTGTTATTCTTGCCAACCAAACCTTTAACCATACCGATGAACAGGATAGTTGCCGGCACCAGCTGAAAGACAACGATCAGAGCAAAAAAACCGATGAACAAAGAGAGAAGTAAACTTCCTTCGCCAGCGTTACCACCAGCAGCAGCAAAAGCTGAAGTAGAGAAAGTGATCAGGGCGATGAGAGTATTTCGTAATGTGTTTTTCATGATGGCCTCCATTTATGTTTAAATTCTTTTTTTATTTTTGTCTCTTGCCTTTGATATAAAGCAGAGTTCATGCCAAGTTTTTAAAAAATGGCACTACAACTCTTATCATATTGTTTTTATTGGATATTTAACCTTAAAGTCCGACTTAGCTTCTAAAACCTGATTGTTTTTTGTATATAAAAGACATACATCTGGATCATGGACAGACGGAAACAAAATCAAGAAAAATATTATAACCAACTGAAATAAAAGGATTTATCGACAATATTGGGGTGTATATAAAAATATTTCTGCAGATATTTTATTTATCAACGTACAGGTAACCAAATAGCATTGCTGCTATACTGTACGAAACAAGGCTCTTGAACATCACCATTCTTTTATGGAGGTCCTATGCCACACCTGCAATTTGAAATTAATCAAAGTTTGGCAGATGCTGACAAAATTGCTTTTGCCGAAAAAGTCCGCCAGCTTTTTTCAGAAATAATGGATACCGGAACTGACCATATCAGTATCTCAATTCGTGAGTTCGACACCCACAATTTATCTATTGGCCGCGTTAAGGAACCCGAGAAGGGAATTGCTGTTGTCAATGCTGATATCCGCGAGGGTCGAACCATCAAGCAGCGCCGCACTCTAACGTTGGGATTTATGGACTTGCTACATGAAACCTGGAAGATTCCCAGAGAACATATGTACGTGACTCTAACTGAACATAAGGGAGAAGATTTTCATCTGTTGGAGAAATATATGGCGAGCTGGCAAGAAGGAGAAGATCCGCTGGCAGATTGAAAAAGGCTCTCTGCCCTAAATAATTGTACAGCGTTATTCAAGGCACCGCTAATGCCGTGTACGCGCAATCGAATCGGCACAGTAGATAAAAACTCCCAGCCAAATCAATGTAAAGGTTATGGCGCTGTGCCAGTCGAAGGGCTCTTTATAGACAAAAACTCCCAGAGTAAAAGCAATTGTCGGAGCCAGGTATTGTAAGATCCCGACTGTCGAAAGCTTCAGCTTTTTGGCAGCAGAAGCAAACCAGAGTAATGGCAAACTGGTCGCGACACCCGCACCAATCAGCCAGAGAGATATGTTGAGGTCGCTAAAGAAAAGGCTCCCAAAAAAAATCTGCCGATAAAAAATGTAACCTAACGCAGGGATAACCAATACAGAGGTTTCAACCAATAAACCGGGGATCGGCGCAACCTGGATTTTTTTACGTGCATAGCCATAAAAAGCAAAACTAAAAGCCAAGGTCAGGGCAAATAGAGGCAAATCACCATAAGCAAGTAAAGAGTAGCTGACACCGGCCAAAGCACAAAGAATTGCCATGAGCTGCAAACGGTTGAATTTCTCGCCCAGCAACAGAAAACCGATGAGAACATTGACCATCGGAGTAATATAATAGCCTAAACTGGTTTCGACAACGTGTTCCGTGTTGACCGCCAAAATATAGATAAACCAATTGAAACCGATCAGCAAACCACTGCAACTCAGTTTTTTGAGATTTGAAGTATCTCGCACTATCTGTCCGACTTCCTGCCATCTTTTCTGAACACTGATAATCAGACAAAGAAATAGACAAGACCAGACAATCCGATGACAGATAATCTCAAAAGGGGCAATATCATGGAGTTGCTTCCAGTAAGCGGGTAAAAAGCCCCAGGCAACAAAGGCAGCAAGACCAAATAAAATTCCAGAGAGTTGTGGGTTCATAGTGACCTGCAATGAGTAAAGCATCTAGAAGAAGATGAATATACCACCAACAAATAGAGAAAGAACCCTGCAAATTTAAATTGATTCCACCGGGTTCGTGTCGATATCATCTCTCTGGAGACACAACGCAAAAAGGGCAGCCGATTGGCCGCCCTTTTTGCGTATTATTTATGCATCAGTCTGTTTAAATTTTAGTTGTTAGCTGAAGCGGTCTTCCGGCTACCTTGCTTGACAATAGCTTTGGTCATACCGAACAGGGTCAAAACAGCTGGAACCAGTTGAGCAACAATGAGCAATGCACAGAAACCAACAAACAGAAGAACAAGAATGCCACTGTTGTAGGTTTGGGTTGTGTCAACAGCAAAGGCAGGTACAGCGAAGAGGATCAGGCTCAGAGTGGTGATGATTGCTTTCATTGTGTTCTCCTTTAAAAATTATGTTTGAGTTCGGTTATATTTCAGTTCGCTATTTTTTAGTGATTAACAACTTCTTTATTGTCGCGTCCAAACAGCCCTCTCAGGGTCCCGACGAGCATGATTGTTGCGGGAACCAGTTGACAGACAATGATCAGGGCAAAGAAGCCGATGAACAAAGAGAGGAGTAAGCCACCGCCGGTTGCGCTACTGTTACCTGCGGCAAAGGCAGAAGAAGAAAAAGTGAACAGGGCGATTAAGGTATTGCGTAAAGTGTTTTTCATGGCGTCCTCCATCTATGTTTGATTGCTTTTATTGTTTCGCTAATGACCTGA
>JAZBPC010000161.1:0-2173 GCA_036351455.1 Desulfuromusa sp.
AACTTGGATTCATTAAATTTGAAATTGACTCTTTTATGTTTGATTACAGAATATAGAGATTCATCAACTCAACTTTCCGACTTGAAGGTTAAAAGCTAAAATAAACATTCAACCTGCTAAAATAATAAACAAAAACGTCAAAAGCCCTTCACTTCATGGTATATTGGTTTTGCGAAAAACATCAATAATATCATAAAGGAAGGGCGAGAATGGATATTACCAAACAACACGAGGTGCAACAAGAGGCAAAACAACTGCAGAGCAGAATCTCTACTTTCATCGCCGATCATCAGGTAGGCACGCTTCTCAACAAATGCGGGATACGCAAATTGAGAGGGGTATCGCCCCTGGCACTTTTCTCTGTAATTTTTATGCTGCCGTTTGAGGGCAACAATTTTTTTAGAGGTGTCGTCACCAATGACAGTTTGCCTTTCAAGAAGAATGCAGCTTATGAATTGCTGAAAAACCCTCGCCACAATTGGCGTAAGTTTCTGTTGGTTCTGGCTACTCAGGTTGCCAGCTTCTTTTCTCGCCTCTCCAGTGATTCGAGAGAGAAAGTACTGATCTTTGATGACAGCACCTATGATCGATCCCGCTCGAAAGCTGTTGAGCTGCTGGCCTGGATTTTTGATCACAACAGTGGCAGGAGCCTGAAGGGGTTCAAATTGTTGACATTGGGATGGTCTGATGGATACAGTTTTTTGCCGCTTGATTTTATCCTCTGTTCCTCGGCGAAAGCAGAAAAGAGAGTGCAGGGCATTAAAAAGGATTTGGATAAAAGAACCTGTGGTTACAAACGTCGGTTGGAGGCCACCACCAAGTCCACCGACCATCTTGAAGCTATGGTGAAGAGGGTTATCAGTTTTGGCATAAAAGCAGACTACATTCTCATGGATAGCTGGTTTTGTTGGCCTACTATCCTTGCCAAACTCGGTGCGCATCTGCCGGTCATCTGCATGGCCAAGAATATGCCGAAAGTGTTTTATCGACATCAGGAGCAATGGGTACCCTTGGGAAAACTGTATACAAGACTCAAGAAACGTCCTGGCAAAGCACGAATCCTGGCCAGTGTAGTTGTGAAAACCAAGCACGAACAAAAAGTGAAGATCGTTTTTGTTCGACATCGGCATAAAAGGGATTGGTTGGCCATATTGTCGACCAATATCGATTTGAGTGCCGATGAAATTGTTCGTATTTACGGTAAACGATGGGACATCGAGGTGTTTTTCAAGATGATGAAGCACCACTTGAACCTCGAGAGAGAAGCACAACTGCGGGATTATGACGGAATAATCGGTCATACCACCGTAGCTATGACACGCTATATTTTCCTTGCTGTTGAGCAACGATGTCATGATGATCAGAGGACCATTGGTAGCTTATTTTTTGCCTGCAGCGAAGAGATAAAGGATCTCTCTCTGATAGAAGCGCTGCAGAGATTACTGGCGCTTGTCTTTGACAAAATTCGATCATCAGGAGAGTTCGCCCAAGATATTGTAATTACGATGATTGATGCCATATTGGGTGCGGCTGTTGAATTTATTCAATCAATGAGGCGATTGTCCAGGAATAATAACGTTTTTTCATCGTGTTAAGTCAACCCGGAAAGTTGAGATTATAATATAACGGATTAAAAGCTTTATGGCGGACAATACGATTACCCACGAGCGGCTTCCTCTGTTCTTTAACCCAGGCTCGGGCAGCTCGCAAGAGTCTCTTCGTGCCATTGAAGATGATACACGAATACAAATGGAACCAACTCGTCCAGAAGTGATGAAGCAGGCTATTGAAAATGCTGTGGAAAATGGCCATAAGCGTATTGCTGTGAGTGGTGGAGATGGTACCATTGCACTTGCTGCGGCACAAATTGCAGGGCAAAAGATTGAGCTTGGGGTTATCCCCTCTGGCACCTTAAATCATTTCGCCAAGCGATTAGGTATTCCTACAGATACAAAAGAGGCATTAAATACAGTTCTGTCAGGGAAAGCTCGGCCAGTTGATGTTGGCTATGTTAATGATAAATTATTTATAAATACGAGCTCAGTGGGAGCTTACCCAACTTTTGTGAGGAGCCGAAATCGTCTGGAAAATCGCATGCACTATCTTACCGCCTCGGTTATTGCTGGCATTCGCAGATTGCTGAAATTTCAGAAAATACGAGTGAACATCCTGG
>JAZBPC010000162.1:0-4941 GCA_036351455.1 Desulfuromusa sp.
TCAATGCCACAACCGGAATATTCAATTTTTGCGCCTCGCTGATAGCAATCTCTTCTTTGCGGGGATCAATAACAAAAAGGACGTCAGGCAGTTTACGCATATTCTTGATTCCGCCGACATTGCGCTCAAGCTTAACACGCTCTTTTTCCATCTTGAGAATTTCCTTTTTCGGAAAACGATTGATGCTGCCGTCTTCCTGCATGGCCTCAATCGCTTTCAGACGATCCACGGAATTCTTCACGGTCTGAAAGTTGGTCATCATACCACCGAGCCAACGGTGATTGACATAGTACATCCCGCAACGAACGGCCTGCTCTTTCATGATGGCCTGGGCCTGACGTTTGGTTCCGACAAACATGATGCTTTCGCCTTGAGCAACCGCATTTCTGATGTAGCTGTATGCTGTACGAAACTTTTTCATCGTGGCATCAAGATTGATGATGTAGATGCCGTTACGCGGTCCGTAGATGTACGGTTTCATTTTCGGATTCCAGCGTCTTGTCTGATGTCCGAAATGCAGACCTGCCTCAAGCATTTCCCGCATAGTTACTTTTGGTGCCATTTTCTTCTCCACGTTTTTTGGTTATACCTCCACTCCTGTTGCCGATCCCTGTCAGTACCTGAGTACCTGATCAGAAACACCAAAGGACATATATCGGAGTGTGTGTAGTTTTGCGTTGGGACTTCGCCCCAACGCATGATAAGAGACAAATTTTTCTTAATACCACATACAATAGATTACATCAAGTCAATCTGGGGAAAATTCGAATGGAAAGGAAAAAAGGTGGTTTGAGACGGACAAATGGCGCAAGCAGCGGAGCACAGAATCCCACGACACACAACCAACTACAAAGAATACATCTGGTTAAAAACATCTTTGAGTGTAAAATCTTTATTCCCCCGCCAGTGTTCGTAGGCAACAATGTTGCGCATTTTTAGCAGGACATCTATATGTTCAATGCCATCTTCATAAAAATGAATCGCCAAGCTTTCCACCTGATCTATTGGCTGTCTTGACACATTATCCATGTATTCATAAACCATTGATTGTTTTTTATTTTGATCAAGGGAATCATCGAAAATCAAAGCCTCAAGAGAATGATAAGTCCCATCCGGTTTATTTGGAACATTAGAGTCAAAATACTCCCTTGGCTTCGGAACAATTCCAGGAATAGCGTCGAATAATTTATTAACAACCTGAATATGAGAGAGGAATAAAATATCACAATTTAAAAATTCATCAAAAAACAGAATAGCTTGAACTACACGATCAAATGAATTGACGTCTAAATACATCCGACCTTCTCCAGACATAAAAAAAGACCCAATTACAACAGGATGAAATTTTTTCAGGATATCTTTATATGATTTCCTGAATTTCAGTCCCTTAGCTTCTGCATGGTATAGCCACAACCACCTTTTATTGCTAGGATCGTACTCTATACATTTTAGTTTTGAAAATATTCTTTCTAACTCATCTTTGTTACGCAGATCATAATGAATTCTTGCAAGTTGAAACGGTTCATTTGTCATAGTCATAAGCAGACTTTTTTGAGCAGTTTCTGCGTTATTTTTTTTTGCACGGGATTTAACTGCTCTTTGTTTGGTACTTTTTTTTAAAAATCTTTTCAGTTTTTTACTCATATTCGTATTTCGTTGATAGTTTAGTTTGGGGATATCAGCAAGTTTAAACTAAAATGGATACCTTTTCAATTGGGTTACATGTAACAGATAAACAAAAAAACTCTACTCCTTGGGACTGTCTTCATCCAGCAGATCCTCTTCCTGTGTTGCTTGCCGCTCATCCTCCACCTTTTCCTGAAGATGCTGCTCAGGGCGCACGTCCATTTCTTCAATATTTTTGACATCTTCGAGATGTTCGACTGATGCAACATGTTCCCTTGGTGCGGGTTGCTCTGTCTCTGCCTCCGACTTCGGCTTGAACTTCGACGTTGGCTTTGAAAAAGACATCTTGCCCTCGTCAAAACGCAGGTCATACCTCGGCACCGGCAACGAGAAACCTTGCTCTACAAGCACTTCTCTGGCCTTCTGCATGGCATAGCTCCTTGCCTTGAGAAAGTCTGTTTCCTTCTGGTTGATCCACCCCATAAAGCGAATGACGATATTCGAATCCCCCATCATTTCAACAAAAGAACCGGGCGGGGGCGAATCCAGGATAAAGGGTAGGCTAGCGATGGCCTCAACACCAGCCTCGGTTGCCGCAACCGGGTCATCGTTGACGCCTATTCCCAGGGTAAAATCAAAGCGACGCTCGGGATTCGTGGTGTAATTGAGAATAATCGCCTTAAACACCACGGCGTTCGGTATTCGTAAATGATTACCGTCACTGGTCATCAGGATAGTGGCCCTGGAGGTCAACCGAATAACCACGCCTTCGTGGTTGTCGATGGAGACAAAATCCTTGGGGCGAAAGGGCTGCCGGAGACTCAGCATGATACTTGCGATATAATTCTCGATGGTGTCTTTGACAGCAAAACCCACCGCAAAGCCGACAACCCCGGCCCCGCCCAGCAAGGTGCCGATCATCCGGCTTGCCCCCAGCAGATTCATGGCGGTCAGTACGGCCCCGCCAATGGCAATGATCCGAATGATCTGGGCCAGGATCTCCGCGAGGAATTGATTGGGAGTAATTTTCTCCCAGAGCAGGGAGAATCGGGCGAGGAGAAAACCAGCCAGAAGAATCAGCCCGGAAATGCCCAGGGCGGTCAGAATCAAAGGCAGCGATTTGACAAAACGGTTGGCTTTGTCTGCGTACTCGGCTGCCTTCGGCTTGAGATTGTCCTGGAGATTTAGGGTGCGCTCAATCTTGTCCTGAACGATCACAACACTTGAAAGGCGGTTGGCCAGATTAAAGGCACGCAGGGCTGCCTCCTCATTGGCAACCGGCCCGGAAAGCGTCACAACCCCTTCTGAAACCGACACGACCACTTTTTCCAAGCCGGGAATTTCCGCAAAAATCCCCTCGGCCCGCTGCTTGATTTTATTATCGTCGCCCTTTTTGCTGACGGTCTCAATAACGGACGTTTCCTTGACCTCCTCCGCAGCGGACAAGCCTTCTTCGGCTGCTGCTGAAAAGACGCTCCCGACAATAAACAGCACTATAAAAAAAGGGGACAGATTTATTTTTCTTTTATCAAAAATCCCATTTCTCAGTTTATTGCAATTGAAAAACAAATCTGTCCCCTTTTTAGGCATCAACATTGGCCTTCTTCCCATTCTTCTCGTTTGGGTAAATGACAATCACGGTCATAAGGCTTTTGCTCGGAAGCTGGAAAATCATCTTGCGGATACTCGTTCTTCCACCATTCCCGCTCTCCTTCGTCTGCGTAATATTGCAGAAAGATGAGAAGATCTTCTTCACTCCCACTGCCGATCATGTCAATATGACAGGCATAATCCTGATTAGTGGGTTGAATAAAATAGTCTTCCCGTAAGGCATCCTGCCATAAATCCTCATAGAGTTGGCGATCATTGAGATGATCTGTGTTATGCAAAAAAACTCCGAGCAAGGCCAAGGCGTAAATAATTTCCCATAATTTTTTTTCGAGATCTTGATCAACTAACTCATCGGGTGCTGGCAAACTCAGACCGCCATTGACCAGTGTATCAAAGAGCGAGAAGTGCTGTCCCTCCTCAAAAGCGAGCACATATTCCCAAAATTTTTCTTTCAGTTCTGGCGAACATCTCCCGGAGCCGAATGAAACGGGTTTCTCTCCCGTCATTTCTTCAATCTTACGCTTTAACTTTTCAATCCGAGCCGTTCTCTCTTTTTCTGAATCATCATTTGACATAATCACTCCTTTTTACGATCTCGCCTGCAAATAGCCCCTTGTAACTGTTTTATAAATTTTTCAGTACACGAGCGACGTTGTCTTCCAATAAAGTTGGGTTTATCCTAGGAAAGATTGACGGGATAGCTAGCAGGTTTTGCTTGAATGCAACGAAATCAGGTAAATATCCGATAATCATCAAAGCCCGACAGCGAACGGTCGGCCTTCAGCACCGAGTCAGGCTTGAGGCGTGATGCTGCTTTCCACGAAAAATTTCAGTATCCCTACAATTCTGCTGCCATCATCAAAGTTGTAAAAAGAACTATCGACCGTGGCTGTACCATCCTGAAGCGACAGGAATTGCCAGAGTACCCCGTCAGTCACAACGCCATAGATCGGAGAAATCGGTTTTCCTTTCTGCTCATTGAAGATTCTCGCCGCTTCCATTTCAGCGATACATTGCGGCACCCCACTCCCTAAATCAGATTTTTTTGCTTCAACGAGAACCACGACTGGTGAGGTGATATACAGTTGATTATCACTCTTACTGATGATTCCGTCAGGATTTCCTGTCAGGCCTTTGCTGCTATCAACATTAAAGGTATTTTCCAAAAAAAAACTCATTTCTACATGCTGAGTTAACTCCAGCAGCACATTATCGACTATCAATGCCTGCCGTGAGCTTTCCGTATTGATTCTAACGGCTTTTGTATAGGCCATCTTCATAGTATCAACAAACCATTGGGTCAATTGAACAGGCTCAATATGGCGATAGAGTTCATTATCAGCCTGGATGGTAAGCCCTAATTTCTGATTGATTTGGTCGAATGTTTTGAAATCACTGTATGCCATGATGCTGTACCTATGAAAAAAATCTTCGCATTTCATACTGCTGCGCTTGTTCCGATCAACAGTGTAAGTCTGATTGAGTTCAGCAAAATAAGACCGTTTGAACCATGTTGTAGTCCAAACCCGCTTATGTTAATTCGGATTATAATCATAACCCTTCAAGTCATTATCAAGGGTCCAGATATATACCCGTTGCCCGGAATGAATTCTTTGTAGTTCTTCCCAATCCTTGATGATAGAAAGATCACCGAACCCAACGCCCTTCATGGCGGAATCTGGAAACTCACCCAGCCAGCATAAA
>JAZBPC010000163.1:0-3786 GCA_036351455.1 Desulfuromusa sp.
ATATGCGGTTCGATAAATCCAGTCAAGATTTTTAGGTCAGCATCAACATAGTGTTTATTGACATATGCTGGAACACCTTCGCCAATTTCGCCGACCAGAACCATATCCTCCTGATTTTTTGAAAAATGGTTGATAATTCGGTATTTTTCTGCAATCTCCTGCCCTACCAATTGAATCAGTTCGTTCCCTTCGTTGGGACGATGGATCCCGGTCGCAATGAGAATAGTAATTTGCTCCCTCGCCAGCCCTGCGAGATGCAGCTGCTGAAGAATTCCCGGCAGCAACAGTTTATTCGGTACCGGGCGGGTAATATCACTGATAACGATCACTGCGTTCTCCCGCCCGTTGGCGAGTTCGGCTAACGCTGCTGAAGCGATCGGTTGTTCCAGCGACATTTTTAATTCAGCTGCTGCATCTCCTATGGGCCTTACCGATTCAGGGTAAAGAACTCCTTGAAAGTTTTCGGTTTCAGGATAGTTAAGAGTAATGCCTCTGGCGCCATATTTTAATTTAACCTGCATAGTTAAGACCTCGCTGATAGAAAATATAAACATAGAGCGATGAAATCAATGTCCTAAGGAATAGACTGTATCCATCATATCCGACAGATTCATCAATCGCAAAGTGTATTCCCTCGAAGCTTACACTTGACTCTATAAAATAAATCATCAATAATTAGAATTGATTAAATCTATAAAAAGGGTGGTCATTTGTTAAGGAGTATTCTATGGCCGTGATTGCTTGGAAAGAAATTTATGAAACCGGTATTGTTGCTCTGGACAATGAGCATCGAACTTTAGTTGCTGAGGTCAACAAACTCTACGAAGCCATACGCGATAAACGGGGTGAAGAAGTTTTGGGGGATATCCTCTCAATGTTGGAATCCTACACCGTTAACCACTTTCAGCACGAAGAAAAGCTGATGGCAGAATACCAGTTTCCTGGACTTGAGGAACATCAAAGGATCCATCAGGAGTTAATCGATGCCGTTCAAGAACTGAAACAACGTGCAGATTCAGGTACGGAAGAATTAGCACGCGATTTCCTCAAATTTCTAAGAGTCTGGGTTTTGGAACACATTCTTAAGGTGGACAAAAAGTATGGTTCATTTCTCGAATCACGAGGTGGCCGCTTTATCTCTTAAAAAATGTGAAACACGATTTTCAGACAAAGGTTTTTTATGGACGTTTTTCAATGGAATAAGAGCTTCGAAACAGGTATCGCTGAAGTCGACCGACAACACCACTACCTTGTTGATCTCACCAACCAATTTGGCAGCCTGATTTCACAGGGTAATGTCCATTCCGACGACATAAAAACACTTTTTGCAGAACTCGTCTCCTACACGCATTACCACTTTGACGAAGAAGAAAAAATTATGCATGCGGCGAGTATTGATGAGCGACATATTCAGCAACATGAAAAAGTGCATAAAGGGTTTTTCCAGGATGTCGCGTTACTTCACGAGGAAGTCCTATCGGACGGACCCATAAACGAAAAAGATCTGTTTGAGTTTTTGATCAATTGGCTTGTCTATCACATTCTCGGAACAGATAAAAATCTCGCCAAACAGATTGATGCGATCAACAAAGGTGCAAGCAGTCAAGAAGCTTACGATACGAAAGAGCAAGATGCTGACGCGGCAACAGCATCACTGCTAAAAGCTCTGAATACTCTTTTTAATCAGGTTTCTAACCGCAACAGGGATCTTGCAGAGCTCAATCGAAACCTCGAATCAAAAGTGGAACAAAGAACGCAAGACCTCTTCACAGCGAATCAAAAACTTGAAAAGCTTGCGACAACAGATGTTTTAACTGGGCTAGCAAATCGACGCTTTGCGATGCAAATTCTTGAAAGCTTGTGGAATACAACCGGTGAGGAGTCTGAAAAATTATCCTGTATGTTGATTGATGCTGACCACTTTAAAGAAATCAACGATAGCTACGGTCATGATGCCGGCGATATTGTTTTGTGTGAACTCGCAATACAACTAAAACATGCTGTCCGTACAGATGATATCGTCTGTCGTTTAGGTGGAGATGAATTCCTCATCATCTGCCCAAAAACAGATAGAGAGGGCTTGCTCTACATCTCCGATAAAATGCATCAACAGATTTCCAAACTGCATATCTCGGTTCCTGGTGGAAGTTGGCGGGGCAGTATTAGTGTCGGAATTGCGGTTAAAACCAGCTCAATGGAAAAACCGGAAGATTTGATTAAAGCTGCCGATAAAGGTGTCTATGCTGCTAAAGAAGCAGGGAAAAACTGCGTAAAAGAAGGAAATTGAAAGTAAGAAAGCCCCGCAAAGCGGGGCTTGATAGGTCAATATTGTATTTTTTATATACGAAAAACAGAAGGGTCCATCTAGAAGGGTTATGTTCGGCATTTCCATCCGGTGCGTGAGTGAGTGGATAGGATAAATCACTTAAAACCGACCTTCGAAGATCTATATGCAAGACCGTTTTTCAACGTTTTTTTTGTTTCCGTTGACATAAAGCCCACAAATACCCTCTGACACCTTTTATTTCAACAAAAAGCGCAGAGAATTACGTGAAACCAGCCAAGCATTCTGATCGAAGCCAACCACCCTGTCAGAAACTCCTAAGAACATCTGATACTGGCTTTGAGGCAACTTATGAGAACTCGATTTGTGGTGATTGGGCTGGAGAGCTATCTGTGTACTCATCTCCATACATTTGAGATTGGTCTGCCGCCATTACTGGAAGAGGCGATATTCGGAATTTCTGACCTGATGGACTTTCAAACTCATAATTGAATGTGGAGTAACTTTCGATACATTTTCTACGACCAAATTCAGGCCGAAATCACCATTGTGGCATGTCTTAAAAGACAAGAATTGGAATAATTCAGTTCTATTCAACAGACCGCTTAAGATTATACTTTCCCATTCGATAAATCAGGGTATGCCGTGGAATACGCAGCAAGTCAGCCGCCTTCGTCTGATTCCATCTACACATCTGCAGCGCTTGCGTGACCGCCTCCTTCTCCAACTCGGCCAGAGGAAAGCCATCGGCAGGAAGGTTGACGATCCCGCATTGTCGGGTAGCAGCTCCCCCTGTGATTTTTTCCGGCAAATCGGCAGTCTCAATGCTATCCCCACGGCGCATGATAACCATCTGTTCAACAGCGTTTTCCAGTTCCCGAACGTTTCCCGGCCACCCGTACTGTTGCAGAGAGACAAGAGCCTGGGATGATAAGTCCAGACGTCTCTCAGGAGAGAAACGATCGAGAAAGTGTCTGACCAACAGGGGGATATCATTGGGCCGCGAACGGAGAGGAGGCAGTGTCAACGGAATCACTGCCAGTCGGTAATAAAGATCTTCGCGAAAATGCTGCTCTGCAATGGCCGTTTCCAGGTGACGGTTAGAGGCCGCGATCACGCGAACATCGACCTTCCGGGATTGTGTCGCTCCAACCGGATCTATCACCATCTCTTGCAGAGCTCTCAGCAGCTTCGGCTGAAGATCGAGTGGCATTTCCCCGACTTCGTCGAGAAACAGGGTTCCGCCATCGGCCTGCTCGAACTTTCCTTTGTGATCCCTGACAGCCCCGGAAAAGGATCCTTTTAGATGACCGAACAATTCGCTCTCCAGTAATTCCCGCGGGATCGCTGCGCAATTGACCGGCACAAAAGGTCTGGATGACCGCTCACTGCCGTGGTGGATCGCCCGGGCGACCAATTCCTTGCCCGTACCGCTCTCTCCACCGATCAACACCGTTGCGTGCGTTGGAGCAACCCGACGGACCATGGCGAAGACCTGCTGC
>JAZBPC010000164.1:0-2076 GCA_036351455.1 Desulfuromusa sp.
AATACTTGGAACTCACCGTACCGGGGTGCCGCCGCCTCGATTACCTTCTGCACCAGCTTATCTCCGCAATTGTTCCTTCCTCATTTGATTCACTACTCCTAGCTTTTTGGGGTCTGATAGGTCCGTAAACACGACTGATGGACCCCAATTAATGGCCATGGGGGCGCGTATTGCTCTGCGTACCATTGTTTGGTTCTCTTATTGATACAGTCCTTTTTTTGCCGGTTTCAATGTGTGGTCACACCATCAGTGTAGTCCCATTATTCGGTATTTTATGATGCTGGAGTGATTGAGAGAAAATGAAAATGAAACAAATTGGACAAATGTATTCTCCTAATGGCACTAAGCCGTTTAGATACGGGCAGGAAAAGATATTCTGTTATATTTGCAGAAGTCTACTCTGTGCTTTGTTTGTCGCAGCTGCTTTGCTGTTGATCGTTTCCCCATCGTTTGGGGCATCTCGTTTCAGCACCCTCTTAGATGAAGCTTACGATAACAATGAGGGGCTGTTAAGCATGGAAGAGAATGTTCGTGCTCTTCGTGCCGAGGCACCTTTCTCTGGTTCATTGCGGGATCCGGTGGTTGGAATCGGAATATTGAATCTCCCCGTTGATACCTTTGATTTTGATCAGGAACCGATGACTCAAAAACAGCTGTTTGCGTCGCAGAAATTTCCCTGGTTTGGAACCCTTGATCTTCGGCAGCAGGCAAGTGAACTAAAAGCTCTGGAAGCTGATTTTCAAGTACGCACTAAAAGACTTGAGATAGCTAGGAACTTGGCCGATGCCTGGCACGACCTCGGGTTTGTGGGCAAAGCTCTCGAAATTAATGATAATCTTCAAACCATTGTTCTTCAGGTGCTTCGAGTAGCTGAAGCCCGTTATGGAACCGGTGAAGGTTTACAACAGGACATCCTGGCAGGACAGGTAAAACACTCTGAACTGATAGATGAGCGCGTAAATTTAGAGAGCCGTGAACGGGTAGTCCGTGCTCAAATCGGCACCCTGTTGAACAGAGGGGGGCTTTTCGAAGATAAAGGTCCTTTGTCTGTAGAGGAACCTGCTGACATTCCTGAGCGGGTCCTACTCAACAGGATTTCAATACAGCTTAACCCACTCCTTCAAGCCAGAAAGGTCGCAATTGATCGGGCCAAAGTGGAAGTGCAACTGGCAGAAAAGGCGTATCTGCCAGATTTCGATCTGCGGTTAGCCTACGGGGACCGTGAAGACCATCCCGATTTTGTTTCGGCAACGCTGGGGTTGACCATACCGCTCTGGCAGTCCACCAGCCAGGACAGTAAGCTTGCTGCAGCCCAAAAACGTCTTACCGCAGCTAAAAAATCGTTGCTGGGGCTAAGACAGACCCTGCCCCATAGTATTGAGCGAGTGCTGGCGGAAATAGAGGGAGCAAAAGACAGTTATTCCCTCATGGGCAAAGAACTTTCCGTGCAGGCTGCCAATCTGGCGGACGCTTCCCTGGCGGCATATTCAGTTGGTAAAATCGAGTTTAACACCATGCTTTCGGCGCGCATCCAGTTGTTACGGATTCAGCTGAAAGCGGAGCGTTACAAATATCAAATCTATAAGAAGATGGCAGAACTGGAAGAGCTTATTGGTACGAATCTGTCTTCTCTGGAGAACCTGAAATGAAACAAATGTTCGTAGCAGTGCTTGCAGCATATTTTATGTTTTCCGCAACCTTTTCGGAGACTGTGGCAGGGCTGAAGGCGGGCGATGTCGATCCGAAGAATGGCAAGGTAATCAAGTATTGGGCAGCGCCCATGGACCCTACTTATATCCGCAATGAGCCTGGACAATCTCCTATGGGGATGGATCTGGTTCCCGTTTACCAGGAAGATGACGGAGAGAAAGTTTCAGCGTCGACCATAAGAATTGATCCGGGTACTTTACAGAACATGGGAGTGAGGACAGCGGCAGTTAAACGGATGGAACTTAGAAAATCGATCCGTGCCCTGGGGACGGTGACCTACGACGAGAAAAGGATTTACGCCGTTAACCTAAAATTCGACGGCTGGATTGAGAAACTATATGTCGATTTTGTCGGTGAAAGCGTGAG
>JAZBPC010000165.1:0-17814 GCA_036351455.1 Desulfuromusa sp.
AATAATCTTTTGCACACTGATAAAAGCGTCGCTTGAACACAAGGGGAAAAGTAACTTTGAGCGAATTTCTTTGCGCACTGACAGCATGTATTCCATCATTTCGGAATCTTCCTCCGTGATTTCAAAAACCAGCTCGGCAAAAGCTCTTAATTTATCTTGAACGCTTTTTTTATCGGCCAACTTCGCAGAGAATAGCTCCATAAATTGCTGCAGGGTTTTCTCATACACAGTTTCTGCCAGCTTTTCTTTGTTGCCAAAATGAAGATAAATGGCCCCGACACTCACCCCAGACTCTTTGACAATTTCCGGGATTGCAACCCCACGGTAGCCTTTTTCAACAAACAACTTTCGAGCGGCACAAATAACCTGGTCCATTTTTTTTTGCGGATTTATTTTGCGTTTTTCCATCGTAGGATCCTTAGTAAAAAAACAGGCCAGAGGTAGATTTAATCTGCAATGTGATTTATTATCAAATACAAGAAAGAATGATCACTCTTTCTTATCTTGGTTCGGGATGAAGCTAGCACCAGTTTTTGCTTCTGTCAACATAGACTTTCTAGTGGTGTGGTCATATCAAAACCTTATTTTGATCCTTTTTTTTCTTTCAGGCTCAGGGTATGCTGAAACACTTCAATCAGGAAAAAGAGTTATTCATTTCTGATGCAGTTGCTTCCTGGCTGCATATCAACAGCTGAAAATATTGGGGAAATTGATGTACGCTGAATATTTTGGGCTCAGTGAAAAACCTTTTTCTATCGCTCCGGACCCTCGCTATCTCTACATGAGTGAGAGCCATCAGGAAGCGCTTGCACACCTGCTCTACGGGCTGCAAACTGAAGGGGGATTCGTCTTGCTGACCGGCGAGATCGGTACCGGGAAAACCACTCTCTGCAAATGCATGTTCCAGCAGGCCCCCCCTGAAATCAGGTTTGCCTTTATTATCAATCCGAAAATTACCGCTGTGGAACTGCTGGAATCTATTTGTGATGAACTTTTGATCGAAAGAGTGCAAAAAAGCTCAAAAAAGGACCTGATCGACCTTATCAACAGACATTTACTGCAGATCAATGAACAAGGGCAGAAAACCGTTATTGTCATTGATGAAGCTCAAAACTTGCGAAGTGATGTCTTGGAACAATTACGCCTTTTGACAAATCTCGAAACCAGTCGACATAAATTGCTGCAGATTGTTCTCCTTGGGCAACCTGAACTCAGAGATGTGATTCGCAAGCCAGAATTGAGTCAGCTATCGCAACGTATTACCGCTCGATACCATCTCGGCCCATTGAGTAAGGAGGATACGGCTCTCTACATTTTACACCGGGTCAGTATCGCTGGCGGCGAAAAGTCTCTCTTTACGGATGCTGCGATTCAAAAGATTTTTAAGCTGACCGGTGGAATTCCCCGCCTGATCAATCTGCTTTGTGATCGAGCACTCCTTGGCGCTTATACCGAGTTGGAAGAACAGGTCACCCGAGGGGTTGTGAAGCAGGCGAGCAGAGAAACTTTTGATTTCCCCTCAAAAAGCTACAAACCATGGTGGTTATTTGCGGTTATCTTTTCAGCAGTGATCTTTGTTGTTGGTTCTGCTTTTATCGCCCCCAACTTCAACGCCAACAATGTCACTCCGCAACACGAAACTGTCCAGGAAATTAATCCGGCACCAACGACTCCAGTAACAGAAACAATTGTCACAGCGCCACCCCCTATAGAGATGCAACCTGAACCGGAAAAGTTGCCCAGCGTATGGCCTGAAGGCTTAGGCTTTGGAAATAGTTTAGAGAGTGCTTTCACTGACCTTGCCGCCCTGTGGATGCTGGATTACCCTGAGGGGGAAAGTGATCCATGTCTTTTTGCAGGGAATAAAGGACTTGCATGTCTGAAAAGAAACGGAAGTTTTGAGAGCATACAGAAGTTTAACAGGCCCGCAATCCTGACCCTTTACGACAACAAGGGTTTCCCTTTTTTCATCCTCATGGAAAAATTAAATGGCCATGAAGCCACATTTCTTGTCGGTGACAGTCGCATAGAACTTGACACGGATGCCTTGGAGAACCGTTGGTTTGGTGAGTATTTCCTTTTGTGGAAAACTCCGCCTGGCTTTTCCGGATTACTTCACCCCGGGCAGCAGTCACAGATGGTGGGCTGGTTAGCTTCAGCCCTGGAAAAACAAGGTCTCTACCTGCCTAAGGGAAATGAAACACGGCTGGAAGGGGCGTTGCTTGGCGCACTAAAACGCTTTCAGTTCACTTCGGATCTGGTTCCTGATGGTGTCTTAGGGGCGCAAACAATCATTCAACTCAACCAGAGTAATGAAACCCCAGGCCCAAGACTTGACGTGGGAGAAACCAACTGATGTCCTACATCCTCAATGCACTTAAAAAAGCTGAAAACAAGAGTTTTGATGGTGAAAATATAAAAATAAAGAAGCAGATTCTCATCTTGAAACGGCGTAGCCGAAACGGAAAATTGAAAGTTTTATCCCTGGTGACAGTTTTACTGGGAACTCTGCTCTTGGGAGGCTGGTTAGGTTACATGCAAAAGCCTCAACCGGAGAATCGCGTTGAGCTGGCAAAAAGCGACAACCTTTTAGACAACGAAAAAATTGCGCCGGTACGCCACCAACCCCTTATGGTTAAGGATACGTTGCTGCCCCCAGCGGAAAAAATAAGGGAAATACCACCTGACGATAGCCAGCGTCCTGGTATTGACAGCAAGAACAGTGTCAACGTTGAAAGTGAAATTAATCAAATCAATCCGCCGATTCCGGTCAGAAGACCGATACAGCAGGCCAAGATAGAGCCTGCAGCAACGGTCCAACAGACTTCGCAGGCCGTAGAGGACAAAGATATCGAGGAGCCGCTACAAAACTACTTGGAGCTCCCATTTATGATCAAGCAGAAGCTACCACCATTGAAAATATCATTGCATTTTTACAACTCAACCCCGGCCAGAAGGCTGGTGCGGATTAATGGTCAGATACTGCGTGAGAACGATAGTATTGACAATGAGTTAAGCGTTGAGGAAATTACATCAACATCAGTTATCCTCAATTATGACGGCGATTTATTTGAATTAAATGCCCCGGGTGGGTAATCTTTTACACAGCCTCAGGGGCCGCTAAAAAATTTCCAAGGAAAAGAGTCAAGCAAATTTTAAGTTATCTCCCAGTAATTTGATATGATAAGCTGCTTCCGTTTTACTCGGTGAAGCGGCTACTGACTGAACGTCATAAACACCTTCTTCCTGGAGAGGGAAGATAAAAAAGGTTTTTGCAACAATGCTCACATTTTACCAGAAATACTATGTGCATATTAACCTGTTTCTTGTCATCATTCTGGGTCTGTCCTGTGGTTTATTGGGTGGTGCCTGGCTAGACGCGAACATGGGTTGGGAAGAAAACAGCTCGAACCGTTCTGTCTCGCAGCAGCTGGACAAGGTGAAATCGTTCACTCCAGCCGAGCTTAATTTAATTTTACAACGCAATCTGTTTGATCCAGCAAGCCGCTCAAATTCTGCAACCATTGATCTGGGAGAAGATGAAGATGCAACGGCTGTGGAATCAGCTACAGCGGCCAGAAACTCTGCAAATTTCAATCGGACCCTCCTGGGGACTGTCGTTGCCGGGGAAAATTCTCTGGCGTTAATGCAGTCGGAGGGTGAATTTGTCATCTTCCATCTGGGAGAACAGCTTCCTGATGGTGGTACTATTGAAGAAATTTTCAGAAATTATATCCAGATCAGAGAACGGGACAAAAGTTTGAGCGAGGTCGAAATCGTTGAAGACGATAACGCTAAGGCGTCACGTCCTGTCGTGAAAAACGCTTCGGATACCGGAGAGGTAAAAAAGATTGATGACAGGCATTGGATCGTGCCGCAGAAAACGGCTGAAGCAACACGAGAAAACCTTCCTGCGGAATTGCGCCTGGCACTGATGCAGCCGCGGATCACAGATGGCAAAACAGATGGCTTTATCATTCGCAGACTTAAACGTACATCTATTTTAAATAAGTTAGGACTGAAACGCGGCGATGTCATTCTGAATATCAACGACATCCCCTTAGATGGACCAGAGTCGGGGCTTCAGGTTTTTCAGCAGCTGCGGGAAGCAAGAACGATCAACCTGGCTGTCGAACGCAAGGGCGAAGCAATGACTTTTACTTACGAGCTGAATTAGGAGAATTCCTTGAAAATCTCAAATACTCTGACCTTATTGGCACTTCTGATTTGTCTTTTTGTTAGCCCTTTTCTCATTGAAGCCAATGCAGCGACTCCGTCTGAGGATCGTATTTCATTGGATATCAAAGATATCGAATTAACAGAGCTGATAAAAACGATAAGTGAACTGACAGGGAAAAACTTTCTTTTCGACGATACGGTCAAAGGGAAGGTCACCATTATCACCCCTGAAGTGATGACTCTGGATGAAATTTATCAGCTCTTCCTGACGGTCCTCAATGTTAAAGGTTACACTCTGATTCCCTCGGGAAAAGTGAATAAAATTGTTTCCGTCAAAAATGCCAAGCAGGAAAACCTGCCGCTACGATACTCAAGCTCGGGTTCTGCAACTGAACAGTTTATTACCCGATTGGTGCGACTCGATTATCTTGATGTTGACACTGTGGCAAAGTCAGTTCTGGCGCCATTGATGCCTGCCACGGGTAACATTATTGCTTATCCAAAAACGAATACTCTTATTATGACCGAAAGTGCAGCCACGATTGAGCGCTTGGTCAAAATATTGAAACAACTGGATCAACCCGACTTATCAGGAGATCTGGTGGCGTTCCAGTTGAAATATGCGGACGCCAAAGAAGTTGCTGATATCTGCATTGAAGTCCTTGCGGAAAAAACCATCTCGACCCGAACTAGCAAAAAGAGCAATGTTTCCATCTCTGCAGGGACGAACAGCAAGGTTATCCCCTATCCCCGGACAAATTCTTTGATCGTGTTGGCGGATGATGAAAGTCTGGAGAAAATAAAAAGCTTGCTCCCCCTGCTGGACCGTGAAACTTCAGAAGAAAAATCGAATATCAATATCTACAGCCTTGAAAATGCTGACGCGACCACTTTGGCAGAGACACTCAACCAGATTTTAACCGGAATCAAAGCCGAAATAAAAACCCAAGCCAAAGGAGCGACAGATAACACGACGCCGTTTTCTTCGACTCCTGTCACCATTACGGCAGACAAACCGACCAATTCTCTCGTCATTAACGCTCAGTATGCTGACTACAATGTTATGAAAAAAATCATCAAGGGCCTTGATATCAAGAGAAAACAAGTTTACGTCGAAGCGTTGATCCTTGAGGTGTCCATGGCAGCCACCAGGGAACTGGGTGCGTCTCTTTCCGGAGCGGTTGATCTGGGCAGTGACAGCCTGGCTTTCGGTACCAGTAATCTCAACACTGGAGCCGCCAATTTAGGCAGTCTGGCCGACTCAGGCAGCGGCGTTCCGAGCCTGCTTTCGCAAACCATTGATGGCATTTTATTGGGAGGGCTTTTCAACCCGATCACGGTCACCGGTCTCGATGGTAACCCCGTCACCGTTCCTGCAATCTCGGCATTAATAGATCTCTCTGAGAAAAACGGTGATGTCAATATTCTTTCGGCACCACGCCTTTTGACTTCGGATAACAAAGAGGCAACCATTATTGTTGGCTCTAATGTCCCAATTATCACGGAGCGTTTGACCGACAGCAGCAGTCTTTCCCAATCCGTCTCTGTAGAGCGTAAAGATGTGGCATTAACGCTTCGCTTTACCCCGCAGATTATAGAGGACAATCTGGTTAAACTTGATATCTTTCAGGAAATCACCGACCTCGCTTCAACCAGTGTCGGCGATGTCGACCAGGTTGGCCCAACACTGACAAAACGGCAGATCCAAAACACCATCCTGGCACAAAGCCAACGGACTGTTGTTCTCGGAGGCCTGATTGGCACCAATTCGCAAGAGACGGTATCAAAGGTGCCTCTGCTGGGAGACATCCCTGGCTTGGGTTGGTTATTTAAGCACACCAGTGTGACTGATCAGAAAACCAACCTGTTGATTTTCATCACTCCGACCATTATCAATAACCCGGAAGATCTGCTTGCAATTACTTCAAAAAATAAAGCATCAGCCAAACAGTTCATCCCTGAAGACTTACAAGATACTTTTTCCAAACAAGTTTCGGACTCAATCAACACTCAGGAGACGGGTTTAAAGGTTTCTCCCGAGAGTAACAATTAGCCACTCTCCCTGATGAGAGCCTCGTGTTGAAGCTGGGAACTAAAAATTGAGCATTAAGTGGTGGAGTTCAGGTTTTGAGAAATAATAATTGGCAGCGACTGGGAGAAATATTAACGAAAAACCACTCCGTTGCTGAGACAGATATCGACACAGCACTGACCGAGCAACAGCAAAATGGTTTGCGGCTGGGGGAAATTTTATCCAGCAAGAAAGTTATTACTGAGACCATTCTTGCTGAGGCTCTGGCGACACAGCTAAGTCTCAATTTCTATCAAGAGCTACCCGAGCAGACGGGCCTGGAAAGCCTTCTGGCCATCATTCCAATCGGGTATGCCAAAGATAAAACATTCTACCCGATCAAGCGATCTGAGGAGCGTCTTCTCGTTGCTTTGTCTGACCCTCTTGACTCATCACTGCTCAACGACCTGAGCACATTGACGGGTGAAGTTATTGAACCTTGCCTGGCCACAGCCACCGAAATACTTAAAGCCATCAATAAAAGTTACGAAAATAAAGCCGGTGAATCCTACAATGTCATCGAAGAAATTGAAGGTGATCACTCGACAGATCTGGTTCAGGATTTTGAACCGGAAGATTTACTCGACACCTCCGATGAAGCGCCAATTATTCGCTTTGTCAACAGCCTGATAACTCAGGGATATAAAGAGCGCGCCAGCGATATCCATATTGAACCCTTTGAAAATAAGCTGATGATCCGTTATCGGGTTGACGGTATCCTTTACAACGTCCTGAACCCCCCGTTTAAAGCCCACGCCGGGATTGTTTCACGGATTAAAATCATGTCTCAGCTGAATATCGCTGAGAAGCGCTTACCGCAAGATGGTCGGCTCAGGGTCCGGATAGCAGGGCAGGATATTGATGTCAGGGTGTCGACTCTGCCGACAGCATTTGGAGAACGGCTGGTCTTGAGATTACTCGATAAGGCCTCCAGCGTCCTGACTTTAGAAGAGATTGGTCTGAAAGAAAACCAGCTAAATCGGGTCGTCAATATGATCAATAAATCACATGGAGTTTTTCTGGTCACTGGGCCAACGGGATCAGGAAAAACAACCACGCTCTACTCAGTGCTGACACGTTTGGACCGCCTGGAAAAAAACATCATTACTGTCGAAGATCCAATTGAATATCAACTCTCAGGTGTCGGTCAACTTCAGGTCAACTCGAAAATCGACCTCACCTTTGCTAATGGGCTGAGATCGATATTACGGCAGGACCCTGATATTGTCATGGTCGGCGAAATTCGTGACCAGGAAACGGCAGAAATTGTTATTCAATCAGCCCTGACTGGACATATGGTCTTTTCAACTCTGCACACAAATGATGCTGCAGGGGCTTTAACCCGACTGGTGGAGATGGGGGTTGAACCGTTCCTGGCTGCATCAAGTATCGTTGGCGTTATGGCCCAGCGGTTGGTGCGAAAAATCTGCCCTCATTGTCGTGAAGAGGTTATCCCCCCCCCGGAACTGTTAGAAGAATTAAAAGATGAGGGCTTACCCGCCAACCCTGTTTTTTATAGTGGCCGTGGCTGTGATCACTGTATGCAGATTGGCTATTGGGGACGTACAGGAATCTACGAATTGATGGAAATGGATGATGACGTCCGAGACCTTCTGCTGAAAAATAAAGATGCCGCAAGTATCCGCAAACTTGCGAAACGAAAAGGGATGCAGCCCCTTCGTTCTGCAGGGCTGGCTAAGGCTCTGCAGGGAGAAACAACCCTTGAAGAGGTGCTTCGTGTGACCCAGGAGGAGGTCTGAGTTGCCTTTTTTTGAGTATTCAGGGTTTGATGCCAAGGGTCACAAAATCTCGGGCAAGGCTGATGGGAGTGGTCGTAAAGCTGTTGTGAAGAAACTGTCACAACAGGGTATTTTCATTACCAACCTCACGGAACTTGCACAATCTTCATCATCCGGGTGGTTTAAATCCTTCGGCATCAAGCGTAAGGTCTCTTCAGCGGAACTGGCGGCAATGACGCGTCAACTGGGAACGTTACTCAGTGCTGGGATCTCGCTGGATGAAGCCCTTTTGACTCTTGGTGAACAGACGGATCAGCCTGTCATCAGCAACACGTTGATGACAATTCGCGAGAAAATTCTCCAGGGATCGTCCTTGCACGAAGCGATGAAGGGACATCTCCGGGCATTTCCTGACCTCTATGTCAATATGATACAGGTTGGCGAAAGCAGCGGAACGCTGGATCAGGTCACCCTCCAACTTGCAGACTTTCTTGATGAGCAGGCACGCATCAAATCAAGAATACAGGCAGCTACGGCATATCCGATTCTGATGGTTCTGGTTGGCTCTGGAGTATTGACGTTTCTTTTTGTTTTTGTCGTTCCGAAAATAACTCTCATGCTGACTGAACTTGACCGCGCTCTGCCGTGGCCGACACAGCTTTTGATTACTTTGAGTGAAGGGGTAAAAAGCTGGTGGATTGTCTTTCTTATGTTCATAATTGCAGCATTTTTCGCATTGCAGCGCTATCGCAATACACCCGCAGGAAAGTATAAGACCGACAGCATGCTGCTTAAGATTCCGATCTTTGGGCGATTGAATTTGCTGATTGCAACGGCCTGGTTTTCCCGCACCTTAGGAACATTATTACAGAGTGGCGTACCACTCCTTAAAGCTCTTGATATTTCTAAAGCCCTGCTGCGAAACAGTGTCCTCAGCAGTGCGATTGATCAGGCCCGTCGCCAGGTTCAAGAAGGGGGCTCGCTGGCAAAAAGTCTCAAGGAATCGGGTGTTTTCCCGCCAATGGTTGCTCAAATGACCGCTGCCGGGGAGAAAAGTGGCCAATTGGAACCGATGCTGACCCGCCTGGCGGACACCTATGACCACCAAACCGATTTGTCGATAACCAGCCTCCTTTCACTCCTGGAACCCATCTTGATTCTGGTGATGGGTGGAGTGGTTGGATTTGTTGTTCTGGCAATACTGCTTCCACTGTTTGAAGCGAGCCAGGGATTCTAAAATACTGGAAAGGATTTTCAATGAAAAAACGATTTAAAGATATCCAGGGATTTACACTTATTGAGATTATGGTTGTTGTTGTCATCCTGGGAATATTGGCCTCAATTGTGGTCCCAAAACTTCTGGACCGTCCTGACCAGGCAAAGATAACCAAAGCTCAGCTCGACATTAAAGGTCTTGAGGAGTCGTTAGGGATGTTTAAATTAGATAACGGATTTTTCCCCTCCACAGATCAGGGACTCAGTGCCCTTGTCACTATTCCGGACACCGGACGGATTCCGAGTAAATACCCTGATGGCGGCTATCTGAAAAAAGTTCCTCTGGACCCATGGGAAGGAAACTATCTTTATCTTTCCCCAGGAGCACATAGTAAAGATTACGACATAATCTCATACGGTGCCGATGGAGAGCCGGGAGGCGAAGGGGTTGATGCTGACATCAATAGCTGGGAACTCTAATAAAGCTTCCGGTTTTACCCTTCTGGAGCTGACAATCGTCCTTTTTTTGGTTGGCATGTTTTCGATCATTGCTATCCCCCGCTTTTCTCATATTGGAGAAGGTGAGCTTCAACATTCCGCAAGGAGATTGTCTTGGACGATTAAATACCTTTTTAATGAATCCGCTCTCTCATCCAGGGAACACCGTATCATCTACAACCTGGACAACGGCACCTATCGGAGCGTGGTTTTGGAGGTTGATGGCAGCATTTTGACCGTGGAAAGGATCCCTGAAGAGATAAAGTTGAAGCAAAACATCCGTTTTATGGATATTACCGTTTCCGGCCGGGGCACTTTCAGCCAGGGTGAAGTGACTGTACGGATATTGCCATCAGGATGGATTGAGGAAACAACTGTCCATCTTCGCAGTGCAGACAATAAAATCCTGACCGTAAAGGTGAACCCAATAACGGGTCATAGTGAAACCTATGATGGGTATCGAGAGTTTTGACTCTCTGGCAGGCGAATACATTCATTGTGGTGAAAGAAATTTATGTCGTTATCTTTTTTAGCTCATAAAATCAGAACACCCAGAAGATCCCGTTCCGCTGGCTTCACTCTTCTTGAAGTCATGATCGCTATTGCCATCATCAGTATTGCTTTGATTTCTCTTCAAGCACTCAATATTCGTACAATTGCAACCCACGGGCATCTACAACGGGTGACCCAGGCAACTTTGTTGGCTCAGCATAAAATGAGTGAAGTGGAATCCTCATCAGCAAAGGAGTTGCCCCAGGAGGCCGATCAGGGTGTTTTTGAGGAACCCTTCGAACAATACAAGTGGCAAACCAGTTTTTCAGAGACTCCACTGGCCTCTGTTCGGATGGTAACGGTTGATGTTCTGTGGGGAGATAGAGAGAAAAATGAGTTTGTGTCCATTGATTCTTTCATTTTTTGATCGATCTCTCTCAGAACGATCCAAGGGATTTACCCTGGTGGAAGTTCTGGTTGCAATCAGCATTTTTGCCATTGCGATTTCATCGATATATGGGATTTTTACATCTATCAGCTCAACCAAAGACAAGCTTGATCAAAATAGTGAAACCTACCATCAAGCTCGTGTTGTCCTCGACAGAATCGGGCGTGAAACACATGGTGTTTACGTTCATAAAATCGATGATGCCAACATATTGAAAGGTGGTTTCAATGATCAAGGGCTGGTTTTCTTTGAGCTGAGTACCACAGCCACCGTTTCTTTAAATATTGATGGGATAAGATTTGTTTCCGTCAGGTATGAACTGGTTGCGGATCGAGAGAGGGAAGATGGCAGCTATGTTATCATGCGCACAGAAAAACCACTTTTGGGAAGCATGAGTCTTCAGGATTTTCCGGCAATGCGCATGGCAACCGGGATAAAAAATTTAAGGGTTCGTTATTTTTCAGAAAACACCTGGCAGGACCAGTGGGATGAAAAACTTCAGGGCCTGCCTGACATGCTGGAAGTCCTGATCACGGCATATGATAAGAATGGAGAAGAGACACCGTTTCTCACGGCATTCAAGTTCCCGGCGCACAGCGATGAAAAATAAAAACAACGAAAAGGGTATGGCCCTGCTCCTGGTTTTAATTGTTGTGACCTTGCTCACATCAATCCTTATGGAACTGTCATATTCCACACTCATTGAGCAGCGTCTGACAGAAACGATTCGTGATAATACAGAGCCTACTTTCTCGCTCGTGGCGGCATAACCGCAGGACAAAGGCTACTTTTATCTGATAACAACGAGTATGACTCCCCTCCCGAAATTTGGAGCGGAGGCATCAGTAATTATCCCGTTGGAGAAGGCTTTGTTTCTTTAGAGATCAAAGATTTAGATGGAAAATTAGCCGTCAACTCTCTGGTGATCGGAAATAATCCGCAAACGGTTGCTGTCGACCGCTTCTATCGTTTGCTGGTAGCGCTGGAGATTGCTGATCCTGCTGAGTTAACTGCAGCCCTTATAGATTGGCTTGATAGTGGAGATGACCCTTTTACACTGATTCAAACAGATGATCTGGAACTCCCGGTCATTGGGGCCGAAGATTTGTATTACCAAAGCTTGGCAATGCCGTATGCATGCAAAAACGGCCCACTGGAATCCCTTGAGGAACTTTTGATTGTGAAGGGATTTACAAAAGAAATATTTCAAATGATCAGCCCATATTTATCTGCCACGGACAGTAAACAGATAAATATCAACACTGCCGAAGGCGAAGTGCTTCGCTCTCTCAGTTCAAAGGTTGGCGAACAAACTGTTGAGCTTATCCTTGCAAGTCGACAAGAAGCGCCTATCAGAAATATCAGTAGCTTGAAGGATTTACTGGCAGACGATCAATTCAGTTTGCTGAAAACTCTGGCAAACCAAAGACTTCTTGGGACGACAAGTGACTATTACAAAATTACTTCTGAGGCCATTATTAATGATGGACGATGTTCACTTGAAACCCTGTTTGACAAAAAAACTAATAATTTGTCTTACATAAGGAAAATTTAACTGCAATGAAAAAAAGATTTCTCGGCTTAGATATTGGAAGCAGCTGCAGCTATTTAACTCTGCTGGAATACGAAAAGAATGAATTGAAAAATATTCGTTTTTTTAGCAGCCAGTGCGAAGAATTATCAGATCAACTTGCAGAGTTATACGGCAATGTTGGGGGTCACTTAGGCATAGGAGACCGAATAGCAGCAGCGTTACCAGCTAAATCAGCTTATGTCCGTATGCTGGAGCTCCCGTTCCGGGATACCAAAAAAATTGCTGCAGCGGTGCCCTTCTCATTGAGCTCGCAGATTCCGGTCTCTGTCGAAGACTGTCTGACCAGCGCAATTATAAATTCTAAGACAACCGATGGGTTATCCAAAGTAACAGCTGCTGCGATTCCCAAAAAAACGGTGGATCAGGTTCTCAGTGCGGCACAAATCGCTGAAATCCCACTGCACATACTGGACTTACCCCCATTTTCACAGGTGCATCTTGTTGCTGAAAGCACCAAAAATGCTCTTTTGATCGCGGTCAACCCTCAAGAAACAATCATCAGCCACATCCAATCTGGAGAGCTGAATGGCTATCAGCTAATTCCCAAAAAGATCCAGCCTAAAGACAATGGTGACATTCAAAGTCTTTCGAGAGCCATTCAAGCTTTGACAACGAGCGATAAAGACGAGGCACTTCCTGTTTTTATCGTTGGAGATTGTGACATCGAAATGCTCGCAAAATCGCTGAATGAAATGGGCTATGACGCTAAAGAGCTTTCTTTGAGACTCGCCGGTGAAACTGTCCCTCCGGCTTATTTTCATGCGACGGCATTGGCATACAGAGCTGCGGGGACAGACGATCTGAAATCATTCAACTTTCGCAGTGGAGAGTATGCGTTAAAGGGAGAGTGGCAGAAGCTGAAAAGGGCGTTGTGGATTGCGGCCGGGCTGACCATGATCAGTCTCGTAATAGTCGCTGCGGCTGCTATTATCCAGTACCGTAGCAAAGCAACCCAGGCAAATATGCTGCAAGGGGAGATGACACAACTGTTTCGACAAACATTTCCTGCAACGACAACAATCGTTGACATCCCTTTACAAATGACCAGCAGTATCAGAGAATTGCGTGAAAATATAACCTTCATTGGTGGCTCTCAACCTCAGGTCCTGTCAATATTGAAGCTTCTTTCTGAGTCGACAGACAACCTGCAACTCGAAGTTGAAGAACTGAGTATAGGATCGGGTGAAGTCAAGGTGAATGGTAATGCACCGTCATTTGATGCAATCAACAAGGCAACAGAACAGTTGGGGAACTCGCCTCTTGTGGAACAAGTCCAGGTGGCTGATGCGCAAATGGCTCTCAAAGGGGATAAAATTAACTTTCGACTCATTCTGGACCTTGTCCCAAACTAGGTAGGAAATCATTGTGTTCAATCGTATTGATCAACTGGAAAAACGTGAAAAAATATATTTACTTGTTGGTATAGCCGTCATCCTGGCAACGATTATTTTCTACGGAATCTATCAGCCGTATCATAACGCATTGCTGCGTCTTGATAAAAAGATCGCGGTCAAGCAATCCCAGCTGAAGGAAGTCAGGAGCCTGCAGGCTGAATATCAGTCTTTACAAAAGCAATTTGCTCGTGTCCAGAAAAGCATGGGGAACAAAGGCCCGCTGTCCCCCCTTGCAAAAGTGGAAGGGCTGGCGTCCAATATCGTCAGTCGAGAAAATCTGAGTTACATTCGACCACAGCCGCCACAGGTACAAGGCGATATCCGTGTCGATAATCTCGACATAAAACTTGAGAAATTATTACTTGCGCAGGTATTGCAGCTACTTTGGGAAATTGAATCCCCTGAGAGCCACATGCAGGTAAAAAATTTCCGGCTTAAGCAAAGATTTGACAATTCGTCTCAGCTCGATCTGACAATGACAGTCTCAGTCTATGATAAGAACTCAACATGAAACCGTCGATATCAAAATTATTCAGTAAATCAAAAATAGCTGTAGCCACTCTTGTTTTATTTTCTTTTGGGTTGTTTGTGGGATTTCTGTTTTCCTTCCCAGCGCTGAAAATCAAGCAAAAGATTATCACCGCTATCGAAACGCAGGGAGATGTTTCGATAGCTCAAGGCGATATCAACATAGGTTTCTTGAGCATTTATGGTTCGGACCTACTGATTCAACCAAAAAACACTTTGTGGCCGGCTATCTCAATTAACTCTCTGAAACTTTCTCCTCAATGGCTGTCTTTGCTTTCAACAAATCCAGGCGCGCAACTGGATATGCAATTATTTGATGGGACATTAACAGCAGATATCTCTCGGGATGGCACTTTAAACCTGGTTGCATCTCAACTTAACCTTGCCTTTCTGTCGCAAAAAGACCAGGCCATGACACTATCCGGGCAACTGGAGACAATGACGTTGTCGAGTGTCGTTCCCTTGAAGAGAACTTCCGATAGCCTTTTGACGTTGACACTTAAGAACGTCAACGTCTCTAAAGAGGGTGACTTGAAATTGGCACTCAATCTTGGGGATATTGTCATCGAGGGCACGGGCCGCGGGCGTTCCTTTAAGATTATCTCCCTCAAAACCGACAGAGGAGATTTGTCCGTTACCGGGAAAGGAAGCCTTCTGCTAGGGAGAGATCTCTCTACGACACGGGTGAACATGAAGATGGAAATCCGGCCAGAAGCGACTGTTGATCCCATGCTTCTTGACCTGTTGAAGTTAGGGACACGTCAGGCAGCCAATGGCAGCTATGAATTAAGCCTCTCCGGATCTCTATCTGATCTATGAGAAGGAGGATAAAGAATCAGTCCGCTTCCCAATAAAAGATGTGCCAATTGCCAGAAACAGGGCTGTAGCCTATAAACCCTTCGACCTCTTTTGCATCGTTACCCATGGCTTCAAGATTTGGGTAGACCTTCTCTAGTATACTGGGATCCAGATAGGCGATTCCGGTTCCGAAAGCACCGACTCCTATCCCGCGCATATGGGTATAGTATCTCACTATAAGCGGATCTCCATCCCGGTAGATCTCTGGCTGAGGCTCTATCTCCAGCCACCGATAACCCACCTTCTCATCAGGCCCGGAATGAATGGCTGTCCTTTGTGATAAAGCGGCCAATATCACCCCATTTTTTTGCTCGAAGGCTGTTTGGTGCTCCGAGAAGAACTCTTTCATCTCCGCTGTTTTCGGAGAAGAGAAGTGAAGATAGCCCAGGAAGCCAAGGGCAATGATAGTTATCAGCACACATAGCAGCAGGAGTTTAAAAAAGGTTTTCATAAAGGTCCCGGAACCGTAAGAATTATGGGCACTTCTTGAGGTGTAAGCTTTGCAGATATCTCAAGGTGTCGGTATTGGGTTGAAAATGCTCGGCAATATCCAGCGCATTTTGTTTGTCACTATTGCAAGCATTGACATCAGCTCCCCGCTCCAGCAAAAATTTTATCCCGTCTAAATACCCAGAGTACGTATAACGCATTAACAGGGTGTTCCCTTTTTCAGTTCTGGAATTGATATCAACACCCGCATCCAAAAGTATTTCCGCTATTTCAATGTCCTTATTAAATATTGGTGTCGTTCCCAGATCATTCTTTGCATGAATATTGGCCCCATGTTTAATCAACAGCCTTGCAATCTCAGCATTTTGTGTCACATGTAAAGCCGTATCCTCAGTCTCATTTGTGGCGTTAACATCCACCCCCTTGGCCAACTGTTGTTTAACGATTTCGATATCGCCACCATACACACCAAGAAACAGCCGATCTGTGCTTTCATCGAGCTGGTTTTCTTGCTCGGCATGCATTTGCTTGAATTTTTCAGCTTTCAACTTGTCTAACTGTGGCCCGGAAACGAAAGCGATAAACAGAAGAGCCAATGTAAAAACAAAGCTTACCGCGATAATAACGCTTCTTAACCAACCGTACTTACCGGAACGAAGCCAATATCCGGATAACATTCCAATACCTGGCAAGAGCAGGAGCATCCATCCTGATGAAAATTGCTGATATTTGACAGAGGTGTAAATTGCCAGGATAAAGATGGCGATAAATATGAGAAAATTAAAAATAAAGTATAAAAACCCAAATATTTTAAATGCCTTCGTCACGCTTAGCCTTTTAAAAAAATCATTTGCTGTTATATTTCAAATTGTTAAACAAGCTAACCACAACTTTTATAGCTCAATTCAGTGGCTACTGAGGATCACCTTCAAGGATTGAAAAGCATTATACTCTAAAAATTGTACGCTTGTTCATGGGAAAATCTTCCAACGCTGTAAACTATTGTTTGACAAAGAAAAAAGTATTCCTTAAGGTCTTGAAATGATTTGTCAAAGAAAGTACTTATCTTTTTTGCAATACAAATTATCAACCGTTGTCTTCCTGTTTTTTCTCCTTTTTTTCTTTCCTGATAGTGGCATTTGTCGAACACCCTCCGATCTGGCCCACATCATCCAGAACTTTAATCAAAGTAATACTCCTGAAGAACAACTTGACTTGTCCTATTCCGGCTTAGATCTGTACGCCCCCATTGCCAACAAGTCATCTGTCGATCCTGAAGATAGAACGGCCCTCAGCAAAATGAAACGCCTCGTGTTGACCAATGCGATCGCAAAAGCTGGAGGGAATGTTCTTATTGCTGGTATCGGTAGTACCGGAAATTGGGTCGCCAGTCGACCAGGTATGATTGTAAATGACTACCCGGCAAACAATCAGGATGCGATTGTGCAGCTCAAACTCAAAGGTTGCTATATGGAGGGGCTGAGTGACCTCGATTTTGTCGTCATGGGTCAGGGGGCTGGCGATTATCAAAATAAGATCTATCGTATCTTTGCTGAAGGGAGAGGCAACGTCCATCTGACTCCCGAAGAGATGAATGAACTGGAAATCAATTTCATCACCGATGAGCAAATCAAGAGCCTAGCTTCCGGTCCTGAGGGGCGCAAATTCTGGAAGCAACTCATGGATCTTTCCAACTCTTCTGCCCACGCAGAAAAATATATAACCAAGGGAGGGAAAGCTCTCTATGGCATGAATCATTTGTATGAAAATGGAGCAGTCATTACTCGGGATAAACAAAAACCAGCTATGGTTTTTTCTGAATACGCAGGTAAAAATGGACACAAAATGGGCCCATTTACACTTCCCCATCTGTTTGGTGGTGCCTGTGATATGGACTACTTTATTGCTCACACCTTAGATAAAAATGATCAGGAAAATGTAAAAAGTGTCTTGCAGGTGATTAAGTACCTGAAAAGAGATGAGTGGATGCTGAGACGGGCGGCAAAAAATCTGGCCCTGCTGCCGAAAGAATTGGCACAAACGCCCGAAACAGTGCAAATTCTCAACAATTATGCCGCTGACATTGCTCAATTTACCGATAGTGCTATCAAGAAAAAGGTATGGAAATCAGATCAAAGCAAAACTCAATTTGGAAAAGATGCCCTGGCTCTTTCGGGTCTGGTCGGTAGCTCAGCCCACGAAATGCTTATAAAAATCGGAAATGAGCTGCTCTGGCTCAGATCCATAGAAAAACTGACACCAACAACATCGGCTATTTTAACGTCCCTCGTTTACGACTTGGAAACAGTTGATAAGAAGAGATATCAAGGCAAATATCCTGCTTGGTA